>UQJE01000036.1 GCA_900541345.1 uncultured Blautia sp.
AGATTGCAAAAATTGCAGGAATCAGTCTTTCTCTTGTAAAATACAGGATTAGACGTGTGAGAGAGCTTCTGGCGAAGGAATTGAAGGGAGGGGAAAATCGTGAGAAGAGATGAGAAGGAAATAAGAAATTATATCAAAAGCATAAAAGAGCTGAAGATAAGTGAGGAAAAAGAAAAAAAGGCGGTTCAGGCAGCAAAGGAGGCGTTTTATGAAGGAGAACAGAAGCGGAGTTTGTCATCTTTTGAATTTCTTTATGAGCAAAGCAGATATATTCAAAAAAGATGGTGGATTTTACAGGCGGCGGTTCTTATGGGGCTTTGGTGGTTCCTTGTATATACAGAGAGCGGAGAATATGTAAAAAAAGGAATGGGAATGGCGGCCTCTCTTTTCGCAGTGTTGATTATGCCGGAGCTCTGGAAAAATCGCAACACAGGAGCAATGGAAATTGAAGGAACAACGTTTTATACTCTGCGGCAGGTATACGCGGCAAGGCTTATGGCGTTTGCCTTGGCAGATGGATTCCTTCTCGGGATTTTTTTTGCGGCAGCTTCCTTTTCCGGGAGACTGACTTTATGGGAGGCAGTGGTGCAGTTTTTTATTCCCTTTAATATTAGCTGCTGCATTTGTTTTGGCACATTATACAGCAGAAAAACAGGTTCGGAAGTATTTTCTGTTTTTCTATGTATGATATGGGATGCTGTGTGGTTTCTGTTTCTTTTGCAGAAACAGATTTATGAGGCTGTGACAAAACCGGTGTGGGCTGTGATTTTTATAAGCTCTGTTCTGTATCTTTTTTACTGTATAGGCAGAGGACAGAAAAAATGGAGACAAATATGGGAGGGTCAGATGTTATGGAGCTGAAAATGGAAAATGTTTCAAAGAGTTTTCAGAGTACGAATGCAGTAAACAATGTATCATGTGTGATGAAAGAGGGGGTTTACGGGCTTCTCGGAATCAATGGTTCGGGAAAAACAACGATGATGCGAATGCTTTGCACCCTTCTTTCTCCTACAGAAGGAAAAATTACTTATAATGGAAAAGATATTTTTTCTATGGACGGAGATTATCGAAAGCTTCTCGGGTATTTGCCCCAGGAGTTTGGATATTATCCCGACTTTACAGTGTGGGATTATCTTCTGTATATCAGTTCAGTTAAAGGTTTACGTCCTGCGGAAGCGAAAAAAAGAGCAGAGCTTTTGATAAAACAGGTGGGACTTTCACGGGAAAAAAACAAAAAAATGAAGCGCCTTTCCGGAGGTATGAAAAGAAGAGTGGGGATAGCCCAGGCAATGTTGAATGATCCGAAGATTCTAATTCTGGATGAGCCTACAGCAGGGCTTGACCCGAACGAACGAATTCGTTTTCGAAGCCTGCTGAGCGAGCTTTCTCAAAATCGCCTTGTGCTTTTATCTACACATATTGTATCAGATATAGAGTATATTGCAGATTCCGTTTTTCTTATGAAGGAGGGAGAAATTAAAAGGACAGGGACAGTGGAAGAACTGACTTCCTGTCTCACGGCAGGGGTGTGGGAGTGTACGGTAAATGGAAAGGAAGCGGAGTTTTTTATAAAAAATTATAAGATTTCCAATATCAGGAGATTGGAGGGAAAGACAAAGCTCCGTGTTCTTTCAGAGGAAAAGCCCCGGGATGATGCCGCTTTGGTGACGGCAAATCTGGAAGATGTATTTCTCTATTATTTTGGAAGAAGGGCAGGTGAGTAAGATGGTGAAATTTGAGATAAAGAAAGTATTTTTAAGAAGAGGAAATCAGATTGCAGTGGCTCTTCTTGCAGTGCTCCTGTGCGTCGTATGTCTTTTTGCAGGAAATATTTCTTATGTGAATGAATCAGGAGAAACAGAAACGGGATTTCAGGCAGTGAAAAAATTAAGGGAAGAGCAAAAGAAGTGGTCGGGGCCTCTTGACGAGGCAAAAATTCGAAAGGTTATTGAGGAAAATAATAAAATTTCGCAGACTCCGGAGGCACAGTCTGATGATTTTCAGGAGAATGATAAGGCGTTTCATAAAAAGCAGGGATTTCAGGAAATCAGAAATCTTTTAAATTACGCATATGCAGAAGGATTTCGAGATTATAATTATTTCAGGGCAGATAGCTTAAAGCCGGAAGATGCGTCTAAATTTTATGAAAACAGAATTGTTCTTTTAAAAGAATGGCTTTCGGGAGAAGGAAAGGCGCTTTTTTCAGAAACAGAAAAAGAATATCTGATAAAGAAATACGAAAGCCTTCAAACACCGTTTTTTTACGATTACGTAGAGGGCTGGAAGCAGCTTTTTCTTTATTTTCCTACAATTCTTATGATACTAATGCTTGTGCTGGGATACCTGATTTCCGGAATTTTTGCAAGAGAATTTCAGTGGAAAGCAGACAGTATTCTGTTTTCTTCTATGTACGGAAAGAATAAGGCAGTTTCTGCAAAAGTCAAGGCTTGTTTTTATATTGTCACGGGCATATACTGGTGCACAGTGCTTTTATATACGGGAGCAGTTCTTCTTTATCTTGGTGCAGACGGAGCCTTTTGCCCGATTCAGGCAAATTCTTCCGGATGGAAAAGCTTTTATGAAATGACAAATATGGAAAAATATATTCTCTGCGCAGTCGGGGGATACCTGGGCTGCCTGTTTATTTCGTTTCTTACCATGCTGGTATCCGGAAAAACAAAGTCTTCTGTAGCGGCAGTTGTACTTCCTTTTGTACTGTTATTTCTGCCTTCATTTTTGTCAAATATCAATCATCCGGCAGCGGCAGGGATTCTGGGGCTTCTTCCGGACAGACTTTTGCAGCTTGCACAGGGAACGGCAAATTTTACTCTTTATGAAATCGGAGGAAAAGTTCTGGACGGGATTTTTTTACTTTTCCCTGTGTATTCTGTGTTTTGTGCACTTCTTCTTCCTGTGCTGAAAAGAATGTACAGGAAATAGATAATTTTGCCCCTTCCCTTTTTTAGATGGTTATGCTATACTCTTGTAAGCACCATATATGGGTGAGATGAAGAAAAAAATTGAAAAATATAACTAGATATGGTAATTGGGAGAAAAATAGTATGATTTATGTGATTAAGAAAGATGGGACGAAGGAGGAATTCAATCCTCTGAAAATCGTGGCTGCAGTAAATAAATCTGCCGCGCGTATACTTTATACATTTTCTGATGAGGAGAAAGATTTTATTTGCCGTTTTGCACAGGAGCATGCAGATTCTCTTGGAAAGAACGAAATTCAGATTCAGGAAATGCACAATATTGTAGAGGGAGCTCTTGAGCGTGTAAATCCTGCTGTTGGAAAAAGTTATAGGGATTACCGGAATTATAAGCTTGATTTTATCCATATGATGGACGATGTGTATACAAAAAGTCAGGCAATCCGCTATATTGGGGACAAGAGCAATGCAAATACAGACAGCGCTCTGGTTGCCACAAAGAGAAGTCTGATTTTTAATGAACTGAATAAGGAACTTTACCGTAAATTCTTTATGAACCGGAATGAGCTTCAGGCATGTAAAGACGGTTATATTTATATCCATGACCAGTCTGCCCGTCTTGATACTATGAACTGCTGTCTTTTTGATGTGGCTTCTGTTTTAAGTGGTGGTTTCGAGATGGGGAATGTGTGGTATAACGAGCCGAAAACACTGGATACTGCTTTTGACGTTATGGGCGATATTATTCTGAGTACAGCAGCCCAGCAGTACGGCGGTTTTACTGTTCCCGAGGTAGATAAGATTCTTGCTCCTTATGCGCAGAAAAGCTACGACAGATATATTCAGGAATTTATGAAATATTCTGATGAGAGCTGGAGCGGAAGAGAAGAGAAAGCCATTGAATATGCCCTTGATAAGGTTCGCCGTGACTACGACCAGGGCTGGCAGGGAATTGAGTATAAATTAAATACAGTCGGTTCTTCCAGAGGAGATTATCCATTTGTCACTGTGACACTTGGTCTTGGAACAGAGCAGTTTGAGAAAATGTGCAGCATTTCTCTTTTACAGGTTCATCAAGGTGGACAGGGCAGAGAGGGCAGAAAGAAGCCGGTTCTTTTCCCGAAGATTGTATTTTTATATGATGAAAATATTCACGGAAAAGGAAAATGCTGTGAAGACGTATTTGAGGTTGGTGTAGATTGTTCTGCAAAAACCATGTATCCTGACTGGCTTTCCATGTCAGGAGAGGGATATATTTCCAGCATGTACAAAAAATATAAAAAAGTAATCAGTCCTATGGGCTGCCGCGCATTTTTAAGCCCTTGGTATGAGCGCGGAGGTATGGAGCCGGCAGATGAGAATGATGTTCCTGTTTTTGTGGGAAGATTTAATGTGGGAGCAGTCAGCCTTCATCTTCCCATGATTCTTGCAAAGGCCCGCGCAGAAAACCGTGATTTTTATGAAGTGCTTGATTTTTATCTGGAGATGATCCGAAGCCTTCATATTCGTACTTACGAATACCTGGGACAGATGCGTGCATCTACCAATCCTCTTGCGTATTGTGAGGGAGGATTTTACGGCGGTCATTTAAAACCGCACGAAAAAATCGGAAAGATTTTAAAACCGATGACGGCTTCTTTCGGAATTACAGCTTTAAACGAGCTTCAGGAGCTTTATAATGGAAAATCTATCACAGAGGATGGAGAGTTTGCCCTTGAGGTCCTTCGTTACATCAACGACAAAGTCAACCAGTTTAAGAAAGAGGACGGTTATCTTTATGCGATTTATGGAACTCCGGCAGAGAGTCTTTGTGGTCTTCAGGTAGAGCAGTTCCGTAAAATGTATGGCATTGTAGAAGGAGTTTCCGATCGTCCGTATGTGAGCAACAGTTTCCACTGCCACGTAACAGAAGATGTTACTCCTATTGAAAAACAAGATCTGGAGGGACGTTTCTGGGAGCTTTGCAATGGAGGAAAAATCCAGTATGTGCGTTATCCAATTAGCTATAACAGAGAGGCAATTCGCACTCTGATTCGAAGAGCTATGGCTCTTGGATATTATGAGGGAGTGAATCTTTCACTTGCATACTGTGATGATTGTGGACATGAGGAACTTGAGATGGACGTATGTCCTGTATGCGGTTCCAGCAATCTTACAAAAATTGACCGTATGAACGGCTATCTTTCCTACAGCCGTGTACATGGAGATACACGTCTCAATGAGGCAAAAATGGCAGAGATTGCAGAAAGAAAATCAATGTAAATACAGTAAAGAAAAAGACGGGAGAGCATTTCGTATGCATATCCCGTCTTTTGATATTTTCTGATCAGAAGCTGTTTTTGAAGCAAAATTTTATTTTATAATAGTGCCTGTTTTTTCAAGATATCCGTCTTTGGCATGAGAAAGATCTGTGATAATCGTACGTCTTCCCTCTCCTTTTTCAATAAAGGAAATTCCGGCTTCGAATTTTGGAAGCATGGAGCCTGGTGCAAACTGATTTGCTTCCATATATTCCTGAGCCTGTTGTACGGAAATGGTATCGAGAAATTCTTCATTGTCTTTTCCGAGATTCAGGCTGACTTTTTCTACGCTTGTAAGAATCATCAGGGTATCTGCGTTTAACTCCTCTGCCATAAGTCCTGCTGCCAGGTCTTTTTCAATAATAGCGCTTGCTCCGTGAAGCTGAATACCCTGTTCCAGAACAGGAATACCGCCTCCTCCGGCTGCAATGACTACCTGTCCTGCATCTGTAAGTGTGCGGATTGTCTCAAATTCCACAATGCGCTGAGGTCTTGGCGCTGCAAGGATTCTGCGGTAACCTCCCTCACATGGGGTGACAAAGTTTCCTTTTTCTTCTTCAACTTCCGCCTCTTCTTCGTTTAATACACGTCCGATGATTTTCTCCGGTTCTGCAAAAGCATCGTCGTAAGGGTCAATCACAACCTGAGTGAGGACTGTGCTTACGGGTTTATAAATGCCTCTTGAGAGAAGCTCTGCACGTATGGAATTCTGAAGGTCATAGCCGATATAGCCCTGGCTCATGGCAGAACATACAGACATGGGAGAGAACGTATAATCCGGGTGTGCTTTTCCGAACTCATTCATTGCTGTGTGGATCATTCCTACCTGTGGACCATTGCTGTGAGAAATGACAACCTTTGCTCCTTCTTCAACTAAATCTGCAACTGCCTTTGCAGCGACTTTTGTGGCTTCTTTCTGCTCCGGAAGAGTGGTTCCCAGAGCTCTATGGCCAAGTGCAACTACTACGATTTTTTCGTTCATAGAAGATACCTCTTTTCTTTTTTGCTGTTATAGGGATAATATAACTATTCAGCAGTCGGCTGTCCTGTGAGGGTACTGAACAGTTACGAGATAATTATAAAAGAGGGTTATATGAATTGCAAGAACAAAAGAAAAAGCCGCCTGTATTTTCATACGGCAGCTTCTTCTTTACTTTTTGAGGGGGGAGATAGAGAGTGGTTTTCATCTATCCAAGACATATTATATCGATTAACTGTGTGCAAAGTATGACGTAAGTATAAAATATATCGAAAATTTATAAATAAATCTTAAAATAATTTGATTTTCCGAAAAAACCTTGTGCTTTTTACTGGAAAATGATAATATGTACATATCTGAAAATTCTATTTTACTTCATGCCGTTCGGCAAAAAATCCATTTGGAAACAGAAAATTGCAGATTGGAAAGGGGAAATGCCTGTGTCTGTGTAAAAAGAAGTTTGTATAAAAGAGGTTGAAGCAAAAATGTCAGACGGAGAGGATGCTGTTTTATGTGTTCTAATTTCGTATGGCACAGAAAAGTCAGGGAGGTATTTATGAAAAAAAGAATAAAGAAACACACAGGGGAAGTTGCCGCTGTGCTTTTAACATTGCTGTTTTTGTGTGGAAGCTGGGGAAATTATACTGCGGTTTTCGGGGAGAATGTGGAAAAAACAGAACTGAGTGACGGAACAGGTAGTACAGAACTTGACACTGGAGAGAAATACCAGCAGGAAGAGATAAATATAGAGGAGCAGCAGGAAGAAAAAGATGAGGAATATATAGAAGAATCGAAAGAAGTCGGAGAAGAAAATAAAGAAAAGAATGAAGAAGAGGAAGGAGAAATTCAGAATCCGTTTACGCTTTTTATTAAAGGAGAGCCTGTCTTAAAGGCAGGAGATGCGGCAGTATATGAAATTGCCCTCAAAAATACAGGAGAAGAGAATCTTTCGGATCTGATTCTGACAGCGGAGTTTTCCTGCCCGAAAGTTACGTGGAATTGGCAGGAAGCGCCGGGATTTTACTTTCAGGAAGAGAGAAGCGTGCTGTCTGTTTTGGAACCTGGCCAGGAAATCCTTCTTTTTCTTACAGCGCAGCTTCTGCCGGAGCAGAAAGAATCTCTTACCTGTAAAGTTACGACTTCAGTGGAAGGAGGATTTTCTTCGGAAGCCGTATGCCAGTCAGAAATAGAACCTTTGAAAGCAGATTTTTCAGTAGAGAAAATTGCAGACCGTTCGGTTGCCGTGGCCGGGGAAGAAATTTTTTATGAGATACGGATTAAAAATACAGGGGAGCTTACCCTTCATTCCCTGATTACGACAGAGCGATTTTTAAGAGAGGGGATTCGTGCGGAATTTGAAGAAAAAGAGGGCGTGGAATTAAACGAGTTAAAAAACAAAGCCTTTATCCCTGTTTTGAACCCTGGGGAATGTATCGTTTTGAAAGCAAGAGTGAAATTGCCGGAAAAGGGAGTGGAAGGAGAGCTTTTAAACGAAGTCATTGTTCTTTCAAAAGAAACCGGAGAGCGTGAGGTGACAGCACAGGCATCTGTACAGGCATGGAAGGTTTTGGATACACCTGCCCCGGCTCCTGTTCAGATACAGAACAGTACAGCGGAAATGCAATATGAGGGTAAGGAAATTCCCAAAACAGAGGACAGAACAAAAACGGAAAAAATGCACTCCCTGCTTGTCGCTTCCGCAATTCTATGCATTCTTCTTGTGCCTGTTCTGAAAGGGAAAAGGAAACATTGAAAACCGGGGGGAGGTGTGATATTCTATAAAAGAATAAATACCTCCGGTCTGCTTTGGCAAAAGGAGGAGCAGGAGGAATGGAATATGAAGGTATCAGCCTTATTGGAACATTTGGAATATACATGCCTGCAGGGAGACGTGGAAAGGGAGGCAGCTTCCGTTGTTTACGATTCCAGAAAGGTGGAAGAAGGCTCCATGTTTATCTGCATCCGGGGCGCTGTTGTGGACGGACATAAATTTATTCCCGAGGTGGTAAAAAAAGGAGCAAAAACTCTGATTGTGGAGGAAGAGACAGCAGCGCCTGAGGACGTTACGGTAATTCTTGTAAAAGATACTCGTTATGCGATGGCGTTTATTTCTGCGGCTTATTTCGGCTATCCTGCTAAAAAGCTGAAAACAATCGGAATTACAGGAACAAAAGGAAAGACAACAACCACATACATGGTAAAGTCTATTCTGGAAAATGCAGGATATAAGGTCGGGCTGATTGGCACGATCGAGGCGATTATTGGAGACAGGGTGATTCCAGCGGCAAACACGACTCCGGAATCTTATGTGGTACAGCAGTATTTCCATGAGATGGTAGAAGCCGGCTGTGACTGCGTAGTAATGGAGGTCTCTTCTCAGGGCTTAATGCTTCACAGAACAGAGGGATTTGTGTTTGATTTCGGTATTTTTACAAATATTGAACCAGATCATATAGGACCAAATGAGCACAGGGATTTTGAACATTATCTTTCCTGTAAGGCAATGCTTTTAAAACAGTGCCGTGTGGGAATTGTAAACAGAGATGATGAACATTTTGAGAAAATCGTGGAGGGGCATACATGCGCTCTTGAAACGTATGGATTTTCTGAAAAAGCAGATTTGCGGGCAGAAGATGCGAAGCTGATAAGTGGAAAGGGAAGTCTTGGAATTTCCTATCACTTAAAGGGCTTGATGGATTTTCCGGTAGAGATAGACATTCCTGGGAAATTCAGCATTTACAATTCTCTGACTGCAATCGCGATCTGCCGTCATTTTAATGTGTCGGAAGAGAATATTATAAAGGCTTTGAAGGTGGCAAAAGTAAAGGGCAGGATTGAGATGGTAAAAGTCTCAGATGAATTTACTCTGATGATTGATTATGCCCATAATGCTATGGCACTGGAAAGTCTTTTAAGTACGCTTCGTGAATACCATCCGAACAGGCTTGTATGTCTTTTTGGATGCGGCGGAAACCGTTCCAGACTTCGTCGATTTGAAATGGGAGAAGTATCCGGACGTCTTTCAGATCTTACGATTATTACATCAGATAATCCGAGAAATGAAGATCCGCAGGCTATCATAGACGATATTAAAACAGGAATCGAAAAAACAGACGGAAAATACGTGGAAATCATTGACCGAAAGGAAGCGATTGCCTATGCGATTTCTCACGGAGAACCGGGAGATATTATCATCTTGGCAGGAAAAGGTCATGAAGATTATCAGGAAATACGGGGCAAAAAATACCCTATGGATGAGAGAGTCCTGATTGCAGATATTCTGGCAGGAAAATAGAAAGTGCAGATACATGATTTATGCAGATGTGATTATTGATATTTCTCATGATAAGCTTGACCGGAGCTTTCAGTATAAAGTTCCGGATAAGCTTCAAGGAGAAATACGCGTGGGAATGGTAGTTTCCATTCCTTTTGGAAACAGAAATTCCATGAGAAAGGGATATGTGGTAGGACTTTCTGATACGCCGTCTTTTTCTCCGGAGAGAATTAAGGAAATCGGAGAACTGAAAAGCAGCGAGGATACTACAGAGGCAAGACTTATTGCGCTTGCTGCCTGGCTGAAAGAGCAATATGGATCCACTATGATTCAGGCGCTAAAGACAGTTCTTCCGATTCAGGAGACAGTAAGGGCAAAAGAAAAGAGAAGAATCTGCCTTGACACAGAAGAGAAAGAAGGCCGTAGGATTTTAGAGGAGCTCGACCACACAAGATATAAGGCGCGAGCAAGACTGCTCCGCTCTGTCCTGGAAAGTCCGGATAAAAGTGTCGATTATACAGAGGCTGTAAAAAATATGGGGGCGTCCCCTTCTGTTTTGAAATATTTTACAGAACAGGGTATTCTTTCCATAAAAAGCAGTGAGATTTATAGAAATACAGTTTCACCGGAAATGGAAACGGAGAAAAATCATTTTTCACTTACGCTCCCGCAAAGAAATGCGGTGGAACAGATAAAAGCAGAATGGGGGCGAGAGAAGCCACGGCCTGTTCTTATCCGGGGAGTGACGGGGAGCGGAAAAACCCAGGTATATATGGAACTGATTGAAGAAGTAGTACGGAAAGGAAAGCAGGCAATTGTTCTGATTCCGGAGATTGCACTTACTTATCAAACCGTGAGGAGATTTTATGGGAGATTTGGAGATCAGGTATCTGTATTAAATTCCAGACTTTCGCAGGGAGAGCGCTATGATCAGTTTAAAAGAGCAAAAAGAGGAGAATGTAAGATCATGGTCGGTCCCCGTTCTGCTCTTTTTACTCCGTTTCCCAATCTGGGTCTTATTATTATAGACGAGGAGCATGAACCGACTTACAAAAGTGAAAATACCCCAAGGTATCATGCAAGAGAGACGGCCGTGCACAGAGCAGAAACAGAGGGGGCTTATGTGGTGATGGGTTCAGCAACCCCGTCGCTGGAAGCATACAGCCGCGGAGAAAAAGGAGAGTATCTTCTTGTAAATCTCAATTCCAGATATGAGGCGCGCCCTCTTCCGGAGGTATCGATTATTGATTTACGGGAAGAATTAAAGGCAGGAAATCGTTCCGTATTAAGCAGAAAGCTTTCTGAGGAAATCTGCGTATGTCTTGAAAAGGGAGAGCAGGCAATGCTTTTTTTAAACAGGAGAGGTTACGCGGGATTTGTATCGTGTCGATCCTGCGGACACGTTATGAAATGCCCTCACTGCGACGTATCTCTTTCAGAACATAATAACGGAAGGCTTATCTGCCATTACTGCGGATATGAGGTAAGGAAGCCGGAAATCTGTCCTGTGTGCAGTTCGCCTTATATAGGAGGATTTAAAGCAGGAACCCAGCAGATTGAGCAGATTATCCATAAAAATTTTCCGAATGCCCGGGTTCTTCGCATGGACTATGACACAACAAGAAATAAGGGAAGCTATGAACAGATTTTAAGGTCTTTTTCAGCGCATGAGGCGGATATTTTAATTGGGACACAGATGATTGTAAAGGGACATGATTTTCCAGAAGTGACCCTTGTGGGGGTGCTTGCAGCAGATATGTCGCTAAATGCCGCGGACTACCGGTGTGCAGAGAGGACGTTTCAGCTTCTTACCCAGGCTGTGGGGCGTTCCGGAAGAGGAAAAAAGCCGGGCAAAGCCATGATCCAGACATATCACCCGGATCATTACAGCATTCAGGCTGCGTCCTGTCAGGATTACGAAGCTTTTTACCAGGAGGAGATGAGTTACCGGATTCTGCTTGATTATCCTCCGGCTTCCCATATGCTTGCTGTTTTGGGGGCATGTGAGGAGGAAGAACAGCTTTTAAAGGGAATGTATTATATAGGGCAGTTTGTGAAAAAAGTGTATCATGGAGATGGTCTTCATATCATTGGACCGGCCTCCGCTCCGGTGGGAAAAGTAAAAGACGTATATAAACAGGTGCTTTATTTAAAGCACGAAGATTATCATATACTTGTAAATATAAAAGATAAAATAGAAAAATACATGGAAATTAATTCCGGTTTCCGGAAAATATACATACAGTTTGATTTTGCATAGAAGCAGAAGAAAAAAAGAAGAAAGGAAGTAAGAAAATGGCACTTAGAACGATCAGAACAGAGGGAGATTCTGTACTTACAAAAAAATGCAGACCTGTGGAGGAGATGACACCGCGCCTCAGAGAACTTGTGGAGGATATGCTGGATACAATGTATGAAAATAACGGTGTAGGGCTTGCGGCTCCTCAGGTTGGAATTTTAAAAAGAATTGTGGTCATTGATGTTGGAGAAGGTCCGCTTGTTCTTATTAATCCGGAAATTACAGAGACTTCCGGAGAGCAGACAGGAGATGAGGGCTGTTTAAGTGTTCCTGGCATGTCAGGGCAGGTAACGCGTCCGAATTATGTGAAGGTAAAAGCGCTTACAGAAGATATGGAAGAAGTGGAGTATGAGGGGGAGGAACTTCTTGCCCGTGCGTTCTGCCATGAAATCGATCATCTTGATGGAAAGCTGTACACGGAGCTTGTGGAGGGAGAACTTCACAGAACCACTTATGACGAGGACGATTACGAATATTATGACGGAGAATAAAGACTTCGGGAGGTGACAGATTATGAAAATTGTTTATATGGGAACACCGGATTTTGCAGTTCTGCCTCTTCGTGCAATGAAGGAGGCTGGATTTGAGGTCGCAGCAGTTGTGACGCAGCCGGATAAACCAAAAGGAAGAGGAAAGACCATGATGCCGACTCCTGTAAAAGAGGAAGCCGTTGCGCTTGGGATTCCGGTGTATCAGCCGGTAAAGGTAAAAGAACCGGAATTTCTGGAAATACTGAAAGAGATTGCACCGGACATTATCGTAGTGGCTGCTTTCGGACAGATTATTCCAAAAACGATTCTGAATTTGCCTCGTTTTGGATGCATCAACATTCATGCCTCTCTTCTTCCAAAATACAGAGGCGCAGCTCCCATTCAGCAGGCAGTCATTGACGGAGAAAAAGAATCCGGCGTTACAATCCAAAAGATGGGAGAAGGTCTTGATACAGGGGACATGATTTCAAAAGCAGTGGTTGTTCTTTCTCCGGAAGAAACAGGGGGAAGTCTTTTTGATAAACTTTCAAAAGCAGGGGCAGACTTATTAGTGAAAACTCTGCCTTCCATTTTTGATGGAACAGCTGTGTACGAGAAGCAGCCTGAAGAAAGCCCGACACCATATGCTTCCATGATTACAAAGCAGATGGGACTTCTCGATTTTACGAAGAGCGCAGAAGTGTTGGAACGTCTTGTAAGAGGCTTAAATCCCTGGCCGAGCGCTTACACGTTTTTAAATGGAAAAACATTAAAAGTGTGGAAAAGCCGAGTGGGTGAGGAAAAAGGTTCCGCTCTTCCGGGAACTGTGGTGAAAACAGATAAAAACGGAATCCATGTTGCCTGTTGCGATAAGACGCTGATTCTTGAGGAAATTCAGATTGAGGGTAAAAAAAGAATGGATGCAGATGCTTTTTTGAGGGGGTATCCTGTAGAGACAGGAACGAAATTCTCAGATAAAAAGGAGTGACTGTAGATGTATGGATATTATTGGAGATTTGACCCGACGTATTTGCTGATTATTATAGGAATGCTTTTGTCTCTGGCGGCTTCTGCAAAGCTGAAAAATACCTTTGCAGTTTACAGAGGAAGAAGAAGCGCTTCCGGACTTACAGGAGCAGAGGCAGCAAGGCGAATTTTAAATGCGGCAGGAATTACTGATGTACAGATTGTTCCGGTAAGCGGAAGCCTTACAGATCACTATGACCCGAGAAGTAAAACCGTCCGGCTTTCAGAGGATATATATGGAAAAACTTCTCTGGCAGCAGTGGGAGTAGCAGCTCATGAGTGCGGGCATGCCATTCAGCATCATATTAATTATGCGCCGCTCAGTATTCGTTCTGCTCTTGTACCTGTAGCAAATTTTGGTTCTACGCTTTCCTGGCCGTTGTTTTTTGCAGGACTGATATTTTCTATCCAGCCGCTGCTCACCCTGGGAATCGTACTGTTTTCTTTTGCTGTTATTTTTCAGCTTGTGACTTTGCCGGTGGAGTTTAATGCTTCGTCAAGAGCCCTCCATATGTTGGAGAGTACGGGGATTTTAAGCAGAGACGAAAACAGCGGCGCACGGAAGGTGCTTCGCGCAGCAGCCCTTACGTATGTGGCAGCTCTTGCCTCATCTATATTACAGCTTTTAAGATTAATTATTCTTGCCGGAGGAAGAAAAAGTGACGATTAGTGGAGTCAATGCCAGGGAATTAATTCTGGAAATTTTATTGCAGATTGAAGAGGAAGGGGAGCACAGCCATATTGCCATACGCAATGCCCTTTCCAAGTATCAGTTCCTTCCCAAGAAGGAGCGGGCGTTTATCACAAGAGTTTGTGAGGGTACATTGGAATACCGGATTCAGATTGATTATATTCTGGATTCTTTTTCCAAAGTGACAGTAGAAAAAATGAAACCGGCAATCCGGGAAATTTTAAGAAGCGCTGTGTATCAGCTTAAATTTATGGACAGCGTTCCGGACAGCGCTGTGTGCAACGAAGCAGTAAAGCTTGCACAGAGAAAGGGATTTTATAATTTAAAGCCGTTTGTAAATGGAGTCCTGCGTACCGTAATAAGAGAGATGGGAAATTTGAAATATCCGGAAAAAGAGGAGGATATTGTTTCATATCTTTCTGTGAAATATTCTATGCCGAAACCGCTTGTTATCCGGTGGCTGAATGATTATGGCGAGGAGACGACAGAAAAAATGCTGGCCGATTTCCTTACAGAAAAACCGTTGACTGTGCGATGCCGCATTTACAAAAATGATCCGGAAGAAGTAAAAAAAAGTCTGGAAAATCAGGGAGTGACAGTAGAGGCTGCACCTTACCTTCCCTATGCGTTTCAGATAAGCAATTTTAACCATATTCTTACTCTGGACGCATTTATAAAAGGACAGATTCAGGTGCAGGACGTAAGCTCCATGCTTGTGGCAGAGATTGCAGATCCTAAAAAAGGAGATTATGTAATCGATCTCTGTGCGGCTCCAGGCGGAAAAAGCCTTCATATGGGTGATAAAATGGAAGGCTATGGTGTGGTAGATGCCAGAGATGTAAGTGATTATAAGGTTGGGCTTATTGAAGAGAATATTCAGAGAACCGAGTCCATTAATGTGCAGGCAAAGGTGCAGGACGCCACAGTTTTTGATGTGGAGTCCGAGTGTAAGGCAGATATTGTTCTGGCAGATGTTCCCTGCTCCGGGTACGGGGTAATCGGGAAGAAGCCGGAAATCAAATACCGTGTCACTGCCCAGAAACAGGAGGAAATCGTCATTCTTCAGAGAACCATATTAAGCCGTGCGGCAGAATATGTAAAATCAAGAGGAACGCTGATCTTCAGCACCTGTACCATAGCAAAAGAGGAAAATGAAGAAAACATGATGTGGTTTTTACAGAACTATCCATTTAAACTGGAGAGCCTGGATCCGTATCTGCCGGAGGAACTGCATTCAGAAACAACAGCGCTCGGATACCTGCAGCTTCTTCCGGGAGTACATAAGACAGATGGATTCTTCATTGCAAAATTTAGAAGGAAATAAAAATATGACAGACATAAAGTCAATGAATAAAAAGGAACTGGCAGAGCTTGTGGGAAGCCTTGGGGAAAAGCCGTTTCGGGCAAAGCAGATTTACAGCTGGCTTCACGAGCATCTTGTTACATCTTATGAGGAGATGACAAATCTTTCCGCAGGGCTTAAAAAGAAGCTGTCTGCGTATCCGATCACAGCGCTTCACATGGTAGATGTACAAATTTCCAGACTGGACGGAACAAGAAAATACCTGTTCCAGCTTGCAGATGGAAACGTAATAGAAAGCGTGCTGATGCGCTATAAACATGGAAATTCTGTGTGCATTTCCTCACAGGTAGGCTGCCGTATGGGCTGCCGGTTCTGTGCGTCCACAATCGGAGGTCTTACAAGATGCCTCACTCCGTCGGAGATGCTGGACCAGATTTACAGCATACAGAAGGATACAGGGGAGCGGGTTTCCAATGTAGTAGTTATGGGAACGGGAGAGCCCCTCGATAATTATGATAATCTTCTTCGATTTATTCACATCTTGACAGAGGAGGGCGGGCTTCACATCAGCCAGAGAAACCTTACGGTTTCCACCTGCGGACTTGTTCCGGAAATGCTTCGCCTGGCAGAGGAAAAGCTTCAGATCACGCTGGCTCTGTCTCTTCACGCGCCAAACGATGAGAAGAGACAGGAGCTTATGCCCATTGCAAGAAAGTATACAATGGAGGAGGTCTTAAATGCCTGCCGGATATATTTTGAAAAAACAGGCAGAAGAATTACCTTTGAATACAGCCTCGTAGCAGGGGTGAACGACAGCGAAGAAAATGCAAGGGAGCTTTCGGGAAGGATTAGGGACATAAACTGCCATGTAAATCTGATTCCTGTAAACCCTGTAAAAGAGCGCTCTTTTCAGCGTCCTACAAGGGAGGCTGCGGAGAATTTCAAAATAAAACTTGAAAAATGCGGAATAAATGTTACTATTAGAAGGGAAATGGGCAGCGATATAGACGGTGCCTGTGGGCAACTGAGAAAAAGCTATATGGAAAAAACAGAAAGCGAGAAGTGACATGAAGGTATATTCAGCTACCGATGTGGGACAGAAGCGGAAGATGAATCAGGATTATGTGTTTACATCAGAAGATGCAGTGGGAAATCTTCCGAATCTGTTCGTTGTCGCAGACGGTATGGGCGGTCATAATGCAGGCGATTTTGCATCGTCCCATGCTGTGGAGATACTGGTGGACGAAATCCGTAAGGACGCAGATTATAATCCTGTAAAGGTCATACGGCATGCCATTGAAACTGCAAATACGGAAATTATAGAACAGGCACAGAAAGATGAAAGCCTCAGAGGAATGGGAACGACCATGGTAGTGTCTACAATAGTGGGACAGTACGCCTATGTGGCAAACGTAGGAGACAGCCGTCTCTATGTTGTGCAGGGACAGATCCAGCAGATTACAAAAGATCACTCACTTGTTCAGGAAATGGTAAGACTTGGTGAAATCAGCCCTGAGGAGGCGAGAAATCACAGGGATAAAAATATCATTACAAGAGCACTGGGTGCGGAAAAGACAGTGGATATTGACTTTTTTGATTTGAAACTGGAAGCAGGAGATACTATTTTAATGTGTTCTGACGGGCTGAGCAATATGGTGGACGACAGAAAAATGGAAGAAATTATATTGGATTCAGAGATGGAACTGACAGAAAAGGGAAAAACTCTCATAAGAGAGGCCAACCTTAATGGCGGAAAAGACAATATTGCAATTATATTGGTAGAACCATTCACGAACGAGGTGGAGAAATGTTAAAGTCGGGTATGATTATAGCGGAACGCTATGAAATATTAGGAAAAATCGGGACGGGAGGCATGGCGGATGTCTATAAGGCAAAAGACCACAAGCTGAACCGTTTTGTTGCAGTCAAGGTTTTAAAGGCGGAGTTTCGGGAAGATACAACCTTTATCCGTAAATTCAGAAGTGAAGCGCAGGCGGCAGCCGGCCTTACACACCCCAATATTGTAAATGTATTTGATGTAGGGGATGATGAAGGGCTTTACTATATTGTGATGGAACTTATTGAAGGCATTACTTTGAAAGATTATATTTCCAAAAAAGGAAAGCTGTCTGTAAAAGAAGCGACAAGTATTGCCATTCAGGTCTCAATGGGACTGGAGACAGCTCACAGTCATGGTATTGTACACCGCGATGTAAAACCGCAGAATATTATTATTTCAACAGATGGAAAAGTTAAGGTGACCGATTTCGGAATCGCAAGAGCTGCGTCCTCAAATACAATAAGCTCCAATGTGATGGGCTCTGTACATTACAGTTCTCCGGAACAGGTGCGCGGCGGATACAGCGATGAAAAGAGCGATATTTATTCCCTTGGAATCACTCTGTATGAGATGGTAACAGGAAAGGTTCCATTTGACGGAGATACTACCGTTGCCATTGCGATCAAGCATCTTCAGGAGGAGATGGTTGCTCCAAGCGTATATACACCGGAGCTGCCATACAGTCTGGAACAGATTATTTACAAATGTACACAGAAGAGTGTGGACCGCAGATATAATAAGATGGAAGACGTGATTGCGGATCTGAAGCATTCTCTTATTGATCCACAGGGAGATTTTGTAAAGCTGACTTCTGTAGATAATGATGCAAAAACAGTTATTATTTCAGATGAGGAGCTTGGAACCATCAAGCACACGCCGAAACAAAAAGTGCGTGCAGAGGTGGAAGAACTGGAAAAAGAAGTCTATGCAGATGATTTCGAGGATGGAGACGAGGAAGAGGAAGAAGAGTACCGACGCAGAAAAGAAAGACGGGAAAGGCAGAAGCGCAGACAGAAAAGAGGACCAGGCAGAGGTGTCACAATCGCAGCACTGATCCTGGGAGCCGTTCTTCTTATTGGTATCGTTGTTGTTATTATAAAATCAACCGGTCTTCTGGAGAAAAAAGAGCCGGCAGCAAATGGAAAAGAGCAGACGCAGGAAGAACAGAGTAATAAGATGGTGGAAGTACCGGACCTTACAGGAAAAACAGAGGCAGAGGCAAAAGAACTGGCAAACAGTCTTCATATAGGGGTACAGATGATTGGTGAGGAAGCGTCCAATCAGGAAAAAGGAAGAATTTCCTCTCAGGACATTCCGGCAGGAACTGAGGTGCAGGAGTATTCCACTCTGAAATATTATATCAGTAAGGGTGCGCAGGAAGTTACCATTCCGGATATTGACGGAAAAACAGGAATTGAAGCACAGCAGCTTCTCGAGGATCTGGGTCTTCAGGTGGAAATTCAGAAAGAGTACAGCGATTTAGATGAAGATGGATACATTCTTGTAGATCCGGGATATGCGTATTCTGTTTCACCGGAACCGGGTGCAACAGCAAAATCAGGAGATAAAGTAACTCTTGTGATCAGCCGTGGTCTTGATTACGGTGAGGGTGTGGAAGTGGAAATCCCAAGTGTAGTTGGTCTGACAGAAGATGAGGCAGTTACCACACTCGGTAAATTCCTTTTAATCGATATACAGCAGCAGCAAAGCGCAGACGTGGCAGCAGGGGAAGTGATTTCTCAGACACCGGAACCTTATTCCTATGGGGATCCGGATACAACAAACATTGCGCTTGTGGTAAGCAGCGGAAATCAGCCGCCTTCTGATACAGAAGAACCAACAGGTACACAGGGAGAGACGGGAACTTCCGATGGTACACAGACATCCTCAGATACATCTCAGACTTCCCAGGTTACAAATGAAGCTGTACAGCAGGCGACAGCAGCAGGAGAAGTGTGGAAATGTACACAGGGCTTAAACACACCGGACGGTTACAGCGGCGGACCGGCTCGCCTGGAATTGATCCAGTATGTAAACGGAGTGCCTAAGGCATCTGTTATTTCCGAAGGAACATCACTTCAGTTTCCGTATCAGCTTGATATTACAGGTGTGCCAGGAGTGGCAGAAGGTACCTTATATCTTTCTGAGGAAGTGCAGGGAAGTTACCAGAATATTGGAGAATATTCTATTACCTTTGAGAAAGCAGAGTAATCCATGAGAGGAAAAATCATTAAGGGAATTGCCGGATTTTATTATATCTACGCAGAAGACGGGAAGATTTACGAATGCAAGGCAAAGGGTATTTTCCGAAAAGATAATCAAAAGCCGCTTGTAGGAGATAATGTGGAGATTTCTGTTCTGGATGAAAAAGAGATGGAGGGAAGTGTAACTGCAATTCTTCCCAGAAAAAATTCTCTGATACGTCCTGCTGTTGCAAACGTGGACCAGGCATTTGTTATATTTGCAATGGAAAATCCAAAACCAAATTATATGCTTCTGGATCGCTTTCTCATTATGATGGAGCAGCAGGGAATTCCGGCAGTTGTGTGTTTTAATAAAAAAGATCTGGGAACAGAGGAAGAACTTGATTTTCTTTACAGAACGTATACACAATGCGGCTACAGAGTCATTCTTTCCAGTGCCCTTAAAGGGGATGGGATTTCAGAAATCCATGAAATCCTGAGGGGAAAGACAACTGTAGTTGCAGGCCCTTCAGGGGTTGGGAAATCTTCTCTTACAAATTCTCTTCAGGGAGAAATACAGATGGAAACAGGGGAAATCAGCAAAAAGCTGAAGCGTGGTAAACATACGACGCGCCATTCTCAGGTGATTCCGGTGGGAGAAGATACCTTCCTCGTAGATACACCTGGTTTTTCATCTCTGTATCTTACAGATATGGAAGAGCAGGAACTGAAAAATTACTTTCCGGAGTTTCGGGAATATGAAGAGGGATGCCGCTTTCAGGGATGCCGTCATATTCATGAGCCTGGCTGTGCAGTGAAAGAAGCTCTGGAAGCAGATAAGATCAGCAGGCTTCGATATGAAGATTATCTGAGCCTGCATCAGGAATTAAAAGAGAAAAGGAGATACTGAATATGTATCAGCTATGCCCTTCAATTTTGTCAGCGGATTTTAACCGTCTGGGAGAGCAGATAAAAATTCTGGAGAAAGAGGGAGTAAAAATCCTTCATATAGACGTGATGGACGGAGATTTTGTGCCAAGTATTTCTTTTGGAATGCCGGTAATCAAATCTATTCGAAAAGAATCAAAAATGTTTTTTGATGTACACCTTATGGTGACAGAGCCGGAGCGGTATATCCGCGACTTTGTAGAATGCGGAGCAGATTCCATTACGGTTCATGCAGAAGCATGTGAGGATCTGGAGCGTACCATAGAACTGATACGGGCGGCAGGCGTAAAAGTCGGAGTGTCTATTAAGCCGGCAACTCCTGTCAATGACATAAGCCATCTTCTGGACGAAGTGGACATGGTTCTTATAATGACAGTACAGCCTGGATTTGGCGGTCAGAAGTATCTGGAAGAGTGCACAGAGAAAATTAAAGAGCTTCGCGAGCTGATTGATGAGGAAGGTCTTGACACTCAGATTCAGGTAGACGGAGGCATTAATGCAGAGACGCTTTCCACAGTTATGGAAGCAGGTGCGAATCTGATTGTAGCAGGTTCTTATGCTTTCCGGGAAAATCTGGCAGAAAGCGTTCAGGATATTCACAAAAAAATGGAAGAAATCAGCAGAACAATTTCATGAGGAATATTATGATTGATACAATCGTCGTAAGCGGGGGCAATATCCAGGAAGATTTTGCCCTCGATTTTTTAAAAAAAACAGAAGAAAAACAGGGGAAAATGCCATATCTCATAGCTGCAGATAAAGGGCTTGAATTTTTCCTTCATACAGGAATATGTCCGGATATGGCAGTGGGAGATTTTGACAGCCTCTCTGATGAGGGCGAAGAGTTTTTAAAAAGTCTGGAGAACACAGAAATCTGCCGTTTAAGGCCGGAAAAAGACGACTCGGATACTCAGTCGGCAGTATGCCGCGCAGCGGAGCGAGGAGGAAAAAATATAGTCCTTTTCGGCTGTCTTGGAACACGTCTTGATCATACTTTTGCAAATATGGGGCTTCTTGTATGGGGACAGCAGAGAGGGATTCGGGTTTCCATTTATGACAGATATAATTACATTACAATGATAGAAAGCGGCACAGTGTTAAAAAGAAAGGAACAGTTTGGAAAATACGTATCTTTTTTTTCGCTGGGAGAAGATGTGTCGGGACTTACGCTTAAGGGATTTAAATACCCTCTGAACTGCCATTATCTCACAGTTTCCGACTGCGGTCTCACTGTGAGCAATGAGATTTTAGAGGAAGAGGCAGAAGTCACATTCGACAGCGGAAATCTCGTGATGATCATGTCGAGGGATTGAACTTGAAGCTTTGTTGTGGTAAAATTTAAAATTGTTATTGAAGAGAGTAATCCCTGTAAGAAATTTTTAGGAGGAAATAGAAGAAATGAAACTAGGTATCGTAGGCTTACCAAATGTTGGAAAAAGCACATTGTTTAATTCCCTGACAAAGGCGGGAGCAGAATCAGCAAACTATCCATTCTGTACTATTGACCCGAATGTGGGTGTGGTAACTGTTCCGGACGAGCGTCTGAATCTTCTGGGAGATTTTTACAAGTCAAAGAAAGTGACACCTGCTGTCATTGAATTTGTGGATATTGCAGGACTTGTAAAGGGCGCATCAAAAGGAGAAGGGCTTGGAAACCAGTTTCTTGCCAATATCCGTGAGGTGGATGCGATTGTTCACGTTGTGCGCTGCTTTGAGGACGGAAATGTAGTTCATGTAGACGGAAGCATTGATCCGCTTCGTGATATTGAGACTATTAATCTGGAGCTGATTTTCTCAGATCTGGAAATCCTGGAGAGAAGAATCGCAAAAGTGACAAAGACAGCCCGCATGGATAAGGAGGCTGCAAAAGAACTGGATTTCCTTCAGAAAGTGAAGAAACATCTCGAGGACGGCAAAATGGCAATTACTATGGAGCTTGAGAATGAAGACGAGGAAGGCTTTATGGGAACGTACAACCTTCTTACATGGAAGCCTGTGATCTATGCTGCAAACGTAGCTGAGGACGATCTTGCGGACGACGGAGAGAACAATACTTATGTACAGTCAGTGCGTGAGTATGCAAAGGAGCAGAACAGCGAAATCTTTGTTATCTGCGCGCAGATTGAACAGGAAATTGCAGAGCTTGATGAGGATGAGAAGAAGATGTTCCTGGAGGATCTTGGACTTACAGAATCCGGTCTGGAGAAATTAGTAAAGGCAAGCTACCATCTTCTTGGACTTATGAGTTTCCTTACAGCAGGAGAGGACGAGACAAGAGCATGGACAATTAAAATCGGAACAAAAGCGCCTCAGGCAGCAGGAAAAATTCATACAGATTTTGAACGAGGATTTATTAAGGCAGAGGTTGTAAATTACCGCGACCTTCTGGACTGCGGTTCTTATGCAGGAGCCAGAGAAAAAGGTCTTGTGCGCATGGAAGGGAAAGAATACGTGGTACAGGATGGAGATGTGATTTTATTCCGTTTCAACGTATAACGTATATAAGGGTGTTTTATGAATATGTCGGTTCGTTTTCCCAATCTGGGACTGGAATTTGAATATGTGCCGGTATCTGTCCGGGTTTTCGGATTTGAGATCACCTTTTTCGGAATTTTACTGGCAGTTGGCATGCTTCTGGGAATCGCGTTTGTGGTATTGGAAGCAAAACGGAAAAAGCAGGACGCGAATCTGTATCTGGGAATGATGATTTCCGGGCTTGCAGGCGGATTTATAGGAGCAAGATTTTTCTATGTGCTTCTTTCCTGGAGTGTATACAAAACGGATATTATGAAGGTATTCGATACAAGAAACGGAGGAATGGTCTTTTACGGAGGTCTCCTGGGAGGCGTTCTGGCAGCTGCTGTTTTCTGCCGGGTTAAAAAAGCAGTTTTTATGGAAATGGCAGATGTTGCGGTAAAGGGACTTCTGATCGGACAGATCATCGGAAGATGGGGGAATTTCTTTAACCGAGAATCCTTCGGAGAATATACAAATAATGTGTTGACGATGCAGCTTCCGCTTTCCAATGTGCGCGCAGGAGAGGTTACACCCTGGATGAGAGAAAACCTTGTCGCCATCGACAATGTTTCCTATATTCAGGCAACGCCGCTTTTCCTTTATGAAAGTATATGGTGTCTTCTGCTTCTTTTTCTCCTGTTTGTATGGAACAGAAGAAAGCTTTTTGCAGGAGAAATTTTTATGCGGTATCTGGCGGGATATGGTTTCGGACGTTTTTTTATTGAATGGATCCGGACTGACAAAATGTTTTGGCCGGGAACGGACATAGCAATCAACCAGGTAATATCTGCAGGATTATTTCTGCTGTTTACGGCAGTCGTTATTGTGAAACGTATTATGGCGAAGAAACGCGCTGCTTTGGAGAACCGCAGGAAAGCCCGTTTTTATGAGGAACAACAAAAGGCAGAAGAAATTTCTGAAGAAGAGCTGCTTCCAGAGGAGGTAACT
>UQJE01000037.1 GCA_900541345.1 uncultured Blautia sp.
CATACATAATTCGGTGTTCCATCAGGAAGATAACTGTCAAATTCGTACCCTCCCTGATGTGTCACTGGTGGAATTTCAGAAACTTCCTCTTCTTGTAAATTTTCTTCCTGGACGGTTTCCTCCGGAATTTCTGTCGGCTCTGTTTTCGGCATTTCTTCCTCAGGCAGTTCCATCGGAAAATCCGGCACATATTCTTCGTCCGGTTGTGGTTCCTCTTGCGGGTTCATCTCTTCTGTCTCCTCCTCTAAAGGATCAAAAGCTTCTATTTCGGATTCCTCAAAAACCGTCTCATTCAGAGAAAAAGCAAATGCTGGAATATTGGTGCTGCACAAAGCAGCCGAAAGAAGAAGGCTTACAAATGCTTTTTTCATATTTTTTTATCTCCTTTCTTCCTTATAATAAGATAGAACATGCCAGTTCCTACGGAAAGAATAAGCAAAATAATCATTGGCAAAACAGGGGTCTCATCTCCCGTTTTTACAGAGGAGGTGCCATTATAGCCTTTCTGAGAATTTTCGTAATCTGCCGATGGATTTTCAGGATTGGAGGGGGTTACGCTTGGAGAAAGTCCATTTTCCTGTTCTTTTCCTTTTACTGCAAAGATCCAGTTGACGGAAGCATCTCTAAGTGCCTCTGTATTTTTTAAATCTGATGGAGCTGAAACAGAAAATTCAAGCGTACCCTTTGCATTTGTTCCGAATTTTCCGAGAGAAACCGGTTTTCCGAGAGAAGAAGCCTTTAAATTTCCTTTATATAAACTTTTGCCGTTCATAGAAACGGAAAGAGAAAGCTTCTCAAGAAGCGCCGTCTGCTCTTTTGTCTGATTGGGAATTCCTGTATAGAATAAAAGTTCCACCTCTTTTTTATCGGTATTGGAGATGGAAATAGTATCTTTTTTCATATCTCCAGGCATGATTTCCCCGAAATTTCGGAAAAAATCGTCTGGGACAGCAAGAAGCTTTTGAGCATCTCCATTGAATTTTACACTTAATTTTACATTATCCAGTTCACACTGTATTTTTCCGTTTGTCTCATGAATTTTTCTATAGTCTGATTTCCCCAGGGAGACATTGCCTGAAAATCCGGAGTAAAATTTGCAGCTTGTATGGCATCTGTCTGAATACTTATCTGCAGTTTTTGACCTTTGTGTACTTCTGTCCAGGAAGCTGGAATGGTGATTCCCGCAAAAAAATCAGTGCTTTTCCCGGATTCCAGAATTTTAGTATAGTAATAGTATTCTCCTATCTTTTTCCAGTCTTTTGAAATCCCCTGAATGTACTCTTCTTTTAATCCTTCTTCCTTTGTGCTGCTGTTCTGAAAAGAAAGCTTTGTGCGAATCCAGCAGGGCATTCCCATATTTTTAATTCTTGGAATTTTGGACACAAAGTCTCCAGGAAGAACTTCTACAGGATTTTTATATTCTGTTTCTTTCCCGCTCTTCTTCTGGTATTCTTTCAGAGTAATATTTATATCTCCTGTTACAATACGATTTTTTACAGTCACAGAATCGGAAAAAGAAGCATAGGTTCCGGAAAATCCAAGTATCGCCAGGGCTGCCGCTCCTACCGCTATAATTTTATAAATGTTCTTTTTCAACGGTCTTTCCCCCTTTACCTGTAGAAACGGGATTCAAATAATGCGCCCACGCCTCCTGATAATCTGTAAATCCTTCAGACTGAACAGACTCTTCATATACATGAATACGAAATTCTGAAATCTGCTCTTTGTATTTTTCTTCTATTTTGTCGGAATTTATGCGAAAACCTGTAAAAAGCGATTCTGTCTTTTTACCTGGATCCAGTACCTTTCTGTAATAATAAAATCCATCTTTCTCATTATAAATCCATTCTGTTGTATTTAAGTTTAAAAGACTCACTGCTTTTCCTATATCGGAATCCGAATATGCAAGAGAAAGCCGTACATAGCAGGGAACTGCGTGTTCTGCCTCCCCTACAGACCCATTTGAAACCCATACAGTCTTTTTATATTCCGGATTTTTATCAAGAGGCTGGGGGGAAGGAGCGGGAAACTCTTCCTCAACCCCTGTTGTATTGTGCCCTACTTCAAATGAATTTGCAGTTTCTTTAAAATCTGTGAAATATGCAGCAGTTGTTCCCATACATAAAAGTCCGCCCAGACAGAAAACTGCAGCTGCTGTTCTTATTCTTTTTTCTTTCATGCCGGAGTTTCCTTATTCTGATTGAGATATTTCTGAAAAGCAGTTTTTGCCTGCTCAATGACAGAACCGGAGTTTCCTCCTGTATTTGCGCTCTGGATTGCATAAGCCTTTACAGGAACAGACATCTTCTGGGCATCAAGCTGTCCCTCTATCACATTTGCAAATACTACTTTTTCAAAAAGGGGAGTGGTATTTTCGGAAGGCTTTAAAATTTTATTGTACGCGTACACATATATCTGATCCGTCCCCTTTTTTTCTGATTGAAGCAAAGTCCAGTCTTTTCCAGCCGTAAAGCTGAAAAGCTCTGTATCGCTTGATTCTGTGCGATTTCCTTCTTTGTCAACAGTCACCACATTTTTAATTGGTATCGCTACTTCCAGATATACAAATGCATCGCTTTTTCCGGTATGTTTAATCTGAGGATCTTTTAAAATCTCCTGCGCAGGTACAAGCATTTTGTTTTCTTCCGGTTTCCAGTTTGGTTCCAGAAGTTCAATTTCAACACTGCCCACTGTAAATTCATTTACGACTTTTTCATTGTCTGTTAAATATGCCACAGTTCCCCCTGCACATACCATCCCCACAATGACGGCTGCTACCGCCGCCTTTTTTATTTTTCCGTTTGTTTTCATATTTTTCCTTCACTGGTTTCAGTGTTTTCCTTTCTTGAATGATATTTTAAGAAATGTTTTCCCAGAAGGGAGACAGTTAAAATGAGAATAGAAAGACATATGCCATACGGTGTTCGTAAGAACAGGACGGCATACCCCAGATATGGAATACTGACCGCTATTTTTCCTTTTACCTGTGTCTTTTTCACAGGAATCAGATCACACGTCGTATTTGCATCTCCTTTTGTAATATATCCCCCTTTTATCTGTTCTGCTACTCTGTGGGTGACATTCTGCATTCCGGATTGATATAAAATAATATCCCCTGTTTTTATATCCGTCTCTCTTGTCTGTACCAGTACAATACTTCCTGTTTTTATAACTGGTTCCATAGATCCAGACAGTACAATATAAGGATAAATACCGGAGAAAAAAAGAATAAGACAGAACAGAAATACAGAAGTAAAAAGCATAGAGCAAATACGAACAACAAGCTTGAAAATTTTCATGATGTCTCCCTGAATGAACAATAGAAATGAAATAGAATAGAATTAAAATAATTAAGATTCTGGCGGAGGTCTGCCAAAAAGATAGGTATTCATAGAAATCTCCTTATAGATTAACAAATAAAACAAGAGAAAAATAAGAAATGTAGTTTAGAACTATTTTTATTATACTTATCTCAGAGAAATTATGCAAGAAAATTCGTTCGACATATTCCGACATAATTTCTCTGAAAAGTTTTAAGAAACAAGCGAAAAAAGATATTCCAAAGGAAAAAGAAGCATGTCGCGGAAAATTTTTTCTGTTTCTCCTTCAAAAGCTAGTTGAATTTCCATAGCCGTTTCTTTTATTTTTTCCGCATAAAACTGTTCCGGAGAGCCAATCCCATCTCTCTCTTTTTTTGCCCTATCCTTAAAAGAAGCATCACAGTTTCGGAGGTGACGGGCAAGGCGGCTGTTTCTCTGATTCCGGAGTACTCCACGAGCGTGGCAGTATTGTATGATTTTTTCAGATTTTTGAGTAAAAGACAGAAATCCTCTGCTTCTATAATCCTGTAAAAGATGGATAAGTGCTTTTGTTTCGTTTTCACTTCCAGGTTCCTTTCCCAGCTGTATTTTTTGGCAATACAGAGTTGGAAAATTTGTTTTAAGATTGATTCCTCGTGCGTTTCCTGTAAATTCTTTCTCAGGAATCCCATTCATTTTGAGCATCTGTCTGTATATAGGATTTCGAATGCCTGCCCAGCCTTTTCGGCAGATTTCATATCCGTCCGGATTTAAGAGTGGAATCATACAAATGCGTATTGCATCAAGAAGATTTCGCACATCATAAAAATCCTCTACCATCCATCTGCACTCGTATGCTCTGCAATATTCTTCTGCCAGTCTTGTCAAAAATCCTGGAATCTGATTTTCCGTTCCCTGTATACCGGATATACAAAATACAGATTCTTCCCCATTTCCGATTTCTAAAAGAGGAATCATTCTCTCATCGTGGCTTTTTCCTATAACACGGAAATCTGTAAAAGTGCCGTATCTCTGACTCAGCTCCCACAAAGAAAAATAAATTTTTTCATAGGAAAGCGGAAGAGTCTGTCCTACTTTCTGATACATAGCTTACCTCCTATGAAATTAATATATGCAAAGAAGACAGGTCATAAGACCTGCCTTCTTAAAAAATAAAAACTATTTATTCTGTTTCTTTTTTTCGTCTTCTTACAAGAACGTATCCTCCTGCAACAACAGAAGCGAACGCCAACATCAACATATTTCCTACTGGACTTTCATCTGCTGTCTTTGCTCCGCTTGCAGAAGAGGTGGATCCTGTCTCGGAAGAATTGGGATCCGTTACAAGCGTATCAGATCCGCCTGTTCCATCCCCGTTTACGCCTGCACCCGGAGTTCCGCTTGGACTTATCTTAGCTGTTCTTACTTCGTAAGTAATGTAATCCATTTCATCAGTTCCAAACCATTGCTTCTTCTCTGCATTGTAAACATATTTTTTCAAATAGATGCGGATTGGCAATGTTTTCTCATCGTAAATACCGCTCTTAGAACCAATTTTCCAGGTTGTCTGTTTGGAAGATCCGCCTTCCTGCATCCAGTACTGCGGCACCCACTGTGCATCTCCCTCTCCCGGATTTCTGTTATCGCTTCCTGCACCTGTTACAGAAAAACTATAGAATACATTTGGCCACATTTCCAACGGGTTTTCCAAACCATGTACTACACTGTTCTTTACAGAAGGAACAACAGGTGTATGAGTTGGTCCTGGAGTTGGAGTTGCTGTAGGAGAAACTTCAGGAGTTGGAGTTACTGTTGCCTCTGGTGTTGGTGTTGTATTGCCGGGACGTGTTTTTTCGTCCAGATCAAGAGAACGCTTTTTAGAAAGGTTATTCTCTTTGTCTTTTACAAGAACGTATGCTGTAATTGGATTCTTGTCATCTAAATCCTTTAATGTAACCTTAAATTCTTTATTTGCTTCAATGGCAGTACCTTCTTTATTTACATCAAAAGACGGTGCTTCCTGACCGGTTACACCCCAGCCTGCATAAAACCAGCCGTCTACATTTGCAACACAGGTAAATTCAACGGAAGTACGACTGAGCCATTTTGGTTTTGTTTTCAGTTTGACATCAGGAGTCACTGCAGGTTTGTCTGCTTGCAAAGTACCGTCTGCATTCAGAGTAAAACCAGTTCCCTCATATGTAACCACTTTTAATACGTCTTCCATAGCAAGGCCTTCAACACCCTCTGCAAATTGAATCACTTTCTGTCCTTCTTTGCCTTCTACTGCATGAAATCCTATTTTTGTTCCTTCTGCAAGCACATTACTTACTTCAAGAACAGCACCTTCACCTTTTAGAGCAATATTATCCGGCGTTGTTCCATCTGTTTTTGTATTATCGGAAATATACAGGCTTCCCTGAATCTGTACAACACCTTCACTGTATATAGCACCGCCTGATTCTGCCTGGTTTCCTTTAATTGTTCCTCCTGTAAGAATCACTCTGCCTCCGGCATTTGTTACTGCACCGCCGTTTGCAGTTGTGGTATTATCACAAAGAGTTACATTGCCGTCCATAACAAATACGCCGCCTGACACATTTATAATGGCCCCGTCTGCCTTATTTCCATCGAGATAACCGCTGACGGTGATGCTTCCTGCTGTCGCTCCATCTTCTGTTTTACCGGACTGCAAAGTAAAGTTTCCTTCTACCTGGAACATATTGCCTTTCATTGCTCCGTCACGGCTGATGGAAACGTCTTTTCCTGCTGTCGTAATAATAATATTTTTGTTTGCAGGAATTGAAACAGTTGCTGTAAGAGATAAATCTTCATCAAGAATAATATTTGAAGGTTCTGTCTCCGGTGCTGCTGCGATAGCTGCATTTAACTCAGCTTCTGATTTAACAACAGTTCCCTCACTAATTTCAGGTGTTGGTGTTATCGTTACCTCCGGTGTTACGGTAGCTTCCGGAGTTGGTGTCTCCGGTGCTTCTGTTGGCGTTTCCGGTGTTACGGTAGCTTCCGGAGTCGGTGTTTCCGGTGTTTCTGTTGGTATCTCCGGTGTCACGCTTGCCTCCGGAGCCGATGTATTCGGCGCTTCTGTTGACGCTTCCGGCACTTCTTCAGCCGGGACATCAGCAGTTCCTTCTTCTATGGTAACTGTGGTTCCCTCCTCTGCTGCAAAGGCAGATGTCGGAGCCATTCCAATGCTTAGTGTTCCTGCTAACAGCATTGCAAATAATTGTTTTTTTCTCATTTTTAGTCCTCCCATAAATGAGCGTTCTTAAACTCTCTGTCTGTATAAAGAATTTTTTTTAGTATAGCACATACCCGAAAAAAAATCAAATTCACGGGCGAATCTGTCCGTTTCCGTAAATAATATATTTCGTGGTAGTCAATGCCGGAAGTCCCATAGGTCCTCTTGCGTGAAGCTTCTGTGTGCTGATACCGATTTCTGCCCCGAAACCGAACTCATTTCCGTCTGTAAATCTTGTAGAAGCATTCACATACACAGCCGCCGCATCCACCTCGTCAAGAAATTTCTGGGCATGGCTGTAATCATTTGTGATGATTGCTTCAGAATGTCCGGTATTATAACAGTTGATATGGGAGATTGCCTCCTCCACAGAATCTACAACCTTTACAGAAAGAATATAGTCCAGATATTCGGTCCCCCAATCTTCCTCTGTGGCTTTTTCTGCCTCCGGGATGAGTTCCCTTGTTCTTTCGTCTCCGCGAATTTCTACATTCTTTTCCAGAAGGCGTTTCCCGAGAACCGGAAGAAATTCTTCTTTTACATTTTTATGTACAAGAAGGGATTCACAAGCGTTGCACACGCCTACTCGCTGCGTTTTGGCATTTATCACAATATCCGCTGCCATTTTAAGGTCTGCTGTCTCATCTACATAGATATGACAGTTTCCTGTTCCTGTTTCAATCACCGGTATGGTACTTGTATTTACAACGGTCTGAATCAATCCCTTTCCCCCTCTCGGAATCAGGACATCCACATATTGATTCAGTTTCATAAACTCAGCTGCTGTTTCTCTTGAAGTATCAGTAATAAGAGAGATTGCCTGTTCTGTTATGCCGCATTCTTTTAAGGCTTCCCGGATACAGGAAACAATCACGGTATTGGAATGAATGGCATCACTTCCACCCTTTAAAATCACCACGTTTCCTGTCTTAAAGCAAAGTCCAAATGCATCAGAGGTCACGTTTGGTCTTGCCTCATAAATAATTCCGATTACGCCAAGAGGAACACGTTTCTGCCCGATCATCAGACCGTTGGGACGCTTCTTCATGCTGATTACTTCTCCAATCGGATCATCAAGTTTGGAAATTTGCCGCAGTCCGTCCGCCATTCCAAGTATCCTGTCTTCGGTTAAAAGAAGACGATCCACAAGGCTTTCCGGCATATGATTTTTTCTTCCGTTTTTTATATCTTCTTCATTTGCCTTTAAAATCACCTCTGTCCGCTGTATCAGTTTTTCTGCCACAGCGCAGAGCACTTCATTTTTCTTTTCTGTAGAAAGGTTTCTGATGGCTGTTTCTGCCTTTTTTGCCTCTCTGCCTGTCTGTTCCAGATATTCATTCATAAGCGTTCTCCCTGCTGTCATATATGTTATCTTCTGTTACAAGAATCTGTGGGATAATGTCTGTTTCCTCAACAGGCACTTTTTCCATCATCTGAAAAGAGAAGCCAAGAGCAAGACGGGTAAGTTTCGGATGTTTCTCCAAATAGCGATCATAAAATCCGCCGCCATATCCTACACGTCTGCACTTTTTATCAAATGCCACTCCCGGCATGATCATAAGCCCTTCTTCCCAGAAAATTTCTTCTCCTGTCTCCGGTTCCGGAATGGAAAAATATCCGGGGGCAAGCTGGTTAAAATCTGTGAGACGGATAAATACCATCTCTTTTTCTGTGACCTTCGGAACGGCAACTTCCTTTCCAGCTTTCCATGCAGCCTCTATGAGTTCCCCTGTCATCACTTCGTGATTATAATCTGCATACACAAGAATTCGTTTCGCAGTTTGAAATTCCGGAAGGAGAAATACCTTTTCCGCAATGAGATGACTCCGACTTTTTACCTCTTCCTCAGTCACTCTTTTTCTTGCAGCAAAAATCTGCTTTCTAATGGCTTGTTTTGTTTCCATATTTTTCACCAAGATTTGTAATGCTGCCATCCTGCTCCTTAATGTCGATATTGTCAAGCTGGGTACGCAGATTCATACGAATTGTTGCAATGTATTCTTTTCGCAGCGCCGCCTGCTCTTTTTTCTCTTCTTCTGTAAGACCAACGCTTTTTGCCTTATGCGCCAGTGTGTTAATGCGGTCAATTTTAATATTATCCATGTGTCTGTGTTCTCCTGTTTCTTTCTTTATAAAAGCTTTTCTATATAGTCAAGAAGATAAAATTCTTCTTTTTTCTGTCCCACAAAAAGGGTTCCATGATTGCGACCTTCCGAGATCTTGTGGATTACGTGAAAGTCCTTTCCATTGGCAATTACCATATCTGCTCCTGCTGCTGTTGCAATTCTTGCAGCCGTAAGCTTTGTGGCCATTCCTCCTGTTCCTACCTTGCTTCCTGTGGAGGACTTGCCCATATTTAAAAGGTTCTCATCCAGATTTTCCACCACATCAATAAAATGTGCCTCCGGATTGGTGTTGGGATCGTCTGTAAAAAGTCCGTCTATATCAGAAAGAAGAATCAGAAGATCTGCCTGAATTAAAGCTGCTACCACTGCAGACAGAGTATCGTTATCTCCGAACTTTTCCATAAACTGACTCTCATATGTAGAAATCGAGTCGTTTTCGTTTACAATTGGGATTACGTTTAATCCAAGCAGCTCTTCAAAAGTATTTTCTGCATTTTTTCGATTCGCATTGTTTACCATGGTGTTCTTTGTCATAAGAATCTGGGCTGCCATATGATTATACTCTGAGAAAAGCTGCTGGTAAATCATCATAAGACGCGCCTGACCCACAGCTGCACAAGCTTGTTTCTTTTTAAGCTCAGAAGGCTTCTTTTCCAGACCAAGAGCCGCTACGCCGACAGCGATGGCTCCTGAGGAAACAAGCACTACGTCTTTTCCCTGATTCTGCAGATCGCAGATTTCTCGCACCAGAACCTCAAGCTTACGCAGATTAATTCTTCCTGTCTGGCTGTGCGTAAGGGAAGAGGAACCGATTTTAATCACAATTCGTTTCTTATCTTTCAGTCTTTCCCGGTAATTCATCTTCTTGTCACTCCATTGTCTATTGTTCATTTTCTTATCTTACAACATTTCTTATCATTCGTCCATGTTTTTCCCAGTCTGAATGCAGATTTTAGAAAAGCTTTATACTTCCTTTGCAATTTTTTCACTGAATGGAGACCGCATCTTCTGTTCCGTTTAATATAATTTCCACCCAGGTTTTTCCTGGATTTAAACGGATTTCCTGACCGTTTTCATCATAATAATGAGTCATTCCGTGTTCTTCTTCATACACCCACTTTATGGGAATGGCTTTTCCTCTTGTAATAAACGTACCTTCTCCTTCTCCTGTACAGAAAATATTTAAGTATCCGTTTTCATCGTATGGTACGTACTGAGAATTCTGAAGAATGATATTGTCGCAGGTGAGCTGCTGCCCCGTTTCCAGATCAATCTGCGGCTCTCCGTACTGATTTCTTTCATATTCCTTTGTTTCTGCATTATATTCAAACCAGGGATGGTTATCGGTATAATTGTCCAACGCTACTGTGCTTGCAGGAATACCGCTTTCCAGAAGAGTTTCGGACGGAGCCTGGGCAAACTGATAATGCCCGTTATTGTTTATATAATTTTCACTGTAAGTCTGTGTATATCCCTTTTCCTGAATGCCCTGAAGAAGCCTTTCTCCACTTGTATACGCATTATGTGGTGCCTTTCTGTCTTCAGTTCTGAAATATACAGAACCTTCCAGTTGAAGTCCATTTAAATTATCAATATTTTCCAGATAGGGAATCGCATACACTGCCTGTCCAAAATGTGCGTATATCGCTTCAAATTCATTTGCATAAGATGTATAATAGTCGCGGCAGCTTCTCACAGAACCGATTTTAGGAATCGTTTCATAATTTTCAAAAATTCCCATAAGGCGGGTCATATTTCCCTCTACAGGCGCTTCGTAAATCACTCCCGCAGAAGAAATACCGCTCTGAGGCGCACCGGCTTTGTTATTCCCCATCATAACAGCAACCGGGCGTCGATTTATATCTCCCTGCACCGGTTCTCCTGTAAGATAACTAAGAGTCTTTCCCTCTCCTGCCGGAACCATATCCACCAGATTCTCCTGTGCACAAACTGGAACAACTGCCGCACAAACTGCAAAAATCCCTGTTAAAACCCCTTTTGTCCATTTTTTCATAGTGCTACCTCCCTATTTACGGTGCTTTTATTAAATTGTTATCTTGTAATACCTAATTCCTCCAATGCTTTTGCCTGTTTTTTTTCCATCACGGAAGCTTCCTCCGGTGTCATATGGTCATACCCCAGAAGATGAAGCATACTGTGGGCAACAAGAAAAGAAAATTCTCTCGTTACACTGTGTCCATATTCTTCCGCCTGTGCAAACACCTTATCGACAGAAATCATAATATCCCCCAGAAGAAGTTCATCTGTATCCAAATCAAAATAGGATTCATCCTCTTCCACAATCTCATAATCCCCGGGCGTCTCAAAAGGAATCATCGGAAAAGAAAGTACATCTGTAGGCGCCTGAATATTCCGAAATTCCGTATTGACTCTTTTTATTTCTTCATTATCTGTTAAAACAAGATTAATCTGTGCATCGTATGGGCAATGTTCCATATTAAGCACCTTATCTGCTACTTGATTTGCAAGAGATGCATAATCAATTCCAAGCTCTTTTTCTGTTTCGTAATCAATGTTTACTGTCATCTTTTCTCCCCTTTCTTCCTGAACGTAGTACTGGTTTTTCTGGTTTCTGTTTTTTTTCGTATATCTCGTATGCTTGTACAATCTGCTGTACGAGAGGATGCCGTACAACGTCCTTGCTTGTCAGCTTACAAAATCCAATGTCTTCAATTTTTCCAAGAACCTTCATTGCCACATCAAGACCGGAAACAGCATCACGTGGCAAGTCCTTCTGCGATGCATCTCCTGTAATGACAACTTTTGAGCCAAAACCGATACGCGTTAAAAACATCTTCATCTGGGCAGGGGTCGTATTTTGCGCTTCATCTAAAATAATAAATGCATTATCAAGAGTTCTTCCCCTCATATATGCAAGCGGAGCCACTTCAATGAGTCCCCGCTCCATATTTTTTGCAAAACTATCTGCTCCCATAATCTGATACAGAGCGTCATAAAGAGGACGAAGATACGGATCCACCTTACTCTGTAAGTCTCCAGGAAGAAAGCCTAGCTTTTCTCCTGCCTCAATAGCTGGTCTTGTAAGGATAATACGGCTTACTTCCTCATTTCGAAAGGCGGTGACTGCCATTGCCATTGCAAGGTATGTTTTTCCGGTACCTGCAGGCCCCACCCCAAAAACAATCATTTTCTTTCGGATCTGCTCCACATATTCCTTCTGTCCCAGTGTCTTTGGCTTTACCGGCCGTCCCTGTATGGTGTTGCAGATAAAGTCTTTATCTATTTCTGAGAGAACTTCTCCCACCTGCTCCATTGCAAGGGAAAGGGCATATGTCACATTTTGTTTTGTGATGGTATTGCCCCTTCCTGCCATACGCACCAACTCTTCTATGAGCTTTTTGGCCTGGGAGGCATTTCCCTCGCCTCCCAGAATTTTTAACACGCCTTCTCTGAAAATCAGAGTTACGTTTAACGTTCTTTCTATTAATTTCAAATGTTCATCAAACTGTCCGAAAACATTTCCCTGAAGATTTACGGGCACTTCTGTGTGTAATTCAATTACGCTGTTCCCCATCTACTGCTGTCCTTTCTTTTTCTTCCTCCTGCTGCACCGGCGCTTCCATGCCTGTTTTTTCTATCACAATAAGCTTTCCACTGCTCGTGCATACAGTATGATTTATGTCTATTTTAACATTATTTTCAGATATTTGAACCCCTTTTTCCATTAATTTTTTCTCAAATAAATGTAACTTTTTTTCTGCAAGCTGTTCTGCCTCCTCTTTTGTGTAAACACTTTTTATTTTTTTGTACCGCGTCGAAGTAAAAGAATAGAGCGAAACAGGCAGGCAGAAATTTTCGGTAATCCGAAGAGGAAATTCCTCTGTCACAGTTTTCCACCCTTTTTCTGCACCTCTGTAAAAACTGGCGTACCATTTGCCAACACGAAAACCGTAAGCTTTTCTTGTCTTTTCTTCCGGAATTTCTTTTTCATAGATAAGGGGAAATTCATAATAATAAGAAACAAAATGACGGACATAAATATCTGCATCTGCATGGACATACGACTCTCTTATCATCTCTTTACTGTCATTGATAATGGGGACTTTCCCGGATACGAGAATATCTCCCTGCTTACATACATCTCCCGTTTTCATAAGGGGGGTTCCCGCTCTTGTGATCATTTTTACAATTTCCCCCTCTGTCTCTGCCTTCAAATCACAGGGAGGTAATTCTGTCTGTTGTTTTTTCTGTTTCTTTCCCTCCTGCACGGTAAGAAGCAGCCTTGTTCCTGAAAGCTTTGCAGAAACCCAGGTGATTTCCGGATAATTTCTTCGAAGAGAATCTGCAATTTCCGAACAGTTCACTTTTCCTTTTGCCATTCCGTGAACAATTCCGTTTTCTTCCAAGAAACCAAGAATTTCCGGATCTGCATATTGTATATTTCCCTCGATATGTATATTCCATACACGACCGGAAAGCAAAATTATCAGCGCTCCACAAAGAATCACTCCTGCAAAAAAGCTTTTTCGCGCTTTATTTTTATAAATCCAAAAAGGAAATCCCCGCTTTTTTTGAATATGAATCTTCACACCTGTTTTTCTCCGGACAGGAAGAAGCTTAAAAAAATCTTTCCAGTAAAGGGAAGCATTTATTTTTCGTTCTTCTGTTCTCTTTACTTCATAAAGAGAAATCTTCTGGCATCTGCACAGATTTAAAAAACGCTCGATTTGTTCTCCCTCTATAGAAATACAAAGACAGCCCCTGAAAAGCTGCAATAATCCTCTCATATTTCCCCCTTATTCAAAAAAGATTCCGCAGATGTGCCCTTTTATCTGCATTTCCTCAGGTGTATATGAAAGAATTTCCATTTTTTTGCCACAAAGCTTAAGCCTTCCCCGAAACGTGAGAAGTTCCACCTCTTCCGCAGTGTATTTCAAAATGCTTTTATAATTTTCAATTATAACAGATTCTCTTCCCGTAACCGTAAGGAGCACTTCCCTGTACGCCAGATCCTCCGGGATTTCCAGGGATGCTACAAGATTCTCTTTCAGATGTCCTAATTTTTTCATTAAAAAATCCTCCGGCTCTTTTAATTTATGCCGGAGGAAGACTCCCTATGTCTGAATCAGCGAAAGAGAATCAGGGAAAACCAGAGAATGGTGTTCCCGCCAAGATTATATTCCATATTCTGTGCTTCTACAATAGCATTTGCCACAACGCCGTGACTTTCCAGACAGGGATGCATTTTATCTGGATAACGGCACGGTTTTCCTTCTGCATAAGCACAGGGAGAACAGAGATCACAGGATTCTGTGGAAAGAATATAAATTTCATGACCTGCAGCTTTTATAAAATCCCCTACTGCTGTTGTGATTTCTTCATGGGCTTTTCGTGTGGAGAGCATTTCCTCCATATTCATAAGGTCGGAAACTTCAGCCACACTGGAAAAGAAAATACCCTGCGGATAACTTTTGATTTTTTTGCCGCATTCTTTTAAAGACCCTACTCCCGGCGGACATGCCCAGGTACTTCCGTACCGTTCACATTCCTGTTCACAGATGATACGTACCCGCTCTTCTATAGAAATATCCGCCGTATCAATCAGACGGTATTCGTATATGGGAAATTGAGAAATAAATGATTCAAACTGCCTTAATTCCATATGATCCTCCCTGTCAAATCAGCTCCTGAGAAGAAAACAGCATTTCTACTGCCTCATAATAGGAGCGGAGATTCTGTGCTTTTTTTATTTTTTTCGCATATTTTTCATAATTTGTAAAAGAAGGCGCCATATAGCTCCAAAGCTCCTTCATGCGGAACAACACATTTCGTTCTCCGCTTAAAATTTTCTGATACTCGCTGTAAAGCGAATCATGAAATTCCCTGAGTTTCTTTTTGTCCGGCTTTTCCCCATCACGAATCAGAGAAAGAAGCCACGGTTTTTTAATGATACCTCTTCCAAACATGAAGGTATCTGTACCAGAAAGCGCACTGGAAGTCTGCTCATAATCCTCTTTTGTAAATAAATCGCCGTTATAGCAAAGAGGAATCGGCAGCTCTTTCTGAGCTTTTATAAAAGCCTCAAGACGCGGTATATTTCCATAGTAGTCTTTTAAAAGCCTTGGGTGTATAATCAGCTCTTTTATGGGAAAACTTTTATAGATTTTAAGAAGTTCTTCCCAGTCCTCATAATCTGTACCAATTCTTGTTTTTACGGAAATCTCCATCTCACATTTTGAGAAAATCCTGTCAAAGAAACTTTTCAGTTTTTCCGGCTCTCCTAAGAACCCGGCTCCCTTTCCCTTTGCCGTCACAGTTCCGGAAGGACAGCCGAGATTTAAGTTTACTTCCTTATATCCGAAATCTTCTTTCAAAATCCGGGCAGTTTCCAGAAAATCGTCTCCGTTATTTGTAAGAATCTGCGGAACGACATACATTCCTTTATTATTTTCCGGGGAAACCTCCCGGATTTCCTTATCAGAAAAGCGCTTATTTGGCTTTGCTGAAATAAAGGGCGTAAAATACTTGTCCATAGGGTGATAAAACTGATGGTACGCATTTCTGTATATATAATTTGTCACGCCCTCCATAGGTGCCATATAATCCTTCATCTCTCGTCTCCTCTCATTGTCTTCCAGTAATCACAGAATCCGGCATGTGATTTTGGTAATGTAATCTTCCTCTCTCTGACAGGCAAGGCTGTCCAGAATCATATCCTCATAAAAACAGGAATCCGGAGAAAGATTATTTTTTTGTATGTAATCCAGAATTTTTCTATAAGTTCCAGACATCTCCTGCCATCTTCCTCTGTGATATGCAGTAAGATAATTTCCGGCAGGTCTTATCAGAAACGGAATTCCGACAGGTTTTTTTTCCAGTCTCTCATAAAATACTCGATAGTGATCGAAAATTCCTTTTTCAATATCCTTCTTTTTTTGCAAATATCCGATAGAACCGGTTGTTTTAATTCCTTTTTGTCTGCACAGTTCAAGAAGCTTCCCGATTTCCACGGCCCATGTTTTGTCATCATTCTCTTTTGCCTCGCCGCAGATCAGATACGATTCCGGCTCCCACATAAGACCGATTTCTTCCAGGCTTTCTTCTGTTATAAAATGAATGGTTTTCTCTTTTTTTCTGATCCAGTTTCTTATACTTTTAAGATGGGCAATCTGCTGGCTTATCATTTTTTCTTCTTTTTGAAAAAGTGTAAGAAGAGACGATGGGGTACGATTTTCCATATATTGCCGGATTTCATCCAGAGACACTCCCAAATCCTTTAAAGTATAAATTACATCAAATACCTCAAGCTGGGATACAGAATAATAGCGATACCCGTTTTCTGTCTTTATTTCAGGAGAAAACAGCCCAATTTCATCATAATAAAACAAGGTATGTTTTGTCACGCCTGCAAGTCTTGCAAATTCCCCTGTTGTGAGAAAGCTTTCTTTGTTCATTTTTTCTCTCCACAAAACTCTTGACTATCGTGTTACCCGATACTTTATCATAACAGTTGCTGACAAAAATTTCAAGAAAGGTGTAATATAAAATGTCAAATTCTATCGCAAAAGACTTTAAACTTTTTTCTCTGCTTCGTTTTGCGTTTCCTACCATGTTAATGATGGTTTTTATGTCTCTTTATACCATTGTAGACGGAATTTTCGTTTCCCGGCTGGTAGGGTCAGACGCTCTTTCTTCTGTAAATATTGTATATCCGGTCATTAACCTTCTGATTGCAGCAGGAGTCATGCTTGCATCAGGCGGAAGTGCAGTCATTGCAAAAAAAATGGGGGAGGGAAATACAAAAGAAGCAAAAGAAGATTTCTCCTTCCTGGTGCTCATTGGATTTATTCTGGGCATCTTTCTGATGGTTTTCGGAAATCTTTTTCTCGAGCCCATTGTGACGGCGTTGGGTGCAACGCCCGTACTTGTTGATTACTGTATGGATTACCTTGGGGTCTGTCTTCTTCTGGCTCCTGCCTGTATGCTGCAGCTTTTATTCCAGACCTTTTTCGTCACTGCCGGAAAGCCCATTGCAGGGCTGATTCTTACTATAAGCGGCGGTATTGCAAATATGATTCTCGATTACCTTTTCATGGGACCTATGAATATGGGAATCAAAGGAGCAGCTCTTGCAACCGGAATCGGACAGTTAATTCCCGCTGTGGCAGGTCTTGTTTATTTTTCCTGTTTTCACGGCTCTCTTCATTTTGTCTGTCCAAAATTCCGCTTCCGAGTTTTAATGGAAAGTTGTATAAACGGCTCCTCAGAAATGGTAACAAATCTTTCTACTGCAGTTGTCACTTATCTTTTTAATATGACCATGTTAAAATTCTTAGGAGAAACAGGGGTTGCAGCAATCACGATCGTGCTTTACGGCCAATTTCTTTTCACTGCCATGTACATGGGCTTTTCTATGGGTGTTGCTCCTGTTATCAGCTATAATTATGGAAGAGACAATCGTATACTTCTTCGAAGGATTTTTAAAATATGTATCGGATTTATTTCTGTGTCCTCTGTTACGATTACGGCTATTGCTCTTCTCAGTACGTCTTTTATTGTGCAGATTTTTACACCTGTGGAAACAGAGACGTATGCCATTGCAAAAGATGGTTTTTTCCTGTTTTCCATAAATTACATATTTGCAGGGGTCAATATTTTTGCCTCTTCCATGTTTACTGCATTTTCTGATGGAAAAACTTCTGCAATTATTTCCTTTGTCCGGACATTTGTACTTCTTGTGCTGAATATTCTGCTTCTCCCTGCCATTATGGGGGTGACAGGCATATGGCTTGCTGTACCAGCAGCAGAGTTTTTAACTGTATTCGTATCTCTTTTATACTTTCGAAAAAAAAGAAATATTTACCATTATGTATAAGAAAAGAGCTTCCTTATTCTCAAAGGAAGCTCTTTTCTTATACATTATTTGTATTATTCTGCCGGAATACAGTTTACTGACCGATTAAAAAATTTATAAAAAAGATGCCCGTAAATACTTCCGCATACATTATGAAAAATCCGGAAAAAAACAGCTGCTGGAAGTCCGAGAAGCCCTGTGGCAACTGCCATTGCTCCAAGAGAATTAAATACAGACTGCCATCCGTAACTTGCGGAAAGCCCTACACCAATCCCGCCTATAATTCCCGCATAGGAGAGGAAGGATGGCGGCAGTATAGCATAAAGAACAACAAATAAAATTCCACCGAAAAGATTTCCGGGAATTCTGCCTTTTGTTCTCTTCTTCAAATCCTGCTCAAAAGGAACCATAACGGACATAACTGCAATTCCAATCCACATAGAACGAGGAAAATGAAGAAGCTCTGCAAAACACATGGCAGAAGAAACTCCGAGAGTCATGGCAATCTGCCATCTTGTTCTTGAGGAATGAATATCAAATTCTTCAAAAATGCTTTTTAAATCTCTCTTATATTTATAATTGCGGTGTCCTCTGTAAAATACAATTCCCGTGAGCACAGCTCCCAGTACAAGTCCTGCAATACGAAGTCCGTATTCTTTTCCTGTCACATCATATCCATAAAGAAGAAGATACCCCAGAATCACAGTAGAATGGTTTGACATAATAATATTATGGCAACTAATAAAAGCAAGAAGAAAAATGAATACCATGTTCAATACCATTCCGAAAATCGGTCCTGCCATATTTGCAAGTCTTGGACCTATAATTAAAATTCCGAAAATCGCCGCCATCACTTTAAGCGAATGACGCATACAAATTCCAAAATCTGCATTCTTAAATACCATGAGAAACAGGAGCACTACAACACCTACTGTACTGTTTCCATCTCCGAAAATCTGTCCAAACGCCATAACAAATGCCATACAGAAAAGCAGAGTAATCCCGATTTTAAACATATAGATACACGTATGATGAAGTTTCTCCCGTGGGCTTTTGGCATTTTTTACCATTGCCTTTGAACCGGCCTGATTTAATTGTAGTTCCTGATAAAATGTCATAAAATCATCCTTTCTTTTCTGTTTTCAGATAGCAAGGAAGCATTATAACATTGCTTTATATGTTTGTCAATTTTTATTGTAATCTTCTGTTTTATAAATCACTTCATTTTCCTTGATCGTCATAAGAACCTGAACAGATGCCAGATTCTCCGGTTCTGTTTCCAGCGGATTTTCGCTTAACACTACAAAATCGGCCTTTTTTCCTTTTTCTATGGTTCCCTTTTCTTTTTCTTCAAAATACTGGTACGCAGCATATACGGTAATGGCTTTTAAGGCTTCCATCACAGAAACTCTCTGATTTTCTCCAATCCTCTGACCGGATTTGGAAATGCGGTTGACTGCGCTCCACACAGTACGCATCATATCCGGCGGAACAACCGGCGTATCCTGATGGAATGTGTATTTCATATGGTTTTTAACAGCAGATTTTACAGGAGAAATCTGACTGCCTCTCTCCTGGCCGAAATTTCGGATATGAATATCTCCCCAGTAATAAGTATGCACCACAAAAAAGCTTGGCATCATCTGAATTTCCGCCATTCGTTTTAGCTGATCTTCTCTTACAAGCTGAGCATGCACCATCACTGCACGGTGACTGTCTTTTTCTCCCAATTTTCCCATCGCTGTTTCAAACTGCGTAATATACTGCTCTGCCGCCGCATCTCCATTACAATGGGCAAGGAGCTGTTTCTTTTTATGAAGCGCCAGCTCAATATATTCCTCCAGTTTTTCATCTGTATAAATCGGATAACCACAATAATCAGTTTCCCCCTCATAAGGTTTTGCCATCCAGGCAGTTTTTCCCTGAGGAGAACCATCAAGAAAGATTTTAAATCCACCCATTTTCAGATGTTGGCAATAACTCTCGGCATACTCTGGTTCTTCCTCAAAAATTTCAGACATAGTAGTAATATCTGCGTACCCCACTATATCTAATTTGAGAAGCTCTTTTTGGGCAGCATATTTAAGGAGCTGAAACAGAGGTTTTCCTACCATACCATCCTGCACAGTAGTAATTCCATAGGAAGCATACATGCTCTGCGCTTTCACAATCAACTCCATCAACTTTTCAAAAGAAGTCATAGGAAGCTTTGACTGAAAATTCAAAAATGCTTTTTCTTCCATATAGCCATCCGGTATCCGAGTGTTCTCTAATCTTCCATATTTTCCACCTGGACAGTCCTCTGTATTTTCATCAATTTTCTGCAATTCCAGAGCTTTGCTGTTTGCAACTCCCATATGGGATGAAGCATGTACAATTAATACAGGGTTTTCTCTGCTGATTTCATCCAACACAATTTTATCAGGATGTCTTTTCTCTTCCAGAAAATTCTGGTCATAATTACATCCGACAATCCACTGATTTTTTTCCAGACATCTTTCCTCTGCAAATTTTTTCATCGTTCTTATAATATCTGAAAAACTTTCGCAAAAAGACAAATCACACTGTGTCATGGCATTTGCAGCGCCTACAAAATGAGAATGTGCGTCAATAAAACCTGGCATCATGGTTTTTCCGTTTAAGTCGATAACCTGATCCCCTTCTTCTTTTTCTGCCATAACCTCTTCTTCTGTTCCTACAGAATAAATCTGCCCGTCTTTTACGCATACGGCTTCTGCGTAAAGACTATTTTCATTCATTGTGATAATTGTTCCATTTGTATAAAATGTTTTTGCCATTTTACTCCTCCATTTCTTACCAGCTTCCGCCTCCGCCTCCGCCAAAACCGCCGCCGGAAAATCCGCCGCCTCCACCGAAACCGCCGCCGGAAGAACCGCCGCTTCCACTGGAAGATTCAGAAGGCTTAGGCGTGGAAATTGTTGTTGCTGCATAGTCCATATCTGTGTGCATCATTCTGTGCATCATATGATAATCAAAATACGTATATGGTGTCTGCGTCTCATACCAGTCCGGAGAAGGGAGAGCTAAATCCTTCATTTTATCAAGCAGAATGTCTGTAAGTCCAAATACATATGCAAACGGAAGAATGTGATAAAAAAGATGCGGCGAATCCTGTGCAATCACTTCCATTCTCTCCAATTCTGCTGTTTCAATAAACTCCCGAAGACCCGACAAATATCCCATCCATTCCACACACTCTTCTGTCCGTTTTTTCATAAATCCTGTAAAAACAAGACCTGCACATGATAAAATACCAGATATAAGAAGTCCTGGGAAGAAATTTAAAAGTTTTCCTTTCAACATGCCAATTCCATAAACGAGAACAAGAGAAATTATGGATGTCACACTCATGGCAATAGAAATACCTCCCATAAGCATACGCAGTTTTTTCGCCTTCGCATACCAAAAATCTATCGTATAATTAAAAATTAAAAGTCCAATAAGATACACGATTGGCAAGACAAAAATAAGTATATTGGTCATTGTCATCTTCATCAGAAGAAATGCACAAAGAAATACAGGAATACAGCTTAAAAAAACAGAAACTATCCTTGCTCTTTTGGAAGCTTTTGTATAGACTTTGCCCTCATAATTCTTCTCTATCTGTTCTTTTGTCTTTGTAAATGTATTTGCCATTCTGTACTTGAGATTGCTCATTTTTACTGTTTTTCCTGCTGGCGCGTGTTTTCCGAAAATGCCGGTAAAAAATGTTTTCTCATATTTTGGTGCATCTTCAGGCAAATCAGAAATCTTAATAAAAGAAAGCTCCTGTTCCTCTGTCTCCTGAAGCTTCATATAACCTTTATCTGCCCAGAAAAGAAGAAGGGACATAACATCCTTATCTGATACATTTCCATCAATAATATATCCCACTGCTGCACTGTCAAAACCTTCCGGTGGCTGAAACTGTACAGATGAAATCATCATTCTGTCTCTTCCGAAAAACCAGAACAAAAGAATCAATATTAAAAGGAAAACGCCGCTGATACTGATAAGGAAGATATTTCTGCTGCTCATAGTTGCAACATTCTGAAAATATCCCTCTTCCATAGGCACATAAAATGTCATACCAGTTCCAACCGGAAGAACTTCTTTTAATATACCGGATACCGTATTTCCATCCCAGGTAAGATTTACTATATCCATTCCATTAAGGCGCTCTCCGTACCGCCCATAATAAATCTGAAAATTTTCCCTGTCAAAGGCTTTTGGAAAATGAATTTTAAAGGTGCTCCCTGCGGGAATTTCATTTTGCCAGCCTGTCGGAAAAATATTATAATACGCATCGTTATATCCCTTTGAAGTCACAGGCGTCACCTTATATTGAAGACGGTATTCCTGCTCCCCCACCACCTGTGCATTCTCATCAGGGTCCCCCAGACGGAGTACTTTATTTCCGTTCTCTGATGTTGTGTGAAGCTCTTTTGAAGCTTCAATATCATCAAAAGACGCATAGTAAGGAATCTCTTTGATTTCTCCATTTTCTTCAAGCTGGGCAATACTGCCCTTCTGAGGAATATACCGGTAGATTCCATGTCTTTTCAGGGAAAAGAAAACTTTAATATCTTCCCGTACCAGATAAGAATTATCGCCCTTTACTTCAATTTCTGTAGAATAAGAGGAAGTATCCATAAATACATCCTCAACTACCTCCTGTGCTTCTGATTTCTCCGGAAACATCTGTCCCCAAATACTGAAATTACCAGTGACAAGAATCAGAATTACCCATACGGAAATCCAAAAAAAGTTGTTTATCTTTCTTTTCACAGGCAGTTCCCCCTTCTCTTAAAATGATACTTTCACATTTTCCCGTTCTGCACTTTCATTCACCTCATAAAGAGGTTTTCTCTCAAACCGGAATATTTTTGCAATGATATTTCCGGGGAACATTTCTGCCTTTGTGTTATACTTATTTACTACACCGTTATAATATCTTCTTGCCCCTGCAATCTCTTCCTCAATCCTTGATAACTGATTCTGAAGCTCTGTGAAATTTGTATTTGCCTTCAAATCCGGATAATTTTCCGCAATAGCAAAAAGAGAGCGCAGACTTCCTGTAAGAATATTATCCTGCTGAATGCGTTCCTTTGGGGTCTCTGCCGTCATTGCCATATTTCTGGCGTTTACTACCTTTTCCAGGGTTTCCGATTCATGCTTTGCATACCCCTTTACTGTTTCCACATAGTTGGGAATCAAATCGTACCGTTTCTTCAAAGACACATCCATAGCGGAAAATGCTTCCTCTGTTTTGTTGCGAAGCGCAACAAAGCCGTTATAGGAAGTAATTCCCCACAATACTGCTGCTGATAAAACTGCTCCGATAATAATCACTGCTGTCATAGTCTGCCCTCCCGTTATTCTTTTATTTATGATATGGCTCTCCGTTTATAATGCGAAAGCTTCTGTATATCTGTTCCAGAAGAATCACGCGCATAAGCTGATGGGGAAACGTCATTTTTGAAAAGCTGAGACCAAAATCTGAGCGTTTCAAAACCTCCTCCCCTAATCCTATGGAGCCGCCTATTACAAAGGTGAGATGGCTCTCGCCCTTTGTTCCAAGATTTTCTATTTTCTCTGCAAGCCCCGGAGAATCCAACATCTTTCCGTTGATTTCCAGAGTAATCACATAAGAATCATCCTTAATATGTTTTAAAATACGTTCTGCCTCTTTCTGCCGAATCTGATTTTCCACTGTCTCGCTTGCATTATCCGGAGTTTTCTCGTCTGCTACCTCCACAATCTCAAGCTTACAGTAACGACTTAAACGCTTACTGTATTCTCCTATGGCATCACGCAAATACTTTTCTTTTATTTTTCCTACACTTATTAAAGTTATTTTCATTTACGATTCCTCCAGATAACTCTGAAATTCCTCCAGAGACATCAGCACCTTTCTTGGTTTTGTTCCCTCTTCCGGTCCCACAACCCCGGCGTCGGAAAGCTGATCCATAATTCTTGC
>UQJE01000038.1 GCA_900541345.1 uncultured Blautia sp.
AGAAGGAAAAGGGAATCTTAAAAGATGTAAGTATGACACTGGAGGATAATAAATTTGTAGTTATCACAGGGCCAAATGGAGGAGGAAAATCCACCCTTGCGAAAATTATCGCAGGTATTGAAAAGCCAACCTCTGGTCAGATTCTCTGGGATGGACAGGACATTACGGATATGAGCATTACAGACAGGGCAAAGCTTGGAATCAGCTATGCCTTCCAGCAGCCGGTTCGCTTTAAAGGAGTGACAGTTTTTGATTTGATCCGCCTTGCAGCAGGAAAAGAAATTTCTGTGACAGACGCCTGTCAGTATCTTTCAAAGGTAGGGCTCTGTGCAAAGGATTATATAAAGAGAGAAGTAAACGGAAGCCTTTCCGGAGGAGAAATTAAACGAATTGAGATTGCCACGATTATGGCAAGAAAAACAAGAGTCTCTGTTTTTGATGAACCGGAAGCAGGAATCGATTTATGGAGTTTTCAGAATCTGATTCAGGTTTTCGAAGAAATGCATAGTCAGCTTCATGGCTCTATTCTTATTATTTCCCATCAGGAGCGCATTCTGGATATAGCAGACGAGATTCTTTTAATTGCAGACGGAGAACTGAGAGAAAAAGGTACAAAAGAAGAGATGATGCCAAAGCTTCTTGGAACTGCAAATGCAGCGGCAATGGGATGCAAAAAATTAACCGGGGAGAAATAGGAGGAGCAGTATGGACACAATACAGAAAGATTTACTGGAGGCAGTATCCGGACTGCACGAAATTCCGGCAGGAGCATATAACATAAGAGCAAACGGCGCAAGTGTGGAAAGAGGCTGTACAGAAAACATTCAGATTGTCACAAAGGAAGATAAAAGCGGCATAGAAATTCACATTAAACCGGGAACGAAGCATGAAAGCGTTCATATTCCGGTTATTTTAAGCCAGTCCGGTCTCGAGGAGGTTGTGTATAACGACTTTTATATTGGTGAAGGGGCAGATGTTACCATTATAGCAGGATGCGGAATCCATAATGGAGGAGATGCGGCAAGCCGTCATGATGGGATTCATCGTTTTTTTGTAGAAAAAAATGCACATATTAAATATGTAGAAAAGCATTATGGAAGCGGTGACGGAAAAGGTGAGAGAATCATGAACCCTGTCACAGAAATCCATCTTGGAGAAGATAGCTTCATGGAGATGGATACAGCGCAGATCAGAGGGGTGGATTCTACAAACAGAGGAAACAAGGCATATCTGAAAGATGGAGCAAAGCTTGTGGTAATGGAGCGTCTCATGACACATGGAACACAGAAAGCAGAGAGCCATTTCGATGTACAGCTTGACGGAGAGGACTGCTCTGCAAACGTAGTGTCCCGTTCGGTTGCAAGAGATGATTCCTATCAGCTTTTTGAATCTCATATCTGTGGAAATAACAGATGTAACGGACATACAGAATGTGATGCGATTATTATGGACGATGCAAAGATAAGCGCCATACCGGAGCTTTCTGCAAATCATGTAGAGGCTGCCCTGATCCATGAGGCAGCTATCGGGAAAATAGCAGGTGAGCAGTTAATTAAGCTTATGACTCTCGGTCTCACAGAGGCAGAGGCAGAAGAACAGATTATCAGCGGATTTTTAAAGTAGGAGAAATACATGGCAGAGGAAAAGCAGAAAAAAACGGGGGAAGAGGAAAAGGAAAAAAATACAGTGCCGCAGAACAGCATTGCCAGAATGTATCTGAATGAGGAAGAGCGAACAGAAGAAAAGAAGGAACATAAGAAAAGTCTTGTAGATATGACTGCAAAAGAAAAGCGCCTTTTGGAAAAAGAAAAGCTTCAGGGAATGGGTTTTCAGAAAAAAATGGAATATTTTTTCATGTATTACAAGTGGGTTCCTATTCTGATTATTGGTGTAATTATTGCTGCAGTCGGTGGATTCCGCTGGTATGAGCATGCAAAAATAGAAACGGTTCTCTCTGTATCGGCGGTGAACACAAAAGCACAGGATTTTACAGAAGAACAGGAGAAAATCCGAAAAATTCTGGGTGCAGAAAGCAAGTATGAGCAGGTATCCGTTATTGGAAACTTTACTACGGACCAGACTGGAAAAGATCTGGAATACTATTCCCAGATGTCATTTATGACACAGATGCAGGCCGGAACCCTTGATGTGGTAATTATGCCGGAAACCATGTATAAAACGGAACAAAGAAAAGGTATTTTGGAAAACATGGGAACAGTTCTGGGAGAAGAGGCTTATAAAAACTTTGCCGGATATGAAAATGGCGACTGTGTAATCATTACAGATAAAGACTTTATAGAAGATTATGGTCTTGTGTATGACGAGGCTTATGTATGTGTGCTGAAAAATTCTCTGAACCAGGAAAATGCGGCAAAATGGATTTCTTCGCTTCAGTAGGGAAGTACATAAAAGGAGAATTGAGTAATGATAATTGATGGTAATTCTAAAGAAAAAGAAGCAATGGAACAGTTTCATAAAGGAAACAGACAGGAGGGGCTTCGTATTCAGGAAGAATTTGCAGCAGAATTTCGGGAAGAATATAAGGACAAAGATCACTGTCCCTGTAAAAAAGCATGCCGCTATCATGGAAACTGTAAAGAGTGTGTGGCAATACACAGAGCCCACCAGGAACACGTACCAAACTGTATGCGCCCTCTGATCAATAAAAAAATCAGGCTGTTATCAGAGCTTACAGAGCATACGATTGCAAATGAAATCGAGCCTCCAAAAGAACTTTTAAGAAAAGACGCAGAGTAAAAATAAAAAGAAGAATCCTTTCTGTTTGATGGAAGGATTCTTCTTTTTTTGCGTTATTCTTTAAAATATTCTTTTACAAGCTTTATTACAGTTCCTGAAAGAAGGAAAAGAGCAATCAGGTTTGGAATGGACATCAGACCGTTAAATGTTTCTGCGATACTCCAGAGAAGACCGAGATCCATAGTTGCTCCAAGAATGGCAACGAGAGAATACACGATCATAAATGGGCGAATCACTTTTACAGAAAAAAGAAATTCAACGCATCTTGCACCGTAAAGTCCCCAGCCGATAATTGTGGAAAAAGCAAAGCAACACATTGCAATTGCCGTGAAAATGGATACCCAGTTTCCGTAAGTGGCGGTGAAGCCAGAGATGGTAAGCTCTGCTCCTGCATCGGCTCCGTACGGGATAGAAATACCGCTTACAAGAATTACAAGAGCGGTGAGTGTACAAATCACAATAGTATCTGTAAATACTTCAAAAATACCGAAAAGTCCCTGTTTGACCGGCTTTTGGGTATCTGCACAGGCATGTGCAATAGAGCCGGTACCAAGACCTGCCTCATTTGAAAAGATACCTCTTGATACGCCTTTTTTCATACTGAGAAAGAAGCTTCCCACAATGCCGCCTGTTACAGCAGATGGATTAAATGCTCCGTGAATAATAGAAGCAAATACAGAGGGAACGTGCTCAATATTTAAAAGCACAACTCCAAGGGAAAGGACGATATAGAGAAGCGCCATAAAAGGAACAAGTTTTTCTGTTACTTTTCCGATTCGTTTGACGCCGCCTAAAAGGACAAGTCCTACAATTATGGCAATGACAACTCCAAGGATCAGATTTACGGTTTTCACAGAATCCGGTGAAATTAAATGATAATTTAAAAGCGCAGTGTCAATCGCGGTGGTAATTGTATTTACCTGCGTGGCATTTCCTGTTCCGAAAACAGTGAGGACGCCGAAAACAGAGAAGAGAACAGCCAGCCAGTGCCAGTTTTTGGAAAGTCCGTTTTTTATGTAATACATGGGACCGCCTACATAATCGCCGTGAGCGTTTCTCTCACGGAAATGAACGGCAAGAGTTACTTCTGAGAATTTGGTACACATTCCAAGAAAAGCAGAAACCCACATCCAGAATACAGCGCCTGGTCCTCCGATGGCAATGGCGCCGGCAACGCCCGCAATATTTCCTGTGCCTACGGTTGCGGCAAGAGCAGTACACACTGCCTGAAATGGTGTCATAGTACCGTCTGACGAATCTTTTTTGCGAAAGATTCGTCCTATGGTTGTTTTAATAGCCAGGGGGAATTTTCGAATCTGAATAAAGCGTGTGCCGATACTAAGATAAAGACCGACGCCGATAATACAGACCATGGCAGGAACACCCCAGATAAAACTGTTTACTGCACTGTTGATATTTTTTATCAGCTCCAACATATTTTTTCTCCTTTACAACAATAACGTGTTATAATCATACCATGATTTAAGGAAAAAGTATATAAAAAAGTAAGAGGAGGAGAAATAGAAAATGAAAATAATAGCCCGTGTAAAAAGTGATTTTCCTGTAAAATTCGGGATTCCCAGGCAGAGCGGAAGGGTGGAGGAGTTAAAGGCTATGGTGATTATGGAGCCGGAATATCGAAATCCGGATGTATTTCGAGGACTGGAAGAGTTCAGCCACATCTGGCTTTTATGGGAATTTTCGGAGGCGGCAGATAAGGGCTGGTCGCCGACAGTACGCCCGCCCCGCCTTGGAGGAAACGCGAGAAAAGGAGTCTTTGCCACACGCTCGCCTTTTCGTCCCAATCCCATCGGGCTTTCCAGCGTAAAACTGGAAAAAATTGAATTTCATCAGGAGCTTGGGCCGGTTTTGCATATTTCAGGGGCTGACCTTATGGACGGAACGCCTGTTTACGACATTAAACCGTATATTGAGACAGATTGTCACCTTGACGCAGAGGGCGGTTTTACAAAAGAAACAAAACAACACAGTCTTGAAGTAAAAATTTCAAAAGAGATGCTTTTTAAAATTCCACAGGAAAAAAGAGAGGCGGTGCTTGCTGTTTTAAAGGAAGACCCAAGACCGGGATACCAAAACGATCCGGATCGGATTTACGGAATGCCTTTTGGACATCAGGACATCAGATTCCACGTAAAAGACGGGATTCTGACAGTATGTGAGGTAAAGGCATTTAAAAGAGAGGAATAACTGTTTGGAATCAGACAGTTATAAAAATACATTGACAGAGAGAAAAAGATATGGTAAATTATTGAAAAGGGGTTAGTGCAAACTAACTTATTATTTTGGATTAAAGTTAGCTATGAAAAACTTTTTGGCGCAGAAATGAAAAGGAGAGGTGAACATGAGCGTTGTAATTGTAGGCGGGAATGAAAGAATGGTATGTCAGTACGAAGATATTTGTAAAGGATATGGCTGGAAAGCGAAGATTTTTGCGAAGGAAAAGGGTGCAATGAAAAAGAAGATCGGAGCGCCGGACCTTCTGATTCTTTTTACAAGTACGGTTTCTCATAAAATGGTAAACTGTGCGGTAGAGCAGGCGAAAAGGAAATCGATTCCTGTGTGCCGATGTCATACAAGCAGCGCGGCAGCTCTGGAAAATATTCTGAGAGAATACGGTGCATGATAAATCGGAAACTGTAGTTTTACATATTGTGTGTTATTGGATTTTTTTCGGTGTTTTGTACGGAAAATTAGAGAGAACAGGAAAAGCCTTGTGTAATATCACGTTTTTTTCCCATTCATGAAGAATGACTTGAAAAATCTTCTCGGATTTCATAAAATAGTAGAATACTTTATAGTGATAAAGAGAAAAAGTGAAGCACGAGGAGCGATGAAAATGAAAAAAGTGGTAAAGTTTGGCGGAAGCTCTCTGGCAAACGCAGAGCAGTTTCAGAAAGTTGGAGAAATTATCAAAAGCGATACGAGCAGAAGATATGTAGTTCCTTCAGCACCGGGAAAGAGATTTGACGGAGATACAAAAGTAACAGATATGCTTTACAGCTGCTATGAAACAGCGGCTGCAGGAGAGGATTTTAGCAACCGGTTAAAGGCGATTAAGGAGCGGTATTATGAGATTGTAAGGGGATTAAATCTGAATCTTTCTCTGGAAGAGGAATTCAAAACCATTCAGGAGGATTTTAAAAATCTGTCCGGTGCAGAGTATGCCGCATCAAGAGGAGAGTTTCTTAATGGAAAGATTATGGCTGCTTATCTCGGGTACGAGTTTGTAGATGCAGCCTCTGTGATTCGGTTCAGAAAAGATGGAAGCTTTGATATGGAGACAACAGATAAGCTTCTTACAAAAAGACTGGAAAAAAGTGAATGTGCAGTAATTCCGGGATTTTACGGAGCATGTGCAGACGGAACAGTAAAAACTTTTTCAAGAGGAGGTTCTGATGTGACAGGCTCTCTCGTTGCAAAGGCAATTCAGGCAGATTTATATGAGAACTGGACAGATGTTTCCGGATTCCTTGTAACAGATCCGAGAATTGTGAAAAATCCTGCAGTGATTGAAACCATTACATACAGAGAACTTCGGGAGCTTTCTTATATGGGAGCGACGGTTCTTCATGAAGAAGCAATATTTCCTGTAAGAAAAGAAGGAATTCCCATTAATATCCGTAATACAAACAGTCCGGAGGATAAGGGAACTTTTATAGTAGAAAGTACCTGTAGGAAACCAAAATATACGATTACAGGAATTGCGGGAAAGAAGGGATTCTGTTCCATTAATATTGAAAAATCTATGATGAACAGTGAAATCGGGTTCGGAAGAAAAATTCTTCAGGTGTTTGAAGATCAGGGAATCAATTTTGAACATGTTCCATCCGGAATCGATACGATGACTGTATATGTACATCAGGATGAGTTTGAGGAAAAAGAACAGCAGGTAATTGCTGGAATACACAGAGCAGTGCAGCCTGATTTTGTGGAGATGGAAGCGGATCTTGCCCTGATTGCAGTAGTGGGAAGAGGAATGCGCTCTACAAGAGGAACAGCGGGACGCATTTTCTCCGCTTTGGCACACGCTAATGTCAATGTGAAAATGATTGATCAGGGTTCCAGCGAGCTGAATATTATTATTGGGGTGGAAAATCGAGATTTTGAGACAGCAGTAAAGGCAATTTACGATATATTTGTGATAACGCAGATTTAAGAAGAGAATTGTGAAGAAAAAGATGGAAACTAATATGATAAAAGTTTCCATCTTTTTATTGTGCATAAAATTAAATTATGGATGTATCAATTATTATAATTTTACAAAATGGTAAGGCAGGGGTATAGTAAGCGTGTAAAGAACAAAACAATCGTAAAAAAGAAATCTGTAAGAAAATGGATAGTATAAGGAGGATGCAGAAGATGTATGATGTAGTGATTATCGGAGCAGGACCGGCAGGAATCAGCGCAGGAATTTATGCGGCAAGCAGAGGAAAAAAGGTACAGATAGTGGAGAAAAACCAAGTTGGAGGTTTGATTGGAAAGGTATCTACCGTTACACATTATGCAGGGATACTTCCGGGAGAAACAGGTGCATCTTTTGCAGAAAGAATGAAGCAGCAGGCGGAAGCTGCAGGAGTGGAAATTTTAAAAGCCGATGTAAAAAAAGTAGATCTTACAGGAAAGACAAAGAAAATAGTTACCGACAAGGGAGTTGTAGAAGCGGAAAAGGTAATTCTGGCAAATGGAACTTCCCCGAGAAAACTTGGAATTGAAGGAGAAGAAAAATTGTGGGGAAAAGGAATGGGAATGAATGCCGCAAAAGATGGCGAAAGCTATCGGGGAAAACATATTTATGTGATCGGCGGTGCAGATGGAGCAGTAAAAGAGGCGCTTTATCTGTCAAAATTTGCTTCCGAAGTAACGATTGTGCATTTTGAAGATACGCTTGGATGTATTGCCGAGTTCAGAAATAAGATAAAACAGACATCGAATATTTCCCTGCGGCTTCATACGAGACTTCACAGTGTGCAGGGACAGGATTTTGTAGAGACGCTTGAGTTGGCGGACGAACATACAGGAGTGATTGAAAAAATAGAAGATTCCGGATGCGGCATATTTGTTTATGCCGGAACTGTTCCAAATACAGATCTGTATACACAGATTCATCTGGAAAATGGATTTATTCCTGTAAACGAAAAAATGGAAACAGAGATAGAAGGCGTATATGCTGCGGGAGACATTCGGGTAAAGCAGGTGCGTCAGGTATCTACCGCTGTGGCAGATGGAACAATTGCAGCAATAAATTGCATGTAACTTGGTAGATTTCTCTCGATAAATTGTGATACAATGAATGCATATATCAGAAGAATCGGGAGAAAAATCATGGAAAAGCCAACAGTTCGTATTTCTGTACGAAATCTTGTAGAGTTTATTCTTCGGGAGGGGGATATTGACAGCCGCCGTGGCGCAATGGATAAAGAAGCCATGCAGAAAGGAAGCCGGCTTCACAGAAAAATACAGGGGAGACAGGAAGGCACATACAGGGCAGAGGTTTCGCTGAAATGGAAAAGTGAATACGAGGACGTTATCATTCTTGTAGAAGGACGGGCAGACGGCATTTTTATGGAGGAAGGAGAAACCTTTATCGACGAGATAAAGGGGGTTCTTACAAATCTGGAAAATATAAAAGAGCCGGTGTCTGTCCATTTGGCGCAGGCGAAATGTTACGCAAGGATTTACGGAGAGATGGAGGAGTGCTCGCGCATTGGAATCCAGATGACTTACGGAAATCTTGATACAGAAGAAATAAAGTATTTTCGCCAGGAATATTCCCTGGAAGAGTTAAAACAATGGTATGCCGGGCTTCTCGATGAATATCACAAATGGATTTCCCATCAGTTAAAGTGGAGAAAAGAGAGAAATCATTCTATGAAAAATCTGGATTTTCCATTTCCCTACAGAGAGGGACAGAGGCGTATGGTCAGCAGTGTATATCATGCGATTTCTGAAAAAAAACAGATTTTCATACAGGCTCCTACCGGTGTGGGAAAAACCATGTCTACCATTTTTCCCTCAGTGCGGGCAGCAGGGGAAGGAAAAGGAGAGACCGTCTTTTATTTGACTGCCAAAACGATAACCAGGACAGTGGCAGAGGAGGCTTTTGAAATTTTAAGAAGTAAGGGGCTGAAATTTAAGTCTGTAACCATTACTGCAAAAGATAAAATCTGTCCATTTCAGGAGGCGGAATGTAATCCGGACAGCTGCCCTTATGCAAAGGGACATTACGACAGAATAAATGATGCAGTATATGAACTTTGGGTGGAGGAAAACGCCTACAGCAGGGAAAAATTGCTGGAGCAAGCGGAGAAATGGAAGGTATGTCCATTTGAGATGTGTCTTGATCTGGCGCTTTGGACAGATGGTGTGATCTGCGATTATAATTATGTGTTTGATCCAAATGTAAAGCTGAAGCGCTTTTTTGGAGAGGGAGTATCAGGAGAATATATTTTTTTGATAGACGAGGCGCATAATCTTGTAGAACGCGGAAGGGACATGTACAGTGCCTCCATATGCAAGGAAGAAATTCTGGAAATCAGAAAAAGGGCGGGAGAAAAATACCCTCGTTTTACGAAAGCGCTAAATCGCGTAAATCGCCAGCTCCTTGAAATAAAGAAAGACTGTGAGAAATATGAGATTCTGGAAGGACCAGGAGCACTGCCTTTCAGTCTTCTTCAAGTAATGGGGGAGATGGAGAAAATTCTGGAAGAAGGGACAGATTCTCAGCTTATAGATGAAATCCTTGATTTTTATTTTTCAGTGAGAGATTTTCTTAATGTATCGGAGCTTGTGGACGACAATTATCAGGTGTATGCGGAAAATGGAGAGGATGGAAATTTCAGGGTGAAACTTTTCTGTGTAAATCCAGCCGGAAATCTGGGGGAATGTCTTTCAAAAGGAAACAGCGCCGTATTTTTTTCCGCAACCTTTCTTCCGTTGAGATATTACAGGGAAATGTTGAGTGTGAGAAAAGATGATTTCGGAATTTATGTTCCATCTCCTTTTTCAGCAGAAAACAGGAAGATTCTCATAGGGGACGACGTAAGCAGCCGCTATACAAGAAGAGGATATGAAGAATACAGAAAAGTGGCGGAGTATATTGCAAGGACTGTGTGGCAGAAAAAGGGAAATTATATGGTTTTCTTCCCTTCTTATCGTTTTATGGAAGAGGTGTACCGGATCTATGAAGAGGAGTTTTCGGTCGCATGGATTCGAACCATCTGCCAGGAAACAGAAATGAGCGAGAAGAGACGGGAGGAATTTCTTGGTGAGTTTTCGGAGGACGGAGATGCAGTCGTTGGTTTTTGTGTGATGGGAGGTGTGTTTTCCGAAGGAATCGATCTTATTGGAAGCAGGCTTATTGGAGCTGTTATTGTGGGAACAGGACTTCCGCAGATCAGTAATGAAAGAGAAATCCTTAAAAACTATTACGATAAGAAGGGGGAGGCCGGTTTTGATTATGCCTATCGTTATCCAGGAATGAATAAAGTGCTTCAGGCAGCGGGACGCGTAATCAGAACCCAGGAGGACAGAGGGATTCTTCTGCTTCTCGATGAAAGATTTTGGGGAAGTGATTATAGAGGACTTTTCCCGTCAGAGTGGGCAGACAGGAAACGGTGTAGGCTGGACAATGTGGAGAGAACTTTACAACAATTTTGGATTAGCACAAAAAAGTTTTAACTTGACAGAGTGATAAAATGGGATATAATGTAAAAAACACAAAAAAAAGATATGATTGTGCAAAAAAGGAGAAGAATATGTGTGGAATTGTCGGATACATTGGAGAACAGCAGGCAGCACCCATTTTATTAGACGGATTATCAAAGCTTGAATATAGAGGATATGATTCTGCCGGAATTGCAGTTTTTGATGGGAAAGAAATCCATATGGAAAAGGCTACGGGACGTTTGAAGGTTTTGGAAGAAGCGACAAAAGGAGGAACGACTCTTTTGGGAACTTCAGGAATTGGTCATACGAGGTGGGCGACGCATGGAAGTCCTTCTAACGAAAATGCGCATCCTCATTTCAATAAAGAGCATACGATTGTGGTGGTACACAATGGTATTATTGAGAATTATGCAAAACTAAAAAGAAAGCTGCAGGGAAAAGGCTATGAGTTTCAGTCGGAGACAGATACAGAGGTACTGGTGCATCTTCTTACAGAATATTATAATGGAAATCCAATAGAGACAATTGAAAAAGTAATGCGCCGTGTAGACGGTTCCTATGCTCTTGGAATTATGTTTCAGGATCATCCGCATCATATTTATGCTGCGAGAAAGGACAGCCCTTTGATCGTGGGAAAAAGCAGTGAGGGAAATCTGATTGCTTCGGATGTTCCGGCAGTTCTTTGCCATACGAGAGAGGTATATTACATGGAAAATGAGGAGATTGCCTGCCTTTCCGGAGAGAATATCAGATTTTATAATATAGATGGAGAAAGTTTGAAGAAGGAAGCAGCTTTTATTGAATGGGACGTAGACGCAGCAGAAAAGGGTGGTTATGCACATTTTATGCTGAAGGAAATTTATGAACAGCCCAAAGCAATCAGAGATACGATCAGTCCCCGGCTTTTGAATCATGATGTGGTAATTGAAGAGCTTGGAATGACAGATGAAGAAATCAGAAAGATTCGGAAAATTATTATTGTGGCCTGCGGTTCTGCTTATCATGCTGGCGTAACTGGAAAATATGTGCTGGAAGGACTTGCAAGAATACCGGTAGAAGTGGATTTGGCAAGTGAATTTCGATACAGAAATCCTATTTTTGAAGAAGGAACCCTTGCAGTTGTTATCAGCCAGTCAGGAGAAACGGCAGATTCTCTTGCAGCATTGAGGGAAATGAAAAAGAATCATGTAAAAGTACTGGGAATTGTAAATGTAGTGGGCAGTTCCATTGCGAGAGAGGCGGACAGTGTACTATATACATGGGCTGGGCCGGAAATATCTGTTGCAACAACAAAAGCATATAGTGCGCAGCTTGCGGCTCTTTATCTTCTTTCCGTAAAGTTTGCCAGAGTGCGGGGACTTATGACAGAAAAGGAGTTTGAAGATTTCGAGAAAAATTTGGAAAAACTTCCGGAGCAGGTGAAGAAACTTCTGGGAATGAAAGAAAAAATCCAACGCTTTGCAAACAGGTATCTTGCGGCAGAGCATATGTTTTTTATTGGAAGGGGTATTGATTACGCAACTTCATTAGAAGGGTCATTAAAACTAAAGGAGATTTCCTATATTCATTCAGAAGCTTATGCAGCAGGAGAATTAAAGCATGGAACAATCTCTCTTATAGAAGAAGATACGCTTGTAGTGGCAGTTGCCACACAGGAATCACTGTACACCAAAATGGTCAGCAACATTGTGGAAGTTAAGACAAGAGGGGCATTTGTTATGGCAATAACAGATGAAGAACATAAAGAACTGGAAAAAATAGCCGATTATGTTCTGCATATTCCAAAGACAAATTCGTTTCTTACAAATGCACTCGCCATAATTCCCCTTCAGCTTCTGGCTTATTATGTATCTCTTGGAAGAGGGCTTGACGTTGACAAACCAAGAAATCTGGCGAAATCTGTCACAGTGGAATAAAAAGAAAAAGAATTGCACTTCTGAAGAAAACAAGGTATACTTTCGGTAATGTTTCTTTCCGACAGAAATAAGAAAGGAAGAGTTTAATGAAAAAACAAAAATTCACTTTGCCGGAACTTTTTTTGAAAGGAGTGCTTCTTGTGACTTGCACCGCAGTCTTTTTTTCAGGAACAGGGGAAGTTTTGGCAGGAAGTCTTTTAAGCGTGACGGAAGAATCACAAATCCTTGCGATAGAAGATGGAAGCGGAAAGTATCTTTTAAAAAGTGACGGGTTTTACTGTCTGAATGAAGACGGAACATTGGAGACTGCTCCGGCAGTTCATTACTTTGATCATCTTGTGATAGACGGGACTGTATTTGACGGTTATTATTATCACGATGAAAGCGGAAAATTCCGCGCAGGAAATCCATATATGACATACTTGAATCTCCCGGCTGCAGCAGAGGAGGCACCTGAGGAAATGGCGGTTTCTTTTGAGGGATACTTCATGGTGAATAATCTGGGAAAGCTTACAGCAGCTCCGCAGGTTCGATATATGAATGACCTGAAGCTTAATAATCAGTCATTTAACGGATATTATTATTTTGATGAATATGGAGAACTGGTGACAGAAACAGGAATCCATGAGCTTGATATGACTTCCAATGGGCAGCATTTTGAGGGAATGTATTATTTTGGCGGAGAAAACGGACTTCTTATTCAAGAAGAGGGAACGACACCGGAAGGACTTTCAGTAGATGAGACGGGGCGTCTCAAAGATGGGGATAAGCTTGGTATGGGAACTCTGGAACCAAAGCTTACAGAGATGATAAAAAGCTATCCGGGAGAATGGAGTGCCTATGTGAAAAATTTGGACAGCGGAGAAGAAATTCTTATAAACAATCAGTCCATGTATTCTGCAAGTCTTATAAAAGCATTTGTTTTGGCGGATTCTTATAATGAGATGGAAAACGTGATGGCAAATGAAGGACAGAAATTGAAAAAAGAAGCGGACAGTCCGGAAGTTAAGGTAAAAGTAGATGATCTCATCTGTAATATGATCACAGTGAGCGACAATGAGTCTTTTAACGAGCTGGTACGGCTTCAGTCTGAAAAAAATGACTTTAAGGAAGGCGCGGAAAAAATTAATGAATATTTAAAAGAGGAAGGGTACGGGGATACTTCCGTACAGCATACCCTGGCCCCGTCTGCTTCCCCATCCACAGGGCTTGGAGGAAGAAATACCACTTCTGTAAAGGATTGTGGAATGCTTTTGGAGCGGATTTACAAAGGGGATTGTGTGAGTAAGGAGGCTTCAGAGGAGATGCTGAATATTCTTCTTCAGCAGGAGGTAGACTGGAAAATTCCTTCTGGACTTTCAAGTGATATAAAAGTGGCAAATAAAACAGGAGAAACGGACACCAGTCAGCACGATATTGCCATTGTATACGGAGAAAAAACAACATATATTTTCTGTGTCATGTCGCAGAACTGCCCGGAGAGTACGGCAATTCATAATATCAGGGACTTGTCAAGAGTGGTATATTATCATTTAAATCTGTGAAAATACAAAAAAAATTATTGATTCTAACATTTTTTTGATATACAATAAAATCAACAAAACAATGATATAACAGAAGGGAGATTTTGTTATGAAAGTTATTCACACAGACAAGGCTCCGGCAGCTATCGGACCATATTCCCAGGCAATGGTATTTCAGAATGTACTGTTTACATCAGGACAGATCCCGGTAAATCCTGCAACAGGAAAAATAGAGGGAACTACCATTGAAGAGCAGGCAGAGCAGGTAATGAAAAATCTGGACGCTGTTTTAAAAGAAGCTGGAACCGGTTTTGAAAATGCAGTGAAGACAACATGTTTTCTTGCAGATATGGGAGATTTTGCAGCATTTAACGAAGTGTACGCAAAATATTTTGTAAATAAACCGGCACGTTCCTGTGTTGCTGTTAAAACACTTCCAAAGAATGTTCTTTGTGAAGTGGAAGTGATTGCGGCAATCGAAGAGTAATAACACAAATAAAAGATGCAGACAAAAACCCTCCGCCTGTCAGGTTTGCGTACCTGATGCGGAGGGTTTTTCCCGCATTGATTTTTACACAAAAATCGTGTATAATACCAAGTTATAAAAGTTTATGAAAATCAGGAGGAGAGAAACACATGCGAGTCGATGCGGACGATTTTGCCCGACCTTGTAGCTGCGGAAGGGAACACCACATAGATGTAAAGGAAATTTTAATTGAACCAGGAGCTGTAAAGAAATTGGAAGAGGAAATGTCAGAAGGATTTCTGAAAAATTACATTTCCCCTCTTTTAATCTGTGACACAAATACGTGCTGCTTTGCAGAAGAAGAGATGGAAGATATAAGCGACAGATGCCAGGTTCTTGTTCTGGAGGCAGAGGGGCTTCATGCAGATGAACATGCAGTAGAGATTGTGGAAAACAATATGGATGAGGATATTGATCTGATTCTGGCAGTTGGATCAGGAACCATTCATGACATCAGCCGTTTTGTTGCTCATAAATATAAAATTCCTTTTGTATCAGTACCAACTGCAGCAAGTGTGGACGGATTCGTATCCACAGTGGCAGCAATGACATGGGAAGGGGTAAAAAAGACAATTCCCTGTGCTGCCCCGCTGTGTGTCTATGCAGATACCGATATTTTTGCGAAAGCTCCGGGGCGTCTTACGGCCTCAGGTGTATCGGATTTGATGGGAAAATATATATGTCTTGCAGACTGGAAAATTGCAAATTTGCTCACAGGAGAATATTATTGTGAATATCTGGCAGAAATGGAGGAGAAGGCTTTAAAAGCTGTAAAGGGAAGTCTTCGCGCCATTGAGTCAGGTGAGGAGGAAGCTTGTGAGAAACTGATGTACGGTCTGATTCTTTCCGGCCTTGCCATGCAGATGGCAGGAAATTCAAGACCAGCGTCAGGAGCCGAACACCATATGTCCCATTTCTGGGAAATGGAAGTGATAAACGGACCGTTGGATGCTCTTCATGGAGAGAAGGTTTCCGTGGGAACCATGCTTGTACTGGAAGAATATAAAAGAATTGCAAAGGCAATTTCAGAAAAACGCTGTAAAGTCACGGAATATAAAAACAGCGATGAAGAGCTTCTTCAGGAAACTTTCGGAAAAAAAGGAATCCTTGAGAAAATCAGAAAAGAAAACGAACCGGAGCTTCTGCTGGAAGTACAGTTGGATCGTTTGAAAGAGTGTCTGCCTGAAATTGCAGAGATTATAGAAAAACTTCCGGAACCGGAAGAAATGAAAGCTCTTCTTGAAAAGGCAGGCTGTCGAAGAAGCTTAAATGATATAGGACTTTCCGATAAGGATAAGGAGTTAAGCCTTCGGCTTTCCCCGTATGTGAGAAGAAGACTGACTCTTATGCGTGTAAGTAAAATGCTGGAAATATAAGCGGGGCTTTGGGAGGAAAAATATGCGGGTTGGAATGGGTTATGATGTACACAGACTGACAGAAGAAAGAAAGCTGATTTTAGGCGGGGTGGAGATTCCGTGGGAAAAAGGACTTCTCGGACATTCCGATGCAGACGTTCTTGTTCATGCGGTAATGGATGCGCTTCTGGGAGCGGCAGCTCTTGGAGATATAGGAAAACACTTTCCGGATACAGACCCGGCCTATAAGGGGATTTCCAGCATCCTTCTTCTTCGCCATGTGACAGAACTTTTAAAGAAAAATGGGTATGCGATAGGAAATGTGGATGCGACGATTATTGCGCAGAAGCCGAAGATGGCGCCTCATATTTTAAAAATGCGTGAAAATATGGCAGAAGCAATGGGGATTTCCATTGACTGCCTCAATGTAAAGGCAACTACAGAGGAAGGGCTTGGATTTACTGGAAGAGAAGAGGGCATTGCAGCCCAGGCAATCTGCCTTTTAGTATAAAAGAGAAGAGAGTGGAGGAAAACAGACATGAAACTTTTTAATACTCTTACAAGAAGAAAAGAAGAGTTTGTGCCTTTGGAAGAAGGAAAGGTAAAAATGTACGTATGCGGTCCGACGGTATATAATCTGATTCACATCGGAAATGCACGTCCCATGATCGTATTTGATACGGTGCGCCGTTATATGGAATATAAGGGGTATGAAGTGAATTTCGTATCCAACTTTACAGATGTGGACGATAAGATCATCAAAAAAGCCATTGAGGAGGGGGTAAGCGCAGAAGAGATTTCCAGCCGCTATATCGCAGAGTGTAAGAAGGATATGGAGGGAATGAATGTAAAACCTGCAACAACGCACCCGCTTGCAACTCAGGAAATCGACGGTATGATCGAGATGATCCAGACACTTGTGGATAAAGGATATGCCTATGCAGCAAAAGACGGCACAGTCTATTTCCGTGTGAAAAAATTCAAAGAATACGGAAAACTTTCACATAAAAATCTGGATGACCTGCAGTCAGGATTCCGCTCCCTTCAGGTATCCGGAGAGGAACAGAAAGAAGACCCGCTTGACTTTGTACTGTGGAAACCGAAAAAAGAAGGAGAGCCTTTCTGGACTTCACCATGGTGTGACGGACGTCCGGGCTGGCATATTGAGTGCTCCGTTATGTCCAAAAAATATCTGGGTGAGGAAATTGATATTCACGCAGGAGGCGAGGATCTTGTGTTCCCTCATCATGAAAACGAAATTGCACAGAGTGAGTGCTGCAATGGAAAGACATTTGCAAGATACTGGCTTCACAATGCCTTTTTAAATATTGACAATCGTAAAATGTCAAAATCTCTTGGAAATTTCCGGACAGTGCGGGAAATCAGCGAGCAGTATGATCTTCAGGTGCTTCGTTTCTTTATGCTGAATGCCCATTACAGAAGTCCGTTGAATTTTAGTGCAGATTTAATGGAAGCGTCAAAAAATGCTCTGGAGCGTATTACAGAAGGTGCAGGACGCTTAAAAGACAGAAAGGAAAATGCGGTTGTCTCAGAGCTTCTGGAGGAAGAAAAAACACTTCTCTCTGAGGCAGAAGGCTTCACTTCAAAATTTGAGACTGCAATGGAAGACGATTTTAATACAGCAGATGCTCTGGCAGCAATTTTTGAGCTTGTAAAATTTGCAAACACAAATGTAACAGAAAAAAGCAGCGCTGCTTTTGCAGAAGCACTGCTCTCTCAGCTTGTGAAACTTTCTGATGTTCTGGGACTTAAAGTGATCAAAAAAGAAGAAATTCTGGATAAAGAGATTGAGGCGCTCATTGAAGAACGTCAGGAAGCCAGAAAGGCAAAGAATTTTGCAAGGGCAGATGAGATCAGAGACGAACTTCTGGAAAAGGGAATTATTCTTAAGGATACCCGGGAAGGTGTAAAATGGAAACGGGCTTAAAGAATCTGAAAGAAGTATTTGGCTTAAAAGATATGGATTTACGGACATACTCCCCTCTGACTCTGGCATATATCGGGGATGGAGTGTATGAGCTGATTGTGCGCACCGTTCTTGTAAAGAGAGGAAACTGTCCCGTAAATCGCCTCCATAAGCAGGCAAGCAGCCTTGTAAAGGCTGCCTCACAGTCTGCTATGATGGAAGTGCTGGAACCCATGCTGACGGAAGAAGAAGCAGGTGTGTACAGAAGAGGCAGAAATGCCCACTCTCCTACAATGGCAAAACATGCCACTATGTCAGATTACAGGAGAGCTACCGGATTTGAGGCACTTATAGGTTATCTATACCTGAAAGAAGATTTTACACGTATGACAGAGCTTGTTCATGCAGGACTGACTGCGCAGGAACAGGGAATTAAGGAGAAAACGAAAAAATGAGCGAACAGATCGAAGGACGCAATGCGGTAATGGAAGCTTTTCGTGCTGGAAGATGTGTGGACAAGCTGTTTATTCTGGACGGCTGTCAGGACGGACCGGTGCGAAGCATTGCAAGAGAGGCAAGAAAACACGATACAATTATAAATTTCGTTCCGAAAGAACGGCTGGATCAGTTAAGCGAGACAGGTGCGCATCAGGGTGTCATTGCTCAGGTGGCAGCATATGAGTATGCAGAGGTGGAAGACATTTTGAAAAAGGCAGAGGAAAAAGGAGAGCCGCCTTTTATTTTCCTTCTTGACGGAATTGAAGATCCGCATAATCTGGGTGCGATTATCCGTACAGCCAACCTGGCAGGTGCGCACGGAGTGATCATTCCAAAACGCCGGGCAGTGGGACTTACCTCTACAGTAGCAAAAACATCTGCAGGGGCGCTAAACTATACGCCTGTGGCAAAGGTGACAAATCTTGGAAAGACGATTGATGAATTAAAAGAAAAAGGAATCTGGTTTGCATGTGCAGACATGGGTGGAGAAACCATGTATCGTTTGAATCTTACAGGTCCGATGGGGCTTGTGATCGGAAATGAGGGAGAGGGCGTCAGCCGCCTGATCCGGGAAAAATGCGATTATATTGCTTCGATTCCCATGAAAGGAGAGATTGATTCTCTCAACGCATCTGTGGCTGCAGGAGTACTTGCATATGAGATTGTAAGACAGCGTCTGGCAGCAAAATAAGACGGATCAGAAGGACAACGGAGGCAGAATGAGCCGGTACGACAATATAAAAGACGAGGAACTGATTGCCCGATTCCGAGAAGGGGAGGAGGGCATATCGGATTACCTTATGGAGAAATATAAGGAACTGGTGCGGAAAAAGGCAAGAGCCATGTTTCTCATAGGAGGAGATACAGACGATCTGATCCAGGAGGGGATGATCGGGCTTTTTAAGGCGGTGCGGGATTATCAGCCGGATAAAGAAGCGTCTTTTCATACGTTTGCGAGGCTCTGTATAGACAGACAGATGTATAATGCCATTCAAAATTCCAACAGGCAAAAACATCAGCCTTTAAATTCCTATGTTTCTTTAAGCCATGAAGATGAAGAAGGGAATTTCGAAGATTTCCATATGGAAAATCCGGAATCCATTCTTATTGATCAGGAAAATGCGGAAAATTTAAGAGAAGAAATCAAGCAGTGTTTAAGCTCTATGGAGAATCGAGTGCTTGACTGCTATCTGGATGGAAACAGTTATCAGCAGATTGGAGAGCTTCTCGGAAAATCACCGAAATCTGTTGATAATGCAATGAGACGTATCCGCACAAAGATTAAAAAATTTTCCTGCTAAGTGTTGACAATAGAATAAAATTCTGATAACATAATCAACTGTGAGCGGCATCATGCTGCCGTGAACAGAGATGCTGATGTGGCTCAGAGGTAGAGCACTTCCTTGGTAAGGAAGGGGTCACGGGTTCAATTCCCGTCATCAGCTCTTTTTTTGTACCATAAATTTTAGGAGGGACAGAGATGGAGAACGAAACGGTTTCAAAAAATTTTATTGAAAACATCATTGATAAAGACTTGGCAGAGGGTGTTTACGACACAGTACACACACGTTTCCCGCCGGAACCAAATGGCTATCTGCATATTGGACATGCAAAGTCCATTCTTTTGAACTACGGTCTTGCAAAGGAGTACAACGGAAAATTTAATATGCGTTTTGATGATACAAACCCTACAAAAGAGAAGATAGAGTTTGTAGAATCCATCAAAGAAGATATTAAATGGCTGGGAGCAGACTGGGAAGACAGACTGTTTTTCGCATCTGATTATTTTGAGCAGATGTATGAGGCTGCCGTAAAACTTATTAAAAAGGGGAAAGCTTTTGTATGTGACTTAAATGCAGAAGAAATCCGCCAGTACAGAGGAACACTTACTGAACCGGGAAAAGAAAGCCCTTACCGCAACAGAAGTGTTGAGGAAAATCTGCAGCTTTTCGAGGAAATGAGAGAAGGCAAATATGGAGACGGAGAAAAGGTACTTCGTGCTAAAATTGATATGGCTTCTCCAAATATGAATATGCGTGACCCGGTTATTTACCGTGTAGCTCATATGACACATCACAATACTGGTGACAAATGGTGCATTTACCCGATGTATGACTTTGCACATCCAATCGAGGATGCCATTGAAGGAATTACACACTCCATTTGTACACTGGAATTTGAAGACCACAGACCGCTTTATGACTGGGTGGTAAGGGAACTGGAATATCCGCATCCTCCAAAGCAGATTGAGTTTGCAAAACTGTATCTTACAAATGTGGTAACAGGAAAAAGATATATTAAAAAACTGGTAGAAGATGGAATTGTAGACGGATGGGATGATCCGAGACTCGTATCTATTGCAGCTCTGCGCCGCCGCGGCTTTACACCGGAATCTATTAAAATGTTTGTAGATCTTTGCGGTGTGTCAAAAGCAAACAGCTCTGTAGATTACGCAATGCTGGAGTACTGTATTCGTGAGGATCTGAAATTAAAACGTCCTCGCCTTATGGCAGTTCTCGACCCAATTAAGCTTGTAATTGATAATTATCCGGAAGGACAGGTGGAATATCTGGAAGCTCCGAATAATATGGAAAATGAAACTCTCGGAAGCCGTAAGATTCCATTTGGAAAAGAACTTTATATTGAGAGAGAAGACTTTATGATCGATCCTCCGAAAAAATATAAGAGATTGTTTGTGGGAACAGAAGTGCGCTTAATGAACGCTTATTTTGTGACATGTACAGGTTATGAGACGAATGAAGACGGCACAGTGAGCGCTGTTCATTGTACTTACGACCCGGAGACAAAGGGCGGAAACGCACCGGACGGAAGAAAAGTAAAAGGAACCATTCATTGGGTGGAGGCTTCCAATGCAGGAAAAGCCGAAGTACGTCTTTACGAAAATATTGTAGACGAAGAAAAAGGCGTGTATAATAAAGAAGATGGTTCTCTGAATGTGAATCCAAATTCTCTTACAAAAGTAACGGGATATGTTGAGCCGTCTCTTATGGAGGCAAAAGGATATGACAGTTATCAGTTTGTACGCAATGGATTTTTCTGCGCTGACATTCATGATTCCAAAGAGGGAGCGCCGGTATTTAACCGTATCGTATCTCTGAAGAGCTCCTTTAAGCTGCCGAAGCCTGAGGAAATGTGAGCGTTCAGAGCTTTTGAAGTTCTGAGCGCTTCATATAAAGACCAGGGTGACAAAACACCCAAAACAAAAGAATATATGTGGAGGGCACAACAAATGAAAAGATTAAACGTGGCAAAGAAAGATGCATGTATGGCATGCAAAGCTTGTGAAGTTGCCTGTTCAGAGGCTTTTTACAAGGAGTTCAAAGAAGAGTATTCCTGTATACATATTGAGGTGAAAAAAGACGGTGTGACACCGAAGCCTGCAACATGTGTACAGTGCGGCAAATGTGCTGCAGCCTGTCCGGAAGGCGCAATCACTCAGAATGCAAAGGGTGTATACATGATCAACAAGAAAAAATGTATCGGCTGTGGCAAATGTGTGGAAGCATGTCCGTTTGGCGTAATGGTAAAAGCAGAAGACAAAGAATATGCAAGCAAATGTATTGCATGTGGAATCTGCGTAAAAGCCTGTCCTGCAGATGTGCTGGAAATTAAAGAAGCATAAAATTATATAATAAAAAGTATAAAAAATGAGGGTATCGCTCAACCATCTGATTGATGATTCTGCGATACCCTCATTAAATTAATTTTCGTTGTTTTCTACGGTTTCTTCGGAAGCAGGAACAGTATCATCTTCCGGCGCTTCTTCTGCGGTTTCTTCGGAATTATCTTCAGAGAAATCTTCTTCGTCAGAAGTTTCTTCAGCAGTTTCAGAAGTATTTTCTTCCGGCACAGCCTCTTCTTCCGGGCTCTCTTTCTCAGTTTCTGTTTCTTCCTGTGCGGGAATATCCCATGCCTGGAAGGCCTCTTTTTCTTCTTTGATTCTTTCCTCGAAATCATCAAGATCTTCTAAATTATCTAAATCCTCAAAGTCATCTTCCAGCATACTGTTTTTTCTGTGATTTTTTACAAGATGGGCAGCGACTGCTCCGGCTGCGGCAGCAGTGAGTGCTCCTACAGCTACAAGACCCCAGTAATTATTCTTTTTTGCCATAATTCGAATCTCCTTTCATGAAAACCTATTGTTATTGTAATACTTTTTCATAAAAAAGGAAAGGTATAAATACTCTTTTCCAAAAAGA
>UQJE01000039.1 GCA_900541345.1 uncultured Blautia sp.
CCCGCCGCAGGCGGAGAATCTCGCAAGCGAGATTCTTTGTTCTTATAGAAAATTTTCTGATGTTTTGATGGAATCCTATGGTGAAAATTTCGATAAAATCCTTAATTGTAAATCTTGTTTATAGCTTATTTTTAAGGTAAAATAAAGATGTCTGAAAAGTAGAACTGAAAGGAGACGGTTAAATGGCTTATATTTTGCCAGTAGTTTATGTAGTTGTGTCTTATACCTTCTTCCTTTTGGCAGGATTTTTTGATAATACGATGGAATTGCAGATTTTATCAATCCTTCTGCCCTTTATCATGGGAATCATAAATTTAATTGTTGTGCTGACAGCAGGGAGAAAGTGGTCGAGAAAGACATTGCTTAACTGCACTTTGATTATCAAGTATGGACTGATTCCATTCTACCTGCTTGGAGGAAGCATCACCGTATATGTAACAATGATGGCACTCTTTCCTTTGCCGCTTATGGCTTTATTTGGATTGGTAACAATTGTATTTTTAATTTTTGGATACGGGATTCTATTGGGATCAGCTCCCTATGCGATTTCTTATCTGATAAAGTCGCGTAAAGACGGCGTACATCCAAAATGGTTGGCAATTTTAGGCGGAATCTGCCAGTTTTTCTTTTCCTTTGATGTACTTGCTATGATGGTTCTGACATTAAAGGAGCGACACAGGGTCAAAACAACACTTGCAATTTTCTGTACAATGTTCCTTGCCGTTCTGATAATCATACTTTATGCGGTTGTGACACTGATAGGTGCATAATCACCATTTATATATTGAGTAGGATATAATTTGTACGTATGTAAAACAAAATTGATAGAATCTCAGAAAGGATTGTGCTTATGAAAAAACAATGGATAGTTTTGTTGGCAAAATGTGGGTTAGTGTGCAGTATGTTGATCAGATGCGGATCAAAACTTCAGATTCCGGTTATGGCAGCTGCAGGAAATGATAAAGGCTGTACAGATGAGGCTATTCTGTCTCAGCTGAAAAATGACGGGACACCTGAATTCGTACTGGATGGTACTTACTACACGCTTCCTCTGGAAACTTCTCGGCTGATGCAAGCCGGATGGAATTTGGAAACGGAAGAATATGATGCAGCAGAGGTTTCTCTGCAGCCCGGCGAGCGCATTTATGGAGAACTTTCTAAAAACGATCAGGAAATGGATGTGGCAATCGTAAATACCGGAACAAAGCCATGTAAACCTGCTGAGGGCGGAACAGTGATAGAGCTGGAATACTCTTCCGATAAAGATCAACAAAATCCTGATTTCTTTGTAACGCTCAATGGGATCAACTGTGCGATGTCCAACGCAGCTTTACAAAAGGCACTGGAAGGTGTAGACGGATATAAACTGAATTCCGCAGGAAATATCGACATCAATCGTACCGTTGATGATGATGAAATTGCTGTTTATAAAGTCATACTGGGTGATGACTACACAGCAATCACACTTGCTTCGGACAATATTTTTGAATATCGAGATTATCAGCCGCAAGAAGTGAAAGAACAGGCATCTGATGAAAAGATTGCCGCTTACAAGGATACTACAAAAGCTGAGATGGAGCCGTATGCTCAGGATTTCAATGCGATCATCGAGGGATATGAAGAAAATATGGTCGTTGGATTTTACAGCGAAGGTACTATTTGGGGCGAAGAAGTCGGTGAATATAAATCGATTGCCGGAACGCCGCTCGCTACGGATGTGTCTCTCTACATCGCAGAGGATACAACCGGCCAGCTCTACTGTATTTCTAACCAGCTTTTGAATGAAGATGGTACAGTAAGCACTGCCATTGAGCTTGAGGAAGGCGATCAGGTCAAGGTTTGGGGTTATGCTTCACAGTATCTGGAAATGCAGGAAGGTCTGAAAATCGTGGTTGTTCAACCTGGCATCATTGAACGCAACGGCGAACTGGTAATCCTGGACCAAAATTTGAAAGTAGATTGATTCTTTTGAGCGCCGGAGTGGTACCTGTAGTTTTGGTTACATATGATATGCCGGCGAGTGTGGATTTGGAATTCTGGCTGTTGGAAAAAACACATATTTATCTAAACTAAAAGGAGAAAAAGATGGGCGAGAATTACTTGGATATGGCTGCTGTCATAGTAGTGTTTTTCACTCTTGGCATTTTGTTATCAAGGCTGGGTGGTATTGGAGGAATTATTATAAAAATCAAAAGAATAATTTGCAGGTTAAAGGGACGTAAGGAGTAAGAAATAAATATTATGGAGAAATACAAATCAGGTACGAAGAATTCACTTCCGTACTGAGAGAACTAATCGGATATGAAGGAACTTTAAAATTGTATGGAAAAGAGGAGCAGCTGGCAGAAAAATTTACATCCTGTTTTCCGAATCTTTCTTCTGATCAGGAGCGTATTGCCTTTTTTCTCACTCAAGATGCAACAGGGATTCGAAAAAATTATATCAAGAACTTTTCCTCACCTGAGACAAGAAGGAAAAAAGGAAGAATATAGGAAAAGAAATAAAGAAATAGAAAGTTTTCATACTCAATAAAGGAAATACATGATGGAAAAATATAAAATTTTGATAATTGAAGATGACAGTGATTTAAGAGAGGGTCTTTCTTTCTCTTTTTCAAGCGATGGGTATGATGTAGGAGAAACAGAAACCAAAAAGGAAGGTTTGCAGGAAATAAAAAAAGGTGGCTGTGATCTGGTTCTTCTTGATTGTAACTTACCAGATGGAACAGGGTTTGAACTTTGCAAAGAGGTTCGCAGTTACAGCAATATTCCCATTATTATGCTGACAGCCCGTGATACAGAGCTGGATGAGATAAAAGCTTTGGAATTAGGAGTAAATGATTACTTGTCAAAACCATTTTCACTTGGAGTATTAAAGGCAAGAATGAAGCGGATCCTTCAGGAAAAATCGAAAAGTACAAAAATTATCTCAGGAGAATTAAGCATAGATCAGAATATCTGCAAAGTATATAAACGAGACGAAGAGATTTCACTTAGCAAATTGGAATACCGTCTGTTATTGTATTTGGTTGAGAATAAAAATCATATCCTTTCTAAAGAGCAGATTTTAGATAAAATATGGGATAGTGATGGAAGGTATGTAGATAACAATACGGTATCTGTGAATATCAGCAGACTTCGCACAAAGATAGAGGACGATATATCAAAACCAAAATGGATTCAAACCGTTCATGGAATCGGATATATCTGGAAGGAATAAAAAGATGTGGATTACGGTGATTTTAGCAGTGCTTTTGTTTATGTCAATTGGATATAACATATATCAAAAGAGAAAAACGTATCGCTTAATTGACAGTTTACTAGATTGTGTGTTAAGCCGGGAAATGATTGTAGCTTCTGATTTGGAAGAAGGAGAATATTCTGCTCTTGTCAGTAAAATCAAGCAGATACAGGAAGTGCTTGGCAAACACGCGAGCAGTGCGGAACAAGAAAAAGAGCAGGTGAAAAGTCTGGTTTCAAATATGTCTCATCAATTAAAAACACCTCTGGCGAATATTTCTCTTTATGTACAAATTTTAAGTAAAGAGGAAATTACACCAGAACAGAAAACAGTGTTTTCTGAAAAAATGCAACGACAGGTTGATAAACTGAGCTGGATGGTGGAGTCTTTATCGAAGATGGTAAAGTTGGAGCAAAATATTGATGACTTCGAAGGGAAAGCAATAGGAATAAAGCAAACAATCTTAGATGCAGTAGATACGATTTATGAGAAACTGAAGAAAAAGGAAATTTACTTTACATTGGAACCATTTGAAGACCGATTGTTGTATCATAATCGTAAATGGACAACAGAAGTATTTGTAAATTTGTTAGAAAATGCTGTTAAGTACACCGCTAGAGGAGGAACCATTTCCATTTGTGTAAAAAACTATGATTTATACACAGAGATTCGGATTGCAGATAATGGGCGTGGTATCCGTCAGGAGGAAATGACGGATATATTCAAACGATTTTATAGAAGTCCGGAAGTTGAGAACATGGAAGGTTCTGGGATTGGTTTGTATCTTTCTAATCTGATTTTGGAAAAAGAGAAAGGATATATGACAGTAGATTCCGAGTATGGAAGGGGCAGTTGTTTTTCTGTGTTCTTACAAAACTGTAAGAACTAATCATCCGTTTGTAAAGAAATTGCAAGATACGACAGTTATACTGGATGTATCAAGAAAAGAGGAGAGATGACGGATGAGTATTTTAGAATTACAAGATGTTGAGAAAATATATGGTGAAAAAGATAATCAGGTAACAGCATTACGGAATATCAATCTAAAAATAAAAGAAGGCGAGTTTGTCGCCATTGTTGGTACATCTGGTTCAGGTGGTCATGTTAAAATAAGACTAAGTTAGCAGATTCCTTATAAAATAAGGGCTCACGCCAATTTAGTCTTTTTTCTATTATACCATAAAGGGTAGAAAATTCATAGACCGGGAATGAATTTCTCATAGTAGAAATGAGAAGGCAGGGGCTCTTAAAGATAGAAACCTATTGCTACTGGTCCTGTCAAAATTATATCCATTCTCACAGGCGGTCAAGTTTGTGAAAAACCATTCGGTTGCAATATATTGAAAAAATATGTTAAGGACTAGGTTAGTTAAAAGATTCTGTTAGCTGGCTTAGTCCTTTTTTCTTGGGAGGACGGAGCAATGATAAAGGTGATTATGATTGTTGGAATAATTTTTTTCCTCGTTTCGTTGTATGCGTGTCTGGTGGCAGGCAAAAGAGCAGATCAAGAAATAAGTGCTTTGTTTGAAAAAGAAAAGAAGCAGGGAAGTGAGGAATAAACGAATGAATGGAGGTATCTATAGCACTGGAAATGAAATCGTAGATGAAAATGCAAAACTGAATATATCTGGAAATATCATTCCGCAGGTGTGGTATCGGACAATCATCAGAGAAAGCGGAAAGCCAAATCTGACAGCGATTATTATACTGGCAGATATTGTGTATTGGTATAAGCCTACAGAAATCAGAGATGAAGGAACCGGACAGGTCATTGGGGTAAGAAAGAAATTTAAGTCAGACCTTCTTCAGAGAAGTTACCAGCAGATCAGCGAACAGTTTGGGATTTCCAAAAAAGAAGCGACAAATGCAGTGGTATTTTTAGAGAAGCTGGGTGTGGTAAAACGGGTATTTAGAACCATTTCCATGAATGGGATTGTTGTAAATAATGTTCTGTATCTGGAATTGATCGTAGACCGGTTAAAAGAATTGAATTATCCAGAAGAAACAGGAGCAGATACGGTTTCCTTTGAAAAAAGAAGAGAGAAATCCAAAGCAGAGAAAATCAGTCCCCATACAGTCATAGAGGAAGAGATACATTTTGTAGAAGAGAGGGCTGTCCCTTTCCAAAGGGAGAGGGTGTCACCATTCAAAGAGGGAGCATACCCTGACAAGGAAACAGAGCCCTGGATACCCAAAGAGGTACCTCAGACTGATAGCGGGCAGACAAATACAGAGATTACTACAAAGATTACAGCAGAAAGTACCCAAAAGAATACAACAGAAATAGTGAATGTGTATAGAGATAATCCTATCTTATCCTATCAGGCAGCAGAAGAACAGTTCAAAGATCAGATTGATTATGATGCGATATGGATAGACAGACCTTTTGACAGAAAACTACTCAATGAGATTGTAGGGCTTGTAGTAGATGTTTTGACGTCTAATGCAAAGACCATAAGGGTAAATCAGGAAGAACGTCCTCTTGGCATTGTACAGGGAATGTATAAAAAGCTGGATAAGTTTACCGTAGAGTATGTGATAGACTCAATTAAGCAGTGTACAAGGAAAGCCCAAAATATCCGGGCAGTGCTGCTTACCGCTTTATACAATGCCACATTGACAGCAAACAGCTATATATCCAATCTGTTTGCTTATCAGGAAGCTATCCCTCAGACGTAAGGAGTGTGATAGAAAGTAACAAAATTAAGAAAATTCAGGACAGCTCATGGATATACACAGATAGAACTTGCGGCTGTCTTGGGTATCAGTCTTCGGACGTATCAGAGGATTGAATACGGACAGCAAAAGCCCAATGTCTATGTAGTTGTCCGGCTTCAGCGGTTATTTCAAAAAGATATTAGTGAGATTATGGAGGAATATACAGAATGAGGGAAGAAAGGTTTCGTATTCAGTGCCCCGAACATTTTCAGGTTGGAGATTCAGGGCGTTTTGAAAAACCTTCGCAGGATAAGGAGTCGGATTTTGTAGTAGATTATGCTCCGCCGGAAATGTTTGAAGCCGGGATTATCTTACAGGAGATGGGGACGGAAGGAGATACTTATTGCACAATGTATGTCTATTTTGCCCCGGAGGAACACCTTCCGGTTTATATGGACAGCATGAAATACGATTTACAAAAAGTATCCATTCGGAAAATTTTTGTTGATACCGAAGAATACCTCATAAAAGTAAATGAGAAGACAAAAAAGTTTTATGCAGGTGAGGACGGTTGTTGGGGTTCTTATACGGAACTTTACCGGAAAGAGAATGGGGAACGTCTGACTGACGCAGTGATTGTTTTTCTGTGTATGCCAGATGAAATGAAGTTTCAGGAAATGGAAGCTGTGATAGGGGAACTGTTTGAAAAACTTCCTGTGATAGACAAAGAAAAGAAAGAAACAGGTCAAGAACCAAAGAGGACAAGATAAAATACAAACTATAACTTTCAGGAGGATAAGAACGTGGAAACTAAAATGATTATTGGAATTGATCATGGAAACCGTAACATGAAAACTGCAAATACGGTATTCTCAGCAGCAATCCAGCCTTTGCAGGCAAGGCCGGACAGCCTGGAGCACATTTTGGAATACCAGAACCAGTTTTATTATGTGGGAGGGAAAGTGCCGGAAAAGGAGTGTGTGGATAAGACAGAGAATGAAAATTATTATCTTCTTACCCTTGCAGCACTGGCGCAGGAAATGCGTTTCCGGGGATTGACAGACGCTTCCGTAAAAATGGGAGCTGCCCTGCCGCCCAGAAGATTTCAGCAGCAGAAAGAAAGTTTCAAGAAATATCTGTTAAAGACAAAGGAACTGCATTTCCGTTATGAAGGGGTACATTATCATGTGTCGTTGGAAAATGTGTTTGTTTTTATGCAGGGGCATGTGGTAATCCATACGCTTTTAGAAGCGGTTCCCGGTTATTGCCTTTTAGTAGATATTGGTGGAGGGACTACCGACCTGGTAGAGTTTGTTGACGGAATGCCGGACGGGAAGTATTCGATTTCAGATAAGGCAGCTCTGTATTGTATCGGAAAAGTCAATGAGGAAGCCATTGCCAAAACAGGGGCAGGGGTACCGGCATATATTACAGAAGCATTTATGAGGACAGGAAGCTATGACTGCCCGAAGCAGTATCAGGACGTCATAAAAAACTGTTTGAAGTCCTACGCAGAGGAAATTTATGGTATCATACAGGCAAACCATTATAATCTGGATCTGACCAAAATGGTGTTTATGGGCGGCGGTTCTTCCATTGTGGAGCATTTTGGAGCCAATGAGGGAAAAGATGTACAGTTTGTAACAGATATACATGCCAATGCAAGGGGCTGTGAAGAAGCAGTGAAAAGTATTATCCGGGCAAAACAGAGGAAAATGCGGACAGCATGATAGGAAGTGAAAACTTATGGATACGGAAAAAGTATATACAACTTCACTGCGGCTGTATAAAAGCAGACCGGTACATCATCAGGCTTATCGGTATCTGAAGGAGTATAACAAAGATATTTTCAAGACAAAAGACGACTTTATAGCAGAAGCAATCGTTTATTTTGCCAAGTATCTACAGCAGGAAGAAGAAGTACAGCAGATGAAACTATTAAATACCCTTCTGGAGAACCAGAAAGAACAATTTTGTAAAATCGTAAAAGAAGCGGTTTCAATGGCACAGGAAGAAGCCTTTGAGAAGCTAGGTGTGCTGGAAAAGGCAGTTCAGGGAGAACTTTCTGACGGTGGAGCGATAGCAGAGGACAGGGAAAAGGAAGAAGCCTGTATGGAAAAAGATTTACGGTTTGCGGAATTTTATGGGGCATTTGAAGAATAAGGAGGAAAAAGATATGGCAGTAGGAAGAAGTGTATGGGAAGTTGTAAAAGGGATTTTCATTGCAGTGGGGAAACTGCTGTATCTGATAGGGAAACTGGTAATATGTTTGTTTCTGCTGGTTCTGCAGCTTGTTTTGGCAGTGTTCCATGCAGGGAGCAGGGAATAGAAAGGGGATTGACAGGTGCATTGGATACGGGACAGACCGTATACAAATGATAGAAAAAAGAAGATAGAAAATGGAAAGCAGGCTTGTGTGGCCTGCTTTTTTTGACGAAAAAATGAAAAGGAGCAAAGCTATGATGAAAGGAAAAAAGAAAAGGCTGCTGGCTGGGACGCTGGCACTTCTTCTTAGTTGTTCTACGTTACTCAATACAGGGATCACCGCACTGGCTTCTGAACAGTCTGAGGAACATGCACAGATACAGGAAGTAAAACAGGAGGAGGCTGCTTCGGAAACATTACCGGAGTTGGAAGAGGTAAAGGAGCAACTGACAGAAGAAGAACTGGTGTATGCAGAGGACCTTACCATAAAAGCAGGAGAGCCCTTTGACCTGGAAACAGATTACAGGGGTTTTCAGAAAAATGATGAAAAAGTAAAGGTAACGTTTCTGAAAGCAGAAGGGGACTCCGGCAATTCTTTTGATTTCAATACCCCAGGTTCTTACCAGGTATTTTATTGTGTTGATCCGTTAAGCGGAAACCCTTCCTATCAGATTATGAGAAGAATTGTGGTAGAAGCAAGGGAAAACAGCACACAGGAACCCCAGGGAGAAGTAAGCCAGCATACCGAAGATGGCTCCGGTGAGGACGGTGAGGCGGACCCTGACCCGGAGATACCGGAGGTACTGACGGAAGAACCGGAAATGCCAGATGCAGGGGCAGAGTTGATTGATCTGACACCAAAAGAGGATAAGGGAATGTTCTTATCGGTTGTTCCGGCAGCAATGGAGCAGCAAAAAGGAAGCAATGTACATCTGGTACAGGGAGAAAAAATCCCATACCCTTCTAACGTGGGGAACTATTCTACTTCCTATTTCACTGTAAATGGCCATGTAGCATATTGTCTGGAGTCTATGAAGGCTTCCCCGCCGACCTCGGATTATGTAGCAAATGAATTTGAAAGCAACCCGGAATTGCAGAAAGTTCTTTATTATGGATATGGTGGTCCTGGGGATATTACCGGGGAGTATATGCCCTCTTTTGACTGGAAGACGAAGTATATTTTTACGCATTTAGCTGCCGCTTATTCTTATTGTGGCATGGACGGTTTTTATGGCTGTACCTTTGAAGACATTAAGGCAAGCGGCGTATGGGGATATATCCAACATATTTACAGCCTGGAAGCACCTCCGACAGCAGCAATCACGTTATCCCCAAAGGAAACAAAGGCTTATGAGAGTGGAAAGGAACAGCGTACCGGAGAGTTTACCTTAAAAGGGGACCATAGAAATTATATTACTTTAAAAATGCCAGAGAATGTGACTTACCATAGTGGAAGCACAAAGAAGACAGGAACGGTAAAAATCAGTGGAAATACCACATTTTATTTCACTGCTCCGAAAACGGTAACCGGTACATGGAACAGCGGTAAACTGAAAGGGCAGATGGGAACCCAGTGGAAAACCCTGGTATTATCTACTGGCTCTGGATCTCAGGATATTGGATATGGGGCATTTTTTGAAGAAGAAAGTGCTTCTGTGGAATTTACGGTGAAGTGGCTGGATCTGGCAAGGGTAAAGGTAACAAAAAAAGATAAGAACAGTAAAGTAAATCTGTCCGGCGCTGTTTTTGGTATTTATGCAGACAGTGCATGTAAAAATCTTCTTGTGCAGATGCCGGCCACAGACAGCAACGGTACTTCTGAGGTGGAGCTTCCGAAAACCCAGGATACGGTATACTTAAAAGAAATTTCTGTTCCAGAAGGATATAAGCTGAATACAGAGTCTTTTAACGTGAAGCTGGAAACAGGAAAAACAACTTCTGTTGCAGTGACGAATGAAGAGCAGAAAGGAAAAATCACAATCCGTAAAAAAGGTGAAGTTTTGACAGGAGTAACCGGAGAAGAGGGGAACCTGACTTTTGTATATGGAAATGCGGACTTTGCAGGGGCAGAATATAACATTTATGCGGCAGAGGATATTTACAGCCAGGATAAAGTGACGAAGGTGCATAAAGCAGGGGATCTGGTAGAAAGTCTGACAACCGGGGAAGATGGAAGTGCTGTTTCCAAAGAATTGTATCTTGGAAAATATAAGGTTGTAGAACAGAAAGCACCGGAAAATCTGGTGATTGGAAAAACAGAACAGGAACGTACCCAGTTTGTAACCTTGTCCTATGCAGGACAGAATGTAGAGTTATCCCAGGGGGAAACCACTTTTACCAATGCAAGACCGGAGATTTCCGTAAATGTAGTGAAAAAATCGAAACATGATGACGTTACCCTGGAGGGTGCGACGTTTGGATTGTATGCAGAAGAAGACCTGACAGCGGCAGACGGAAAGGTTCTTGTAGAAAAGGGAAGCCTGGTGGAACGTGCTGTTTCCGACAGGGAAGGAATGGCTGTGTTCCATGCAGATATTCCTTTGAATTTCCATTACAGCGTAAAAGAAATCCAGGCACCGGATAAGTATTATATGACAGATGAGGTGTATCGTTTCTTCTATGAATATAAAGACGACAGCACCTACACATATACTTTTTCTCATGATTTTAAAAATGAGGAAGTACGGGGAGAAGTTCATGTAAGTAAGATTGATCAGGATTCCCAGGGATTTATTTCCCAGGGTGACGCAACCTTAGTAGGGGCAAAATACGGATTATATGCTGCAGAAGATATTGAACACCCCAATAAGAAAGATGGGATTGTCCATAAAAAAGGGGAACTTGTAGCGCAGGGTACGATTTCCAGTGAAGGAACTGTAGATTTCAAAAACCTGTATCTTGGAAATTATTTCGTGAAAGAAATAGAGCCGGCAGAAGGGTATCTGTTAGATGAAACAGAGTATCCCGTAGAGGTTTCGTATGAAGGACAGGAGGTACAGATTGTACACCGGGAAGTAACTGTAAAGGAAACTGTAAAGAAACAGGCCTTTCAGCTTATCAAGATCTCAGAAGACGGGGAGCAGACAGAAACAGAACTGGTAGAAGGAGCTGGATTTAAGGTATTCCTCATCAGTGAGCTGTCTGGTGTAAAAGATGGAAGTTTGAAGCCGGGAAATGGTTCTTATTATACCCCGGAAGATTTTATCACCTATGATTACAGCAAAGACGAAACCGCTTCTTATTGGGAGAATGGTAAAAAGATTACGGTACCAGAGCTGTTTACAGATAAGAAAGGATATTTAAAGAGTCCAGAACTTCCTTATGGAACCTATGTGGTGTTTGAGTCTACAGTTCCGGAAAATTTAAAAGGGATTCGTCCATTTATCGTACAGATTTCAGAAGACAGCCGGGAACCCCAGGTATGGCGTGTGTTTGATGACCGTCCTTTGCAGTATTACTTCAAGATTGTGAAAAAAGATGCCCAGACGCAGAAGCCGGTGCTGGATAACAGTGCAGCTTATAAGATTTATGATGTGGAAGCAGAAAAATATGTGGAAATGATCGTAAGATATCCGAAAAAAGAAGTGGTATCTGTGTTCAGGACCAACGAAGAGGGATACCTGATTACACCGGAGCAGTTAAAATGTGGCACTTACCGGATTGAAGAAGTGGAAGCGCCGGAAAATTATGTACAGGTAGGATTTGAAAATGCCCTCTTAAAAGACGGAAAGGAAGTTCCACTGAATGAAGTTGCAGACGGAGGCACATACCAGGAGGCAAAGAAAGCGCCGATCACTATTACCGTAGATTCTGATACTGTACACCAGGTAGAAGAGGAAACCGGTAAATTTATTGTTGTCATTGAACAGTATAATGATGAAGCAGTAGGAAGCCTTACAATCCATAAAAAGGGAGAAAAACTTTCTGGTGCTTCTAAAGTAGAAGAAAAGTTCCTGACGAAGATGAAAAACGGTGTAGCAGGTTTCGTAAATCAGGTAAGCAGTTTCTTCACCGGGGAAGAAGTCATGGAAAAAGAGAAAGGTTATAAATTTGACTATGAAGAAGGGAATATGGAAGGTGCAGAATTTGCCATTCATGCAAAGGAAACCATTTATACCCCGGACGGACAGAAAGACGAAGCAGGAAACCGCATTGTAAAATATGAAAAAGATGCCCTGGTAGCCCGTATGGTAACAGATAAAGAAGGAAAGGCAGTCCTGAATAATCTTCCTATCGGAAAATACTATGTAGTGGAAGAAAAGGCAGGTCAGAACTGCGTGCTTGACCCGGAAGCAAAAGAATTTGAAATTGCATATAAGGGACAGGAAGTAGCAGTGGATTATGTAACAATGGAACTTACCAATCAGCGACAGAAAGTTTCCCTGAGTATTCTGAAGAAAGACGCAGAAACCGGAAAACCGCTGGAAGGAGTGGTATTCGGGCTGTATGCGCAGGAGAATATCAAAAATGCTGCCGGGGAAGTAGTTGTAGAAAAAGATGCCCTGATTGAACTGGGAACAACAGATGAAGAGGGCAAGCTGGTATTTCAGGCAGATCTTCCTCATGGAAAATATTATATTCAGGAAGTGGAGCATAAGCCGGGATACCTGCCAAATGATGAGGTGTATTCATTTGATGCGTCTTATACAGACCAGACCCTTGAACTTCTCGCTTTTTCAGAAGAAATTTCTAATCAGCCTACCATTACAGAATTTACAAAAGTAGATTTGACTGGCGGACAGGAAATTGAAGGTGCAAAAATGCAGATTTTAGATCAGGACGGAAAGGTGGTAGAAGAGTGGGTATCTAAGAAAGAACCTCATGTAGTCTATGCACTGGAACCAGGAGAATATGTACTGCATGAAGAGCAGGCGCCTACGGAACAGGGATATGTCCGGGCAGAAGATGTGAAATTTGTTGTGGAAGAAACAGGGGACGTACAAAAAGTGAAAATGGAGGACGACCATACCAAAGTTTCGATTTCCAAAACAGATATTACAGATGGAAAAGAAATTGAGGGAGCGAAGCTACAGATTCTGGATCAGGACGGGGAAGTGGTAGAGTCCTGGACCACAGGAGAGGAACACCTGATTGAGTACCTTCCGGTAGGTACTTATACTCTGCATGAAGAAGCGGCAGTTGATGGATATATTGTGGCTAATGACGTGGAGTTTACAGTAGAAGAAACGGGAGAAATTCAGAAGGTGAAGATGGAAGATGAGCGTGCTATGGGACAACTGGTTATTGTAAAAACAGATACAGACAGTAAAGCGGCTCTGGAAGGAGTAGAATTTGTCCTCATGGAAAAGGAAACCGGTAAAGAAGTGGAACGCCTGAAGACCGGGAAAGATGGAAAAGCAGTTTCCAGCCTGCTTCCGATTGGAACTTATGAAAATGGTGTTTTCAAAGAACCGATTACCTATGTGCTGAAAGAAACAGTGGCCTTAGAAGGATATGAAAAGACAGAAGAAGAGTGGGAGATTGTATTCAGCTACCAGAATGATAAAACACCAGTCATTGAAGTGGTAAAAGAAATCCAGAATAAAAAAATACCGGAAACACCAGGTAACGTCAAACCGGGACCAAAAACCGGTGATGATACTAACTGGTTCCTGCCTTTGCTGGCTCTTGGTGTAAGTGCAGGCATGGTAGCAGGCTTACTTTATTACAGAAAAAGGCATAGGAAATAAAAATTAGTTTTTTAAACTTGGGAAAGGGCGGCTGCGGCTGTCCTTTCTTTGGCAATATGAGGTGAGAAGCATGGAAGAGAAAAAAAGAATACGGTTTATTGACAGCCATTATCATACCCTGTTCACCATAGCAGACGGTGAATCTATAGAGATCATATCCCCAGACGGAAAAAGGAAAGAACAGGTTTGTACCTATCTTGACGGATATCATACAAAGGTAGGGGGGAATGTGTTCCATATCTGTGAGTTTGCAGAAATCATGGAGGCAAATGGAAAATCCTATTGTCCTGCAAGAAGCAGGGAAAAAGAAGTGGAAGAAAGAAAGGAAGCTGCCCACCAGGAACAGAAAACCGGAAGTATCCGTATGGAAAGGAGCAGGCGTTGAGGATAGGGATTATAGACGCAGATTTTTTATACCGGAAAAGGCACCGGTTTCCTAACCTGGCATGTATGAAAATTTCCGCTTATTGGAAGGAGCGGGGATTTGAAACAGAGCTTCTTTTGGATTACAGCCAGGCTGGAGAATATGACCGGCTCTATGTATCAAAAGTGTTTACGGATACCTTCGTGCCGGAACATATTTTGACGAGGGAAACAACCATTTATGGAGGGACTGGATTTTTTTACGATAAAGCACCGGTACTTCCAGAAGCGATTGAACACCATACACCGGACTATCATTTGTATGACCAGATGGTAAAAGAAAACAGTGCAGGAGAGAAAAAGAAGAAGGAGTTCCAATTTTATACGGACTATTCCATTGGCTTCCTTACCAGGGGGTGTTTTCGGAAGTGTAGTTTCTGTGTAAACAAAAATAGCACCGGTGCAGTAGCAGCAAGCCCATTGGAAGAATTTTATGATCCGTCCAGAAAGAAGTTATGTTTTCTGGACGATAACTTTTTTGCCTGTGCAGGGTGGGAAAAAATCTTTTCCAGTGTCCTGGAAACAGGCAGGCGTTTTCAGTTCCGGCAAGGGTTGGATCTGCGGATTATGCAGAAAAGGCAGATGGAACTTCTGGCATCAGGAAAATTGGATAATGGTATGATTTTTGCCTTTGACCATATCAAAGATCAGGAACTTATTGTAAGAAAATTGGAACTTTTGCGGGAAGTAATTCCAGTTTCTTACCAGAAAATTAAGCTGTATGTACTGTGCGGCTATGACTGGGAAGGAACCTGGAAAGCAGATTTTTGGGCAAAGGATATTCGGGATGTTTTCATACGGATTGAGATTTTGATGCGGTATAAGTGCCTGACTTATTTGATGCGCTATGCAGCATGGGAACGGGCACCGGAGGTTTATAAGGGAATGTATATCAACCTAAGTCGTTGGTGTAACCAACCGGCCCAGTATTCAAAAAAGAGCCTGCGGGAATTTTGTATCGGACAGGGGGAGCATAGTTCCTGTTTCCGCTACCTGACTGCTTTTGAAGCTCTGCACCCGGAAATGGCGCATTATCTGGATATGAAATATGAAGAGGTGCACTATGGGGAAATTTACGGCTGAAGAAATTCAGATTGCAAAGGCAGTGGATCTAGTGGATTTGGCGGAGCAGATAGGGATTTCGCTGAAAAGAAAAGGCAGGTTTTATCAGGCGGTTGGCATGGACTCTGTGATGATCTTCAACCGGTCTTCCTGGTGCCGGTTTAGCCAGGGGGTAGGAGGCAGTACCATTGATTTTCTGGAATATTTCAGAAACATGGATTTTGTGGAGGCAGTCAAATATTTGCTGGAGTTTGCCGGATATATCCGTACTGAAACTATGCAAAAATGTCAACCGGAAAGACAGATTGGAATGACAAAAGATACAAAGAAGAAAAAAGAGATACCGAAAGAACCTTTTGTACTGCCTCCAAAATCAGAAACCAGCCGCCGGTTATATGGATACCTTATGAAGCAGAGGAAGCTGTCAAAGCAGGTAATTGACTTCTGGATAAAAAAGGGACTTTTATATGAAAGCGGAAAATATCACAATCTGGTTTTTGTAGGAAAAGACCCGGAAGGTGTCCCACGTTTTGCCAGCCAGAGAGGAACCCTGGATAAATACGGAAAACCCTTTAAAGGAGATGTTACTGGGAATGACAAAACTTATGGAGTTAATCTGGTAGACCGAAACAGTGATACGCTCTATGTATATGAGGCGGCGATTGATGCCATGTCTGATATGGAACTGCGGGGAGATTATCAGGGTAATATTTTGGTACTTGGAATGCTTTCCGATGGTCCTTTGGAAAGGTTTTTAAAAGACTATCCCCATATCAGGAATATACAGTTCTGTCTGGATAATGACCCGCCGGGCAGACAAGCGGTAAAAAAATTGGCAAGAAAATATACCCTTATGAATTATGAGGTTTTTGTACGTCTTCCACCTATGGGAAAAGACTATAACGCTTTTTTGCAGTATAAAAAAGAAAACCAGGAGCTTTCCAGCCTGGTAGAAAAGGAAAGGGCGCTTCTTACCGAAACAAAAGAGACAAAAATACAAAAGATAGAAAAAATGGTAGGACACAGGAACATAGTACCATACCAGATAGCACAGGCAAGATAGGAGGGTATTCTTTTGGAAAATAGCTATGATGAGGAATGTTTCAAAAAATGGGAGATCGACGAATGCGAAGCGGAGATGGAAAAAGTAGTGCAGTGGATAGGAAAGAGGAAACTGCATGGACGTGTACGGGTTGAGTTTATCGAAGAGAGCTATGAGCGGCAGGGATACCGCATGGGGATACCCAGGCAGGTGTATGTGTCCAGGGTGCTGGCAGACATCAGGAAAGAAGAGCGGTGAGAAAGAAATAACCAATCCGAAAAAGGGGGCGTAGGAAAGGAGGTGATGCAGACCAACAGAATTTTTGACAGAAGGGTAAACTCTGGATACGGGAAGGGGTGATTCTATGATTGTAAGGTAATGCCAGATGGATATTTCGTTTGTAGCTGTGGATTTCTCATGAAGACTATAAAAAAATTTAGGAGACAGGAGGAAATAAGTGAGTAATCCTAGGTAAAATGTGTAGCTACACCTCATGAAACATGAGGAATGAAATATAGTTTGGTGAATTTTTGTGAGTTTGATAAATATGCAGCAAAGAGTTATTGTGCGATTCATGGTACAAGTGAAACATTGAATCTGGGAGATATTACAAAAGTGGACGAAAAGGAGATTGAACCGTTTAACATGATCTGCGGCGGAAGCCCCTGTCAGGATTTTTCCCTGGCAGGTAAGCAGGCAGGGGCGGTTTGGAAATGCCGAAGCTGCGGGCATGAGTATAACCCTCTGCAGGTACATTATTCTAAAAGGGACACCTGCAGCATGTGTGGTTCCCATGATATTGATAAAACACGTTCTTCCCTTCTGGTGGAGTGGCTCCGTATGATACGGGGAGTAAAACCAGTATGGGGGATTTATGAAAATGTGAAAAATATTGTAGGAAAAAAGTTCCGGGATACCACATTCCGGTTGTTTGAAGAAGAACTGCATGAATACGGATATCATACCTATTGGAGTGTTCTTAATGCAAAGTATTATGGAATACCCCAGAACAGGGAAAGGGTATATCTGATTTTGATACAGAAGGAAATGGATAATGGGAAATTCCAGTTTCCGGAACCTTTGGAGTCCTTCCAGTGTCTTATGGATATTCTGGAGGATACGGTAGAGGAAAAATATTATCTGTCCCAGGAAAAAGTACACCGTTTGATTGAAGATATGGAAGAGAGAAAGGCCCTCTTGTTTGAGCCAGATGAAAAAAGCCTGAAGGTTTTTCGGGAGAACCGGGTGAAGCGGGCCGGGAATATCAAAGGGATGTTTGAACAGACTGGACGGGTTTATCTGCCAGAAGGCTGCTGTCCTACAGTAACTGCTTGCGGAGGTGGAGGCCAACAGCCAAAAATCTTACAGGTAGGGGATATTCATACCGGTTATGGTTCAAGTGGAACCATTTATTCACCGCTGGGAAGCTGCGGTACTGTTCTGGCAGGGCATGACCAGCCAAAGATTGTAGAAAAGTACCCTGGGGCAATCCGGGGCAGGTACGATCCGGAAGGCAGGATTGTGCAGACCTTGGAACTGGGAGAGAAAGAGGTCTGCCATACCCTTACTTCTGTACAGAAAGATAATATCATTCTGGTACGTCAAAAGACACAGAAAGGTTATGAGGAATGTTTGGAAAATGGTGTTGCAAATCTCAGCTATCCGTCTGTAGAAAAACGGGGAAGGGTACAGGAGCATGGGGAACTCTGCCCTACGCTTACCACATCAAACGATATATATCGTTTGGAGTCTTTGATCCGTATCCGTAGGCTGACACCTTTAGAGTGCTTCCGCCTTATGGGATTTTCCGATACGGATTTTTGGAAGGCAAAAGAAGCAGGCATAAGCAACAGCCAGCTTTACAAACAGGCAGGAAATTCCATTGTTGTTGATGTACTGTACTATATTTTTCTGGAATTATACAAAGCCATGCCATATCTGTTTGAAGATATTCGGCTTTCTTCTTTTTTCAGTGGGATTGGAGCTTTTGAAAAGGCATTGGAGCGTTTGGAAGAACAGGTAAACCAATAATTTCATAAGAGAAACCCAAAGCAGCAAATGGTCCATCAGGAGTCTTCCCATACTTGTTGGAAAGAGAAAAATTGCAAAAGAAGGAGCAGCCTGCATGTAGTCTGTGGAAAAGCGTTGCTAGCAGAATGGAAGAACTGCTGTCACATCAGATACAGGAGGCTGGCAGATTTGCTAACAGAACTGGGGTTTTGTTAGCAGAAACAGAAGCAGGAAATGGAAAAACCGATAGCAGATGTTTGAAACTGCTATCAGTTTTTCCTTATATGGGACGCAGGACTGCTATCAGTATCTGCGTTTTGCTATCTATATTATCCGGGGTATTAGGGGATATCCCCCTAACAAGATGGGATTTTGTACGGTAAAATCCGTATCTTGCAGAGGACTGGCATAGCCAGTCCGGACACCGGGAAGTTATGCGGTGACCGATAGCAGGTCTTAGGAGTTGACAGCAGATAGCGTTGGAGTAGAAATCGGCAGGTGAAATATGTGATAAAGATAAGGAATGGGGGAGCATGAAAAAAGAAACAATGAAATGCAGAAAAGAAATCCGGCTGTATTCATGGGAGCTGGAAGAGTTACAAAAGCAGGCAGAAAAGATGGGGCTTTCTGATTCCCAGTATCTTCGTATGCTGATTACCAACCGCCCCAGGGATTACCCGGAAATTCGTCAGGAGCTGGAACGCATGAACCAGGAAATCAACCGGATTGGTGTAAACATCAACCAGATTACCCATAACAATAACAGCGCCCTTTATTCCAGGGAAGATAAACACCGTCTGTATGTATTTTTGAAGCAGATAAAAACACTGGTAAGCCAGGTGCAGGAAAGGCTGTAGGTTATGGCAATTACAAAGTGCCTGCACATGAAACAGGCGAAAACGGGTTATCCGGCAAAACATCTGGCAAATGGTCTTCGCTATATTATGAACCCGGAGAAAACAGAAGATGGCCGCTATGTCTGTGGGCATAACTGTATTCCCGAACAGGCATTATCCCAGATGGTAGATACCAAACGTCATTTTGGAAAGCTGGATAAAAGGCAGGGCTACCATTTCATTCTTTCGTTTGAGGAAGAAGAGGTTTCGGAAGAGGAAGCCTTTCAAGTATTAGGGGAGTTTGTGACAGAATTTCTTGGTAAGGATTTTGAAGCAGTTTATGCAGTCCATAATGATACGGACCATATTCATGGGCACATTATTTTTAATTCGGTACGTTGTACTACAGGATATAAATACGATTATAGAAATGGGGACTGGGAAAACATCATTCAGCCTTTGACCAACCGGATATGCAAAGAGCATGGTTTGTCAACCCTTGATCTGGAAGAGGTGAAGGAGAAACGCAAACAAAAAGGACAGGAAGAAAACATTCTTTCTGAGCGGGACAGGCGGATAAAAAAAGATGTGGACCAGGCATTACAGGACGCAGGTTCTTATGAGGAATTTCTGGAAAATCTTTCCAGCATGGGATATGAGGTGCGGGGAAAAAAGCGCCTTTCAGTGCGGGAGCCCGGAGCAGGGAGGGCAAGGCGACTGGACCGTCTAGGGGAAGATTATACAGAGGAAAGTCTTCAGCAGCGTTTTGGACGCCTTCCAATCCCGGAAATGACCGGAGAGGAGATACCGGCAGAATGGACGTATGTGTTTATCCCATACCGGGAGCGGCATCTGACCAGGTACCAGAAGGAACGTTTTCTTCGCAGGTACCGACAGGGGAAACCAATAGCAGACTCTAAAACCTGGAAATACAGGGCGGCAATCCAGGAATTGAAAAAATTGCAGGAGGAATTTGATTTTCTGGCGGCTTATCGCATACAGGATAAGGCGCAGTTGAAAGCCATTTCAGATGCGGCAAAGGAACAGCTTTGGGAAAACAGCAGGGCAAGAAAGCAGTTACAAAAAGAAATACTTCCTTATGAGGAAATGCTTCTGCTTTTCAATAAGCTGCAGGAAAAACAGATGGAAGCAGAACTTTATCAGGAAGGGTATCAGGAATTTTTTCAGGATCATGAGTTATACCAAAACCTTCTTGGTCAGTTAAAAGAAATGGGATATTCCTTGTCTGAGGCAGAGCAGACAGATGCTTATTTCTTTGAGAAAGAGGAGCGTTTGCGGATTGAGCGGAAAAACATCTTAAAAGAAAAAAGGATTGCAGAGCGCCTGCGTGCAAAAGCGGAAGAAAAAGAAAAGCAGGAAGCACAGCAGAAGGAAAAGAATAGGGAACCGTCTGCAAGAGGCAGAGGAAAAGGAGGGTAAATGACAGTAGAAGGACAACGGTATCTGGAAGAATGCCGGAAAGTTTTAAAAGAAGAACAGATGGACGCAGTTTCTATGGGCCTGGATTTTGGACTTCCTGTTTCGGATATTCAGAAGGTTGTTAAGAGCAACCAGGAAGCCCCGGTGATGAAAGCAATCATCATAGGACTTATGGAAGGGATTGGGGAAATCGACTTTTTGTGTGAAGGAAATTATAACCAGTTCCAGGTACGGGAAATCGTAGAAGGCCTGAAAAACGGGCTGGATCTGGAAGAGGTGAAAACCTATGCCGGAAATGAACTGCCAGCCAGCCGTATGCGGACTATGCGGATACAACTGGAAGAAGCAAAGGCAAAAAAAGAAGTTCCGAAAGATGAAGAAATGCGCTCTTATATGAAAAACCTTATGGGGATCATGGAACAATCCATTCAGCAGTTTCGGGAAAGCAATGACCGTTTTACAGCCTTGTCCTCTCTGGTAAAGGAGCATGTTGTTGAAGAGAAAAACCAGGAGATTAAAGACCTGTATGAGAACCTGCAATACAAAGATAAAAATATACAGGAATTAAAAGAAAAGCTGGCAAAGAAAGAACAGGAAATTCAGGATCTGAAAAAAGAAGCAGAAAAACACGTAGAAAAAACAGAGGCTGCTTCCAGAGAAACCAAAGTAGTATTGGAAGAAAAAAGCATACAAACAACAGATGGGCTGCAAAAAAGTAAGCGCCGGCTGCTTGGGATTGCCATGCTTGGAAAAAAAGTACCCAAAAGTGTGGTAGAGAAAATCCTGGAATATAACTTGTCCGCAGAGCAGTTGGAAGAAATCCGCCAGTGTGTAGAAAGTGGGCTGGCAGATGCAGAGATTTTTCAGGTGATGGAGAACAGCCCTTCACCGGAGAGAATGAAAAAAATGAGGGAAATTATCCTTTTGATGCGGAAACGGAAGGCGGGTGTGTAAATGGCAGAACTTGAACATGTGGTAAAAACATTTTCCCTTTTGGAAGCTGCCGAAAAGGAACAGCCCTTTCTTACCAGGGAGCAGAAACAGGATTTGTACCGTATTGCTTTTCATAAGGAGTCTATGGAAGAGGTAGAAAAAATTATTTTGCAGTTGCAGGCGCCTCATGCAGGAAAGGAAGAAAAAGAACGTATCCTTTCACACTACCTTGAACCGTTTTTTCAGATTCCGGAAAATATTTTGCAGATTGAGAATTATATTTTTCAGCTTCAATATATGACCTATGAAAAGGAAAAAGCAAACCA
>UQJE01000040.1 GCA_900541345.1 uncultured Blautia sp.
AAAAAAGGAATTTACAAGCCTTGATTTTGCTGGGCTGAAGATTCCGAGAGATTATAAATTGGAAAAGGAGGAAAAGAATGTACAGAGATAATACAAAGGTAATTCAGATTGGAAACAGAAAAATCGGAGGAGGAAATCCCATTCTGATTCAGTCTATGACGAATACAAAGACAGAAGATGTGCAGGCGACAGTAGAACAGATTCTGGCTCTGGAGGCAGCAGGATGTGAGATTATCCGCTGTGCAGTTCCCACAATGGAAGCAGCAAAGGCTCTTGGAGAAATTAAAAATCAGATACATATCCCTCTTGTAGCAGATATTCATTTTGATTACAGACTTGCCATTGCTGCTATGGAAAACGGAGCAGATAAAATCCGTATCAATCCGGGAAATATTGGAAGCACAGAGCGAATAAAAGCGGTGGTAGATGCAGCAAGGGAAAGAAATATTCCCATTCGTGTTGGTGTAAACAGCGGTTCTCTTGAAAAAGAACTTGTGGAAAAATATAATGGCGTGACAGCAGAAGGGCTTGTGGAGAGTGCTCTTGATAAAGTAAAAATTATTGAGGATTTAGGATATGATAATCTTGTAATCAGCATTAAATCTTCAGATGTTTTAATGTGTGCAAAAGCACATGAGCTGATTGCGGAAAAAACAAGTTATCCGCTGCATGTGGGAATTACAGAAGCCGGAACTCTTTATTCCGGAAATATAAAATCGGCAGTGGGTCTTGGAATGATTCTTTCTCAGGGGATTGGAGATACTATCCGCGTTTCCCTTACAGGAGCACCTCTTGAGGAAATCAAATCTGCAAAAAGAATTTTAAAAACACTGGGACTTCGAAAAGGAGGAATCGAGGTGGTTTCCTGTCCTACCTGCGGAAGAACCCAGATTGACCTTATCGGTCTCGCGAATCAGGTGGAGACAATGGTACAGGATATTCCTCTTGATATTAAGGTGGCAGTGATGGGCTGTGTAGTAAACGGACCTGGAGAGGCAAAGGAAGCGGACATAGGAATTGCAGGCGGAAAAGGTGTGGGACTTCTTATTAAAAAGGGAGAGATTATAAAGAAAGTGCCGGAATCAGAGCTTCTTAATACTCTGCGAGCAGAGCTTCTAAATTGGAAGTAAAGGAAGAATCATTTATGGAAAAAGACTTTTTTGATGTGTTTCCCCATTTAAAGGTAAATGAAAAGCTGGAAGAGCTTCTTGATATGGTATCTGTTACAAAGGTATCCTGCAATCCGGCAAAAACGCATATTCGTGTCTATGTAAAGAGTGAGAGATGGATTCACAAAAAACATCTCTTTGAACTGGAAAAAGAGATTGAAAGACAGTGCTTTCCGGGAATTGCGATTACGGTAACTGTCATTGAAAAGTTTATTCTTTCCAGGCAGTATACGCCGAAGAATTTTCTGGAAGCATATAGGGGAAGCATGGAGCTTGAACTGCGCAATTACAATATGCTGGAATACAATCTCTTTAAGCGTTCGCACATAGAATTTCCGGATGATAACATTCTTCGGATGGTGCTTCCTGATTCTGTGATAGCCAGGGAAAAAAGTGAGATTCTTGTAGAATATCTGCACAAAGTGTTTTGCGAGAGATGCGGAATGGATTTGAAAGTGGAGATGGAATTTGAGGAGACAGAGGAGAGTAAATACCGAAAAAATGCAGTTCTTCAAATTCAGCAGGAAGTGGAAAATGTACTGAAAAATGCAGGAGTGCGTGCCCGGGAAAAAGCGGAAGAGGAAGAAAAGAAAAAGGAAAAATCTTCCGGAAAAGATGGCAAAAAGGAAAAGAATGCCGGCAGTCCGGAGAAAAAGACTTTCGAAAAGAAGGCACAAAAAGGAGATTTCCGCGGAGGCTTTCGCCGGGACAGCAATCCGGACGTTATCTATGGAAGAGATTTTGAGGGAGAGGCAATTCCTCTGGAATCTATCACAGGAGAAATGGGAGAAGTCATTATCAGGGGACAGGTTCTTGATGTGGAGGCAAGGGAAATACGAAATGAAAAGACCATTCTCATTTTCCCTGTCACAGATTTTACAGATACCATTGTAGTAAAAATGTTTCTTCGAAACGAACAGGTTCCGGAAGTGACGGAACACGTAAAAAAGAAAGCGTTTTTAAAACTCAGAGGCGTTACTACCATTGACCGTTTTGACAGTGAGCTTACAATTGGTTCTATCTGGGGAATTAAGAAAATCGCAGATTTTACAACAACAAGAATGGACACCAGCCCTCAGAAAAGAGTAGAGCTCCACTGCCATACAAAAATGAGTGATATGGACGGAGTCACGGATGCAAAGGCTCTCGTAAAGAGAGCATATGAGTGGGGGCATAAGGCAATTGCCATTACAGACCACGGAGTGGTGCAGTCTTTCCCGGAAGCCAATCACTGTTTTGATGCATGGGGAGGCTGTGTTCCGAAAGAATCTGATTTTAAGGTGCTGTATGGGATGGAGGCGTACCTTGTTGATGATTTAAAAGGTATGGTTACAAACGGAAAAGGGCAGAAGCTTTCCGATGCCTTTGTTGTCTTTGATATAGAGACAACAGGATTTTCTCCTCTTACCTGTAAAATTATAGAAATCGGTGCAGTCCGTGTAGAAAACGGTGAAATTACAGAAAGATTTTCCACTTTCGTAAATCCGAAAGTTCCGATTCCTTTCCGGATTGAGCAGCTTACAAGCATAAATGACGGAATGGTGATGGATGCGCCTGTGATTGAGGAGGTTCTGCCGGAGTTTATAGACTTCTGTAAGGGCGCAGTTATGGTGGCACATAATGCAGATTTCGATATGAGCTTTATTATAGAGAATTGTAAACGTCAGGGAATATCTACGGATTTTACATATGTGGATACAGTAGGAATGGCTCGTTTTCTTCTTCCTGCCTTAAACCGTTTCAAGCTGGATACGGTAGCAAAGGCGGTGGGTGTTTCACTGGAAAATCATCACAGAGCGGTGGATGATGCGGCATGTACTGCGGAAATCTTTGTGAGATTTGTAAAAATGTGTGCAGAGCGTGATATTTATGACGTGGAGGAACTGAATCGCCAGGGGGCTGTTTCTTCCGATACGATTAAAAAGCTTCCTACCTATCATGCTATTATTCTTGTAAAAAATGAGACGGGAAGAATCAATCTTTATAAACTGGTAAGCCAGTCTCATTTGAAATATTACCACAGACGTCCCCGCGTGCCGAAAAGCGTATTTGAGAAGTACAGGGAAGGGCTGATCATCGGAAGTGCCTGCGAGGCAGGAGAGCTCTATCAGGCAATCCTTCGAAATGCACCGGAGCAGGAAATTGCACGTCTCGTAAATTTTTATGATTATCTGGAAATCCAGCCTCTTGGAAACAATCAGTTTATGATTGCGGATGAGAGAAACGATATGGTGCATTCCGAAGAGGACTTAAAGGAGATAAACAGAAATATTGTAAAGCTTGGAGAGCAGTTTAAAAAGCCGGTTGTCGCCACCTGTGACGTACATTTTATGGATCCTCAGGACGAGGTTTACAGAAGAATCATTATGGCCGGAAACGGATTTTCCGATGCAGATAATCAGGCTCCGCTCTATCTTAGAACCACAGAGGAAATGCTGGAGGAATTTGCGTATCTGGGAAGCGAAAAGGCGGAGGAAGTCGTCATTACGAATACAAATAAAATTGCAGATATGATTGAGAAAATTTCGCCGATCCATCCGGATAAATTTCCTCCTGTTATCGAAAATTCTGATCAGGATTTAAGGAATATATGTTACGATAAGGCGCATGAAATTTATGGAGATCCTCTTCCGAAGATTGTAGAAGACAGATTGGAGCGGGAATTGCACTCCATTATTTCAAATGGATATGCCGTAATGTATATTATTGCCCAGAAACTTGTATGGAAATCAAATGAGGACGGTTATCTTGTGGGATCCCGTGGTTCTGTCGGTTCTTCTTTTGCGGCAACTATGTCGGGAATTACAGAGGTAAATCCCCTTCCTCCTCATTATATTTGTCCGAAGTGCAAATACAGCGAATTTGACACGCCGGAAGTAAAAAAATATGCCGGAATGGCAGGATGTGATATGCCGGATAAAATCTGTCCGGTATGCGGAGAGAAGTTATATAAAGAAGGGTTTGACATTCCGTTTGAAACTTTCCTTGGATTTAAGGGAGATAAGGAGCCGGATATTGACCTTAACTTTTCGGGAGAATATCAGGGAAACGCACATCGCTATACGGAAGTGATTTTCGGAAAAGGGCAGACCTTTAAGGCGGGAACTATCGGTACGCTGGCGGAAAAGACAGCCTTTGGTTATGTGAAGAATTATTTTGAGGAGCGGGGTGTTCATAAGCGTTATTGCGAGATTAACCGAATTGTTCAGGGATGTACCGGAGTGCGCCGTACAACAGGACAGCACCCCGGAGGAATCATTGTTCTTCCAAAAGGGGAGGAAATTGAAAAATTTACTCCTGTACAGCATCCGGCAAATGATGTAAACAGCGATATTATTACCACCCACTTTGATTACCACTCCATCGATGGAAACTTGCTGAAACTTGATATACTGGGACACGATGATCCCACCATGATCCGAATGCTGGAGGATTTAACCGGTATCAGCGCAAGGACAGTTCCTCTTGACCAGAAGGACGTAATGTCTTTGTTTGCAAGTACAAAAGCCCTTAAAATTTCACCGGAGGATATTGGTGGCTGTAAGCTTGGATGCCTTGGAATCCCGGAGTTTGGAACTGATTTTGCCATGCAGATGTTAATTGATACAAAACCAAAATACTTTTCCGATCTTGTGCGTATTGCTGGGCTTTCCCACGGAACGGATGTATGGCTTGGAAATGCGCAGGTGTTGATCCAGGAAGGAAAAGCAACCATTTCCACAGCAATCTGTACACGAGATGATATTATGATTTATCTCATTGGAAAAGGTGTGGAGAGTGGGCTTGCCTTTACCATCATGGAAAGTGTCCGAAAAGGAAAAGGTCTTCGTGACGAGTGGATAGAAACCATGAAAGAGCATGATGTTCCAGACTGGTATATCTGGTCCTGTAAGCTGATTAAATATATGTTCCCCAAGGCGCATGCGGCTGCTTATGTTATGATGGCATATCGCATTGCATGGTATAAGGTATTTCATCCCCTTGCATATTACGCTTCTTATTTCAGCATACGTGCCACTGCTTTTTCCTATGAGCTTATGTGTATGGGAAAGGACAGACTGGAATTTTATATGGAAGAAATCCGTAAAAAAGGAGATGAAGCTTCCAAAAAAGAACAGGATACATTAAAAGATATGCGTATTGTACAGGAGATGTATGCCCGCGGCTTTGAGTTTCTTCCCATTGATTTATATACGGCAAAGGCGCATCGTTTCCAGATTATTGACGGAAAACTGATGCCGTCTTTGGATACTATAGACGGTCTTGGAGACAAGGCGGCAGATGCGGTTGTGGAGGCGGCAAAACAGGGAAAATTTCTTTCCAAGGACGACTTCCGCGACAGGACAAAGGTAAGTAAAACCGTAATTGATTTGATGGATGATCTGCATTTATTTGGAGATATTCCACAGTCGAATCAGATGTCACTTTTTGACTTTACAGGCTGACAAAACAGGAGGATTTATGAAAGAAGAACTGCGGTATTTAGAACGTCTGGCAGAGCTTTATCCAACTATTGGAAAGGCTTCTACAGAGATTATCAATCTTCAGTCAATTTTAAATCTGCCCAAAGGAACGGAGCATTTTCTTTCGGATATTCATGGGGAATACGAGGCATTTTCCCATGTGCTTCGAAATGGTTCCGGCGCTGTGCGGAAAAAAATAGACGATGTTTTTGGACATACGTTAAGCAACCAGGATAAGAGAGCGATAGCCACCCTTATTTATTATCCAAAAGAAAAAATCTCCCTTGTGAAAAAGAAAGAGGAGGATATGGAAAACTGGTATAAGATCACTTTGTACCGCCTCATTGAAATCTGTAAAACAACAGCTTCCAAGTATACGCGATCCAAGGTTCGAAAAGCGCTTCCTCCGGATTATGCTTACGTAATAGAAGAGCTGATTACAGAAAAAGTGGAGGTTTTGGATAAAGAGGCGTATTATGATGCTATTGTAAATACCATCATTCAGATTGGCAGAGCTGAGAACTTTATTATTGCTCTGGCAGAGCTGATTCAGCGGCTTGTTGTAGATCATCTTCATATTCTGGGAGATATTTATGACAGAGGACCAGGTCCCCACTTTATTATGGATAAACTTATGGAGTACCATTCTCTTGATATTCAGTGGGGAAATCATGATGTTGTGTGGATGGGGGCAGCGGCAGGAGAGAAAGCCTGCATTGCTACAGTGATCCGAAACAGCCTCCGCTACGGAAATCTCGATATTCTGGAGGACGGATACGGAATTAACATGATGCCCCTTGCTACTTTTGCAATGGAGGCATATAAAGAGGATTCCTGTCAGTTTTTCCCGGTAAAAGGAGATGAGGACGGGTACAGTTCTCTGGAAAAAGAACTTGGACGGAAAATGCACAAGGCAATTTCTATTATGCAGTTTAAGCTGGAAGGGCAGCTTCTTATGAGAAATCCGGAATATCAAATGGATGACAGATGTCTGCTTCACAGAATTGATTACGACAAGGGAGAAATCACTATGGCAGACGGGACGGTGTATTCTCTTCGCGATAACGTATTTCCCACGATCGATCCAAAAGAACCGTATGCTCTCACAGTAGGAGAACAGGAGGTTATGGAGCGCATGGAATGGGCATTTCGAAATTGTACAAGGCTTCAGGATCATGTGCGTCTCCTTCTGGACAAAGGGGGATTATACAAGGTTTATAACGGAAATCTTCTGTTTCACGGAAGCATTCCTCTTAATGAGGATGGAAGTTTGAAGGAAGTGAATGTTTACGGAGAAACATATAAGGGAAAACAGCTTTATGATGTTCTGGAAGCGTATGTAAGAAGAGCCTTTTATTCTTTGGAAGAGGGTGAACTTCAGAAAAGCAGAGATATTCTCTGGTATATCTGGGCAGCTCCCAATTCGCCTCTTTTTGGGAAAGATAAGATGGCGACTTTCGAGGGATATTTTATTGCAGATAAAGAAGCAAAAAAAGAGAAGAAGAACGCGTATTACCGTCTTCTGGAAAATCCGGAGGTTGTGGGAAATATGCTTCGTGAGTTTGGGCTTGACCCTGAGAGAGGACATATTATTAACGGTCATGTTCCGGTACATCAGAGCGAGGGAGAAAGCCCTGTAAAATGTGAGGGACGCGTCATTGTGATAGACGGCGGATTTTCCGAGGCATATAGAAAAGTAACGGGAATCGCCGGCTATACCCTTATTTATAATTCCTATGGATTAATGCTCTGCGCTCACGAGCCGTTTTCCTCTGCTGAGGAGGCAGTTTCAAAAGAGAGCGATATTGTGTCAAATCGTGTGGCAGTACGTTATACGTCCCAGAGACAGCTTGTGGGTGATACAGATACAGGGAAAGCTTTAAAAGTAAGAATAGAAGAGCTGAAATCCCTTCTTGAAGCATATAGAAAAGGGAGCATAAAAGAAAAAGTGAAAAATGTCTTTACTTATTAAATGGTGTTCTATATAATTGTAGCGTATGATCATCACCCTCCAAAAGGGAGGAAACAAAAAAAAAGGAGACAAAAAAATGGGTGGAATTTTTGGAGTAGCTTCAAAATCCAGTTGCGTTCTGGATTTGTTTTTTGGTATTGATTATCATTCTCATCTTGGGACGAGAAGGGGAGGAATGGCGGTTTACGATGAAAAAAAAGGATTTGACCGCGCGATTCATAATATTGAAAACTCACCTTTCCGTACAAAGTTCGACCGGGATGTAGCAGAGCTTGAGGGAAATCTGGGAATTGGCTGTATTTCCGACAATGAACCTCAGCCGCTTCTTGTTCGTTCTCATCTGGGAAATTTTGCTATTACAACTGTTGGAAAAATCAACAATATGGATGAGCTGATTGCACATTCTTTTAAAAACGGCAGCACACATTTCCTGGAAATGAGCGGAGGAAGTGTAAATCCTACAGAGATGGTGGCATCTCTGATCAACCAGAAAGGAAACATGATCGAGGGAATCCGCTATGCGCAGGATATGATTGAAGGCTCCATGACCATGCTGATTCTTACGCCGAAGGGGCTGATTGCGGCGAGAGATAAGCTTGGAAGAACACCGCTTATTATAGGACAGAAAGAAGATGCCTGTTGTGTATCATTTGAAAGTTTTGCATATGTAAATCTTGGATATGAAGATGTAAAAGAACTGGGACCGGGAGAGATTGTTGCAGTAACGCCGGAAGGTGTGGAAACACTTCAGAAACCGGGAGAAAAAATGCGTATTTGTTCTTTCCTGTGGGTATACTATGGCTATCCAACATCTACTTACGAAGGCGTAAACGTGGAAGAGATGCGTTATAAATGCGGAGATATGCTGGCACAGAGAGATATGGGAGAAGTAAATCCGGATATTGTAGCAGGTGTACCGGATTCCGGTATTGCACATGCCATTGGATATGCAAATCGTTCCGGTGTTCCGTTTGCCCGCCCATTTATTAAATATACACCTACCTGGCCACGTTCCTTTATGCCGACACAGCAGAGCCAGAGAAGTCTGATCGCAAAAATGAAATTGATACCAGTACATCGTCTTATTAAGGGCAAGAGTCTTCTTATGATCGACGACTCTATTGTGCGCGGAACACAGCTTCGTGAAACATCGGATTTCCTGTACAGCAACGGAGCAAAAGAAGTACATATCCGTCCGGCGTGTCCGCCGCTTCTTTTCGGCTGTAAGTATCTGAACTTTTCACGTTCTAAATCAGAGTTGGATCTGATTACAAGAAGGACGATTTTAAAGAGAGAAGGAGAAAATGTAGACGCCAAAATTCTGGCAGATTATGCAAATCCTGATTCCACCAATTATAAGGAGATGCTGGAGGACATTCGCAAGGAATTAAACTTTACTTCTCTGAAATATCACCGTCTGGACGATCTTGTAAAGTCCATTGATATTGAACCGTGTAAACTGTGTACATACTGCTGGAGCGGAAAGGAATAATTACAGAAAGTCCGATGCAGACCAGTATAATAAATACAGAGGTGATACCGTATGAAAAGAAAAAAAGAGAGATTAAAAATACTTCTTATAATATCAATAGCCCTGTTTTTTATACTGGGAATATCAGCAGTTGCCATAAGCAGCTATAAAAAACATATAGTAGCAGAAAAAGAAAAGCAGGAGATGCTGGAGATTTTGCAAAAGATGCCAAAGACGACACCGACTCCGGCAGCTACTGCAACACCGACTCCGGAACCGACTGCAACACCGACTCCTACACCGGTGATCACCATGAGGGCAACCTTTAATCCTGATGATTACTGGAATACGTGGTACAGTGCAGACGGACTGGTAAGTCTTAATATTTATAATATCAGCAATAAAAGCGTTTCTTTTTCTTTCAGCCAGGCAAACAGAGCGGACGGTGCCCATGTATGTGAGGCGGATGTAACAGCAGAGGTAGCAGGAAATGCGGCAACTTTTTCATTTAATGATTCTTTTGGAAGCAGCGCGGCAGGAAGCCTTACTTTTGACGGAGGGAACTTATATGTGAATATCCGGACAGAGGCGAGAGCGGAAGGAACAGCCGTAAGCCCTGAAGTAAGCGGCCTTTTTACAAGAGAGAAAAAGGAAGCTCCAAAACCGGAGCCGACTGCCACACCTGTACCGGAAGAAAAACCGGAGAAAAAGCCGGAAGAAACAGAAAAAGCAGAGGGGGATTATATTTTCCCTGAAAGCAATACCCGGTATCTCACAGACGAGGAGATTTCCGGATACTCCTCAAAAGAGCTGGAGCTTGCCAAAAACGAAATTTATGCAAGACGCGGAAGAATGTTCGTCACAGAGAGGATTGCCGATTATTTCAATGGAAAGTCCTGGTATCAGGGGACGGTTCCGCCGGAAGAGTTTGATGCAAAGCAGGATCAGATTTTTAATGAATATGAAAGCGCAAATGTAAGCAAAATCGCTCAGTGGGAAGAGAAAAAGAGAAACGAAGGCAAATAAAAAGAAAATCCCGGACTCAGAGACCGGGATTTTCTTTTTTTGTTTTTTGGGACGCTTTTTTTACATCTGTTCTGCCCACAAGATAATCAATACTTGTGTCATAATAATTTGCAAGGCGGATAAGCATCTCTATGGGAATATTGCGGGAGCCGGTTTCGTAATGGGAGTAAGAACGTTGGCTGATATGAAGAATCTCACTTAGCTCTCTCTGTGACAGGTCCGCGTCTGTCCGCATATCCTGAATACGCTGAAATTTCATATTTTCACCTCTTTCTCAGAAAAGTATAAAACAGAACGATTTGCACTATTGCAATACAGAGCAAAATGGACTATACTAAAATCAGATTTCAATTACTTTCTCGCAGGCAGGTTCCTGTCTGTTTTTCCATAGTTTATTTTTTGATCGCTCAGACTGCTGTCGGGCAGAGTCTGAAGAAGGGAGGAATATGTTTGCAAGTGTGTTATCGGCTGCTATTTTCGGAATGGAGGTCTGCCCCATCCAGGTAGAGGCGGATGTGAGCAATGGACTGCCTTCTTTTACTATGGTGGGATATGCATCTGCCCAGGTGAAAGAAGCGCAGGAAAGAGTGCGCACAGCTCTGAAAAACAGTGGAGTTGCCCTTCCGCCAAGGAGGATTACCGTAAATTTTGTTCCGGCGGATATAAAAAAAGAGGGTGCAGGCTTTGATCTTCCGGTTGCAGCTGCAGTTCTGGCAGCCTCCGGTATGTTAAAGCCGGAGCTTTTAACAGACGTGATGATGGTGGGTGAGGTGAGCTTAAATGGGGAAATCCACCCTGTTTCCGGGATTTTGCCAAGGGTGATCCATGCAGGAGAGACAGGGCTTCGCTTCTGCGTCATTCCTTCAGGGAATTTAAAAGAGGGACTTCTTGTAAAAAATATAAAAGTGATAGGAGTACGGACATTAAAAGAAATGATGCTTTTTCTTCAAAATCCGGAAAAGCATTTTGCGGGTCAGGAGGAGATGTGTAAAGTAATAGATGAAAAAACAGAAGATTTTAAAGAGATTCAGGGACAGGAAGGGGCAAAAAGAGCAGCGGAGATTGCAGCGGCAGGATTTCATAACATTCTTCTTATAGGACCGCCGGGAGCTGGCAAAACGATGCTTGCAAGAAGAATTCCCACAATTATGCCGGACCTTACTGAAGAGGAGGGAATGGAGCTTACGAAAATTTACAGTATTGCAGGTCTTTTGTCAGAAGAAGCGCCTCTTATTTTAAAGCGTCCTTTTCGAAATCCACACCATACAAGCCCTCCCCAGGCACTTACGGGAGGAGGGCGAAATCCAGGACCGGGTGAAATTACGCTTTCTCATAGAGGAATTTTATTTCTTGATGAATTTCCGGAGTTTTCGAGAGCAGCGCTTGAAACACTTCGCCAGCCCCTTGAGGATAGAGAAATTGTGTTATCAAGGGCTTCAGGTACGTATCATTTTCCGGCCAACTTCATGCTTGTGGCAGCCATGAATCCCTGTCCCTGCGGATATTATCCGGATATGAACCGGTGTACTTGTACAGCTGGTCAGGTAAGCCACTATCTTGGGAAGATCAGTCGTCCTCTTCTCGATAGAATTGATATTTGCACAGATATTCCTGCAGTTACCTTTTCCCAGATGACAGATCAGGAAAAAGGAGAAGGTTCTTTTGAGATGAAGGTTCGTGTGGAAAAGGCGAGGGATATACAGAAGGAGCGATACAAAAAGGAAGGCATCCGTTTTAACGGAGAAATGACAGGAAAGCAGATAAAAAAATACTGCACTTGTACAAGAGAGGGAGAAAGACTTCTTGGAATGGCGTTTGAAAAGATGAAATTCAGCGCCCGTTCGTATCATAAGGTGCTTCGCACAGCAAGAACCATAGCAGATTTGCAAGGGAAGGAAATAATTGATTCTTCGCATATCGGAGAGGCGCTTTCCTGTAGGGCTTTTGATAAAAAATACTGGAATTAAGAAGGAGGGCTTCTATATGGAAGAAATAAAAAATAAGATGTACTGCGTAAAAAAAGGAGAGGCGGGGTATCCAAAGCGTCTTCTTGAGCTTGCAGGAATGCCGGAGAAGCTCTATTTCTATGGAAGGCTTCCGGACGACGAAAAGCCGTCTATTGCTATTGTAGGTGCGAGAATGTGCAGTTCTTATGGCAGAATCCAGAGCTTTTCCTATGGAAAATTTGTAAGTCGGGCAGGTATTCAGGTGATAAGCGGTCTTGCGCTTGGAATTGATTCAGAAGGACATAAAGGGGCACTTGAGGGGGATTCGCCCACCTTTGCGGTTCTTGGAAGCGGGGCTGATGTGTGTTATCCTGCTGCAAATAAGCGACTGTATGACAGGATTTTAAGAAACGGCGGCGGGATTATCAGTGAATATCCGCCGGGAACGGCTCCCAGAAATTATTTTTTTCCTGCAAGAAATCGAATTATAAGCGGTCTTTCCGATGTGGTGCTCGTTGTTGAGGCGAAAGAAAAAAGCGGTTCTTTAATTACGGCAGGCTGTGCGCTGGAGCAAGGGAAGGCAGTTTATGCAGTTCCGGGGGCTGTAAACGACGTGTTGAGCAGAGGGTGTCATAAGCTTATTTACGATGGGGCAGGGATTGCATACTGCCCGGAAATTCTTCTGGAAGAATGGAAAATTTCTGTGAAATCCCGTGAAAAAAGTAAGTTGGGACTTGCAACTGATTTGGATTTGGTGTATAGTTGTCTCGATTTACGACCAAAAAATCTGGATAATGTGATCGAAAAAACCGGGTTTTCCCCGGCAAAGGCAGGCAGCATACTTACAGAGCTGCAGCTTATGGGACTTGTTCGGGAGGTAGCAAGACAGCATTATATCCGGACAGAACAGGATTAGGAGAGGTATTATGGCGAAGTATTTGGTGATAGTGGAATCACCTGCAAAAGTGAAAACAATAAAGAAATTTCTCGGTTCCAATTATGAGGTGGAAGCATCGAACGGTCATGTGAGAGATTTTCCTAAAAGCCAGTTTGGAATTGATGTAGAAAATGATTTTGAACCGAAATATATTACTATAAGAGGAAAAGGTGAGCTTCTGGCAAAGCTTCGAAAAGCAGCGAAAAAGGCTGATAAAATATATTTGGCAACTGACCCCGACCGTGAGGGAGAAGCAATTTCCTGGCATCTCATGCAGGCTCTTAAAGAATCACCGGAAAAAATGTACCGGATTACTTTTAACGAAATTACAAAGACGGCAGTAAAAGCTTCTATTAAACAGGCAAGAGAACTGGATATGGATCTTGTAGATGCGCAGCAGACAAGGCGTATGCTGGATCGTATGGTTGGCTATACAATAAGTCCGCTTCTCTGGGCAAAAGTAAAAAGAGGATTAAGCGCAGGACGTGTACAGTCAGTTGCCCTTCGTATCATCTGTGACAGGGAGGAGGAGATCAATTCCTTTATTCCGGAAGAATACTGGACACTGGACGGAGAATTTAAGATAGCGGGAGAAAGGAAACCTCTTCTTGCGAAATTTTACGGCACAGACAAAAAAATGAATATTCACACAAAGGAAGAGATGGACGAAATCCTTAAAAATCTGGAAAATGCAGATTTTGAAATTTCAGAGGTGAAAAAGGGAGAAAGAATTAAAAATCCACCCCTTCCCTTTACAACGAGTACCTTGCAGCAGGAAGCGTCAAAAAACCTTAATTTTTCTACGCAGAAAACAATGCGCCTTGCGCAGCAGTTATACGAAGGAATTGATATTAAGGGAAATGGAACGGTGGGTGTAATCTCCTATCTTCGTACAGATTCCACAAGAATTTCTGAGGAGGCAGATACAGCGGCAAGAGCGTATATCAAAGAGCAGTATGGGGAGAATTACGTGTCTTTTTCTGAAAAATCCTCAAAAACAGGACAGAAAATCCAGGATGCTCATGAGGCAATACGTCCTACGGATATAAACAGAACTCCGGCTGCTTTGAAGGATTCTCTTTCAAGAGACCAGTTCCGTTTGTATCAGCTTATCTGGAGAAGATTTGCTGCAAGCAGAATGGCTCCTGCCCGTTATGAGACTACATCCGTAAAAATAAAGGGAGGGGAATATACTTTTACAGTAGCTGCTTCAAAAGTAGTGTTCGACGGTTTTCTTTCTGTATATACAGATGAAGAAGAAAATAAAAAGGGAAATGTGTTAAGTCAGAGTCTTGAAAAAGGCATGAAGCTTACTTTAAATACATTAAAGCCGGAACAGCATTTCACACAGCCCCCGGCTCATTATACAGAAGCTTCTCTTGTAAAAACGATGGAGGAGCTGGGAATCGGACGTCCTAGTACGTATGCACCTACCATTACGACAATTATCAGCCGTCGCTATGTGTCAAAGGAGCAGAAAAATCTTTATGTGACAGAGCTTGGAGAAGTAGTAAACAGTATTATGAAACAGGCATTTCCGAGTATTGTAGACGTAAATTTTACGGCTACGATGGAGGGGCTTCTTGACTGTGTGGAGGCAGGTACGGTACAGTGGAAAACCGTTGTTCGCAATTTTTATCCGGATCTGAAACACGATGTGGATGAGGCAGAGAAGGAACTGGAAAAAGTAGATATCCAGGACGAAGTGACAGATATTATCTGTGAAAACTGCGGAAGAAACATGGTGATCAAATATGGACCGCACGGGAGATTTCTCGCATGTCCGGGATTTCCGGAGTGCAGGAATACAAAGCCTTATTACGAAAAAATAGGCGTTGCCTGTCCAAAATGCGGAAAAGAAGTGGTATTGAAAAAAACGAAGAAGGGGCGTAAGTATTACGGCTGCGAAGATAATCCGGAATGTGATTTCATGTCATGGCAGAAGCCTTCTAATAAAAAATGTCCTGTCTGCGGAAACTATATGGTGGAAAAAGGAAATAAGCTTTTGTGCAGTCAGGAAACCTGCGGTTATGTAGAACAGATGGAAAAAGAAGAAAAATAAAATAGTGAGAAAGGGAGACAGAAATGAAAGCAATGTCTCCCTTTTTTGCGTTTATTTTGGAATAAAAAAATAATTACATATATTTTCTGAAAAGCAAATAAAAAATTAAAAATAGTAAAAATGTCTTGTAAATTCAACAAAAAACGTGTAATATAATAATAGCAATATGCAAATAGAAGAAATGTGATGAAAGGAGGACAACATGAGCGTTCAGTTGCTAGATAAAACAAGAAAAATTAATAAGCTTTTGCATAACAGCAGTTCCAGCAAGGTTATTTTTAATGACATATGTCATGTTCTGATGGAAACATTAAGCTCCAATATCCTTGTGCTCAGCAAAAAAGGAAAGGTGCTGGGAATCAGCCTGTGTCCGGGTGTAGAAGAGATTACAGAATTAATGGAAGATAAGGTTGGCGGTCATATTGACACATTGTTAAATGAGCGTTTTCTGGGTGTGCTGTCTACAAAAGAAAATGTAAATCTTCAGACGCTCGGCTTTGAGCATGTGCCGGTGAATTATCAGGGAATTATCAATCCTATTGATATTGCGGGAGAACGTCTTGGAACCGTATTCATGTACCGAAAGGATAAGCCATATGATATTGAGGACATTATTGTAAGCGAATATGGAACAACTGTTGTGGGACTGGAAATGATGCGGGCAGTTCATGAAGAGAATGCAGAAGAAGACAGAAAACAGCAGGTTGTGAAGTCTGCCTTCAATACACTGTCCTTCTCAGAGCTGGAAGCGATTATCCATATTTTTGATGAGCTTGACGGGGACGAGGGAATTTTAGTTGCAAGCAAAATTGCAGACAGAGTGGGAATTACAAGATCTGTTATTGTGAACGCACTTCGTAAATTTGAGAGCGCAGGCGTGATCGAATCGCGTTCTTCCGGTATGAAGGGAACGTATATCAAGGTTCTGAACGAGGTGATTTTCGACGAACTTGAGGAAATCAAGGCGCAGAGAAAAAAGCCGGAAAAAGAGAAAGAGTAAATATATAAATACAAAAGAGAGCTGGCGGCAGTCAGTTCTTTTTTATTTACTAGAAAAGTAGTATATTCTGTATTGACTTTCCTACTAAATAAAAGTACTCCAAGCAGGATTGGTTATATATTTTTTTTGAAGATGAGAAAATACAAGAAAATAAGAGAATAATTAAGAAAACAAGAGTATATAATTAAAAAGATACTTTGGAAAAGGGTTGCAGAAAAAAGGGAAATTCAATAATATAAGGACAGTAATTAGCACTCGGATTTAATGAGTGCTAGCAAAAAGGGGATCATAGCCAAAGGAGGATTATAAATCATGAAATTAGTACCATTAGGCGACAGAGTTGTATTAAAACAGTTAGAAGCAGAAGAGACAACAAAATCCGGTATCGTTCTTCCGGGACAGGCACAGGAAAAACCACAGCAGGCAGAAGTTATTGCAGTTGGTCCTGGCGGAATGGTAGAAGGAAAAGAAGTGAAAATGGAAGTTGTTGTAGGAGATAAGGTTATTTATTCCAAATATGCCGGAACAGAAGTAAAAATGGACGGTGAGGAATACATTATTGTAAGACAGAACGACATTTTAGCAGTTGTAAAATAATAAATCCTTATAAAAAATGCAGGAGGCAGATTGATCATGGCAAAAGAAATTAAATTTGGAGCAGAAGCAAGAGCAGCGCTTGAAAGCGGTGTGAATCAGTTAGCAAATACAGTAAGAGTCACACTTGGACCGAAAGGAAGAAACGTAGTGCTGGACAAACCGTTCGGTGCTCCGCTTATTACAAATGACGGTGTTACCATCGCAAAAGAAATCGAACTGGAAGATGGTTTCGAAAACATGGGTGCACAGTTGATTAAAGAAGTTGCATCTAAAACAAACGATGTAGCAGGTGACGGTACTACAACAGCTACTGTACTTGCACAGGCAATGGTAAACGAGGGAATGAAAAACCTTGCAGCAGGAGCAAATCCGATCATCCTTCGTAAAGGAATGAAAAAAGCTACAAATACAGCAGTAGAAGCAATCAGAGAAATGAGCCAGAAAATCAGCAGCAAAAAACAGATTGCTAACGTAGCTGCAATTTCCGCAGGAAACGAAGAGGATGGAAATCTTGTAGCAGATGCTATGGAAAAAGTTTCCAATGACGGTGTTATCACAATTGAAGAATCCAAAACAATGAAGACAGAACTGGACCTTGTAGAAGGTATGCAGTTTGACCGTGGATATATTTCCGCATATATGTCTACAGATATGGAAAAAATGGAAGCAAACCTGGATGATCCATATATCTTAATCACAGATAAGAAAATCAGCAATATTCAGGAAATCCTTCCGCTTCTGGAACAGATTGTACAGGCAGGTGCAAAACTCCTCATCATTGCTGAGGACGTAGAGGGCGAGGCTCTTACAACTCTTATTGTAAACAAATTAAGAGGAACCTTCCAGGTAGTTGCAGTAAAAGCTCCTGGATATGGCGACAGAAGAAAAGAAATGCTTCAGGATATTGCAGTTCTTACAGGTGGACAGGTTATTTCCGACGAGCTTGGTCTTGAGTTAAAAGATGCAACAATGGCACAGTTAGGACGCGCAAAATCTGTAAAAGTTGCAAAAGAGACAACGGTAATTGTTGATGGTCTTGGAAATAAAGAAGAAATTGCGAACCGTGTTTCACAGATTCGCGGACAGATTGAAGAAACAAAATCAGACTTTGACAGAGAAAAACTTCAGGAAAGACTTGCAAAACTTGCAGGCGGCGTAGCTGTTATCCGTGTTGGTGCAGCTACAGAGACAGAGATGAAAGAGGCAAAACTTCGTCTTGAGGACGCTCTTGCAGCTACAAGAGCAGCAGTAGAAGAGGGAATTATTGCAGGCGGCGGTTCTGCATACATTCACGCTTCCAAGGAAGTTGCAAAACTTGCAGCTACACTGGAAGGAGACGAGAAGACAGGTGCAAATATTATTCTGAAAGCACTGGAAGCTCCGCTGTATCACATTTCTGCAAATGCAGGTCTGGAAGGCTCTGTTATCATCAATAAAGTAAGAGAATCTGAGATTGGTATGGGCTTTGATGCACTTAATGAAGAATATGTAGATATGGTTAAGAGCGGAATCCTTGACCCTGCAAAGGTAACAAGAAGCGCTCTTCAGAATGCAACAAGTGTTGCTTCTACATTACTGACTACAGAATCTGTAGTTTCTATCATTAAAGAAGACGCACCGGCAGTTCCGGCAGGCAATCCGGGAATGGGAATGATGTAATCATCTTATGATGGCATCGTAACCTGAAAATTAATAATTTAACAGGGCTGGCGTCATAGACGTTAGTCCTGTTTTGTGTTATACTGAAATACAGAAGACAAAAGGAGGACATTATGAGCGATTTGTACACAGAGCTGCTTGTCAAGAAAAAAAGAACAGCGAAAGATTCACTAATTAAATATGGTATGATTGGACTTACCGCCGTTTTTACAGCAGCAGGACTTTTTTTTCATCCTCTGATTTTAATCGGAGCAGTTGCAGCGGGAATTGGCTGCTATTTCCTTCTTCCGAGAACAGATCTGGAGTATGAGTATCTTTTTGTAAACGGAGAAATGGATATTGATGTAATTATGTCTCAGGCAAAAAGAAAGAGGGTAAAGAGCATAAATCTTTCAGAAGCAGATTTGGTTGCACCGCTAAATTCTCACAGAATGGATTACTATAATGGAAACCAGAAAATGAAGGTTTTCGATTATTCTTCTGGAGATCCGGAGCACAAACGCTTTGCCATCATCACAAGAGATGGAGATGGGGCATGTAAAATCATTGTGGAGCCAGATGAGGCGCTTGCAAAAGCTATGAAAAATTCAGCACCCAGCAAAGTTTTTTTGGATTGACACAAAAGGGGATTTTTGTTACACTATGGAACAAATTCAAAATTAAATATACATAAGGGAGGAAATGCAATGGGTACTATCATCGGTGAAGGCATTACGTTTGACGACGTCCTGTTAGTTCCGGCGTATTCAAAAGTAATTCCAAATCAGGTAGATGTAACGACTTATTTAACCAAAAAGATTAAACTGAACATTCCTATGATGAGCGCAGGAATGGATACTGTCACAGAGCACAGAATGGCAATTGCTATGGCAAGACAGGGCGGTATCGGTATTATCCACAAAAATATGACAATCGAAGCCCAGGCGGAAGAGGTTGATAAGGTAAAACGTTCTGAGAATGGAGTCATCACCGACCCGTTTTATTTATCACCGGAACACACATTGAGAGATGCCAATGATTTAATGGCAAAATTCCGTATTTCAGGTGTTCCGATTACAGAGGGGAAAAAACTTGTCGGAATTATCACAAACCGTGATTTAAAATTTGAGACAGATTTTTCCAGAAAAATTAAGGAATGTATGACTTCTGAAGGTCTGATTACTGCAAAAGAAGGAATCACTCTTGAAGAAGCAAAGAAAATCCTTGCAAAATCACGCAAGGAAAAATTACCCATTGTAGATGATGACTTTAATTTAAAAGGTCTTATTACAATTAAAGATATTGAAAAACAGATTAAATATCCACTTGCAGCAAAAGATGAGCAGGGACGTCTTCTCTGCGGCGGTGCAGTAGGAATCACAGCAAATGTTCTTGCAAGAGTAGAAGCTCTTGTAAATGCTGCAGTAGACGTAATTGTAGTAGATTCTGCTCACGGTCACTCCGAAAATATTTTAAGAGCAGTCCGTGAGATTAAAGCAGCTTTTCCGGAACTTCAGGTAATTGCAGGAAACGTGGCTACAGGAGAGGCAACAAAAGCTCTGATCGAAGCCGGCGTAGATGCAGTAAAGGTTGGTATCGGACCTGGTTCTATCTGTACAACACGTGTTGTTGCAGGTATTGGTGTTCCGCAGATTACTGCAGTTATGGACTGCTATGAGGTGGCAAACCGTTATGGTATTCCGATTATTGCAGATGGTGGAATTAAATACTCCGGAGATATTACAAAAGCCATTGCAGCGGGTGCAAATGTCTGTATGATGGGAAGTATGTTTGCAGGCTGTGACGAAAGTCCGGGAACATTCGAACTTTATCAGGGAAGAAAATATAAAGTATACCGTGGTATGGGTTCTATTGCAGCTATGGAAAACGGAAGCAAAGACCGTTACTTCCAGCAGGATGCAAAGAAACTTGTTCCGGAAGGCGTAGAAGGCCGTGTTGCTTACAAAGGTCATGTAGAAGATACGGTATTCCAGTTAATGGGAGGTCTTCGTTCCGGTATGGGTTATTGCGGAGCAGAAAGCATTGAAGCGTTAAAGACAACTGGCAAGTTTGTTAAGATTTCTGCGGCATCCTTAAAAGAGTCTCATCCTCATGATATTCATATTACAAAGGAAGCACCAAACTACAGTGTAGATGACAAATAAATATTTGTTATAATCGGGAAGATATGGAACAAAAAAAAGCAGGAAAAAAGACATCAAGTAGAACAGGAAAAGCATCTGTAAGACCGTCCCGCAGTGGACGGTCTGCTTTTTCTAAAAAGAAGAAAACAAAGAAAGACCGGGTAAGAGAGAGAAATTTTCATGTATTTCTTTTTCTGGCAGGTGTTTTTGTGGTGTGCTGTATTTCCGGCTTTTTTTTATATAGAGTGTACAGGGAGAGAGAATTGCAGGAATGGCAGCGTGTTGTTTCGGAACAGGAAAATGGAAGCGGAGCAGAACAGTGGCAGCGTGAAGGTGCTCCCTATATAGATGTACAGCTCTTAACTCCAAACGAGTATTCCAGACCTCAGATTCCTATTGAGCAGATAAAGTACATTGCCATTCATTATACGGCAAATCCCGGAGCAGGTGCAATGGATAACCGCAATTATTTTGAAAATCTGGCAGCCACACATGAGACAAAGGTAAGCAGTCATTTTGTAGTAGGGCTTAACGGGGAAGTGGTACAGTGTATTCCTACGTCAGAAATGTCTTATGCCACAAATGAGAGAAATGTGGATACCCTTTCTATTGAATGTTGTCACACAGACGAGACAGGTGTGTTCAACGAGGCGACATATGATTCTGTTGTAAAGCTTACAGCATGGCTCTGTACAAGATTTGGACTGACAGAAGAAAATGTAATCCGGCATTATGATGTGACCGGGAAAAACTGCCCGAAATACTATGTGGAAAATCAGGAAGCATGGGAGCAGATGAAGGCAGATATAGCCGCACAGATTCAGGAAGATTACATCCTGCAGGAAAATTTGTAAAAATAAATTTTTTTCAGCTTGAAAATTCAAAAAAAATATTGTATATTAACAATAGTGACTGCATGACTGGCGGAAAGTAGGATTACCTACAGGGAGTGCAGTATATCATGTGCCGACCGCCTGGGCAGCCTGGAACAAGGGCTTCCCAGGCTTTTTTATATTCAACTATAAACTTTTTGATAAGAAAAGGAGAACGAGATTTATGAAAATGTTATCACTGGAAAAAGAACTGAGAGAAAATGCTTATCCGGGCAGAGGAATTGTGATTGGCCGTACACCGGATGGGAAAAAGGCAGTGACAGCTTATTTCATCATGGGAAGAAGCGAGAACAGCAGAAACCG
>UQJE01000041.1 GCA_900541345.1 uncultured Blautia sp.
TTATTATGGAATAATTTTTAGGGCAACACAATCCGTCGAATTATTTTGCGCTTACCATATGAATAATCAATTGAATATGGCGGAAAGAAGAACCGCCGGCAGAGAAGTTTCTTTGAGATGCCCACGTTTCCTTTCCGCTGTTAGAAAGGAAAATGCGATGGCAAAAAGAACATTGAAAAACCTGAACCTTCTGGACGATTTTCTATTTGGAACGCTTGTATCCCACAAAGAATTCGGCGAGGCTTTTTGCAGGAAACTGCTCCAGACAATTTTCCAAAGAAAGTTCGGGAAACTGAAAGTAATTCCACAACGGCAGTATTACGGCGATGATACAGAATATCATGGGACGCGTCTGGATGTGTATTTGGAAGAAGACTGCGCCGAGTTAGAACCGGAAGTCCTCTACGATTTAGAAGCAGAAAACGCAAAAGACAAAAACAACCGGCAGAATCTTCCAAAACGGACGCGTTTTTACCGGGCGATTCTGACAGAATGATAATAGAACCCGCCTTGAGAACCAGTTAGAGTTCAAAGGGTGGGTTTTGTACTTAAAAAATGAACCATTTTACATTTGCTTTCTCATTTTTTTTCTGCTACAATTTTATGATAAGGAGGTCTATTCAGAACATTATTTACAAAAGATAACCTGCTTCTTGCAGTATCAATACAAAAGCCGACATTTTCGCAGCACATAAGATGAGCATACTTAAGAAATAATAAGGAGGTGCATTTGTAGTTGCCGCACGGGCAATTACAAATCTTATGGGAAATACGAAACATGAAGATGCAATCATGAAAATGGGCTTTGATTATTTTCGTGACAATATTGTAAAAATGCTGGGAATTGATTATGAATTTCTGGAATCCGCTCCAACAGAGCTGGTGGATTTAAAAATCTATTCTCTGTACATGGATTTCACTTTTCTTACGACTCAAGGTTTCTATGTACATTTTGAGTTCCAGACTACAGATGATAAAATCATTGCGGATCTTCGAAGATTCCGGGCTTATGAGGCACTTTATTCCCACAATAAAGGGAAAAACGTAATTACTTATGTGATTTATTCCGGAGGCATCAAAAATGTTCAGACCCAGCTGGACTGTGGTGCAAGTACGTATCAGGTCATTCCAATCTATCTGACAGAAAAAGATGCAGATAAAGTTTTTGCGCGTCTGCAGGAGAAACAGGAAAAAGGAGAACCATTCACAGAGGAAGACTTTGCAGAACTTTCTCTGACACCGCTGATGTCCGGAAGTCTCAGCAGAAAGGACACCATTAAAAAAGGAATTCTGGTTGTGAAACAGGATAAAACCGACACATCAGAAAAAGTAACTGCCATGCTGTATACTATGGCAGATAAATTTTTAACCGGCGCAGAGCTGGAAGAAATTAAGGAGGTGGTCAGAATGACCAGACTTGGTGAAATGCTTATGGAAGATGGGCGTAAAGAAGGGCGTAAAGAAGGACACCAAAAAGGACTTGAAGAGGGCGCTAAAAATAATTGCAGAAAAATCGTTCGGAATATGCTTGCCCAAAAGCGATTTTCCTATGAGGAAATTGCAAAACTCACCGGAATTTCTGCAGAAGAAGTAAAACAAATCGAACAGGATACGCTTGTCCGGGATTAAAGAAAGAGGGCAGAAAAAGCAGCCAGACTAAATGCTGCGTACGAGTACAACAACAGGATTTCGAATTTCTGAGTTAAAACACGGAGGGAGAAAATGGGAAAGAGGAATCTATCGGATCGTGTTAAAAAAGAATTATGTGCAAAATCCGGAAACAGGTGTGCTTTTCCCGGATGTCCCAATAATTTATACAGCAGTGAAGCATCTGTCGGGGAAATATGCCATATCGAAGGACTGAATCCTGGAGCAGCACGATATAATCCGGTTTTGTCGGAGGAAGAGGTAAATGGAATTGACAATTTGATTCTCCTTTGCCCCCTCCACCATAATATGATTGATCAGAATCCGGAATACTATACGGTGGACTTACTGAAAAAGATGAAAAGACAGCATGAAAACAACGTACAAAGGCAGCTTGACGGGAGAGGGAATGTGATACAAAAACTTTGCAGGATTTTTCAGAAGTATCATTTTTATGAAATGCTTATGGAGCAAAGCTTTGATGCACCTTTCCCAAGCTGCTATATTGATTGAATAGAATGTGGCTGCATAGAGATAAAAGGATTACTGGAATCAGAGGAGGCATTCTTCCTTTCCGGTGAGATGAGGGAAGAGCTGTATGGTTTTGTAAGGAATCTGGAGTGGATGGGGGACAATATTGCGTGCGGAAGCCGATACAAGGAAAAAGGGCCTGCAGTTCCCGAGATGACGGAAGAGGTACAAGAAGTAATATTGCAAATACTTGATTATATTCGTGAAATATACAGAAAATACTATTTCAAAATGTAATGTGTGTCTGTAATGATTTTGAGATAAATTTACGATGGATAAAGAGATTACATAAGAAATTTCTTCTATAATATAAGGTGGTTTTCCTACATAATGTGCATAATTACAGGCTAACTACTACATATGGAAGAAGTTAAAAAAGTGTGAGAAAAATGTGACGGAAAAATTAAGTTTCCCATAAAATCCCATAGTTTTTTGAGAAAATATTCTAAGAGAAGCATTGACAAATGAAGCTGATTGGACTATACTGTAATCTGTAACAGATGAACAAGGTTGGTCAAGACATTGAAATAAGGGATCAACCATGCAGAACAAAATCTAATAAATAACATTGTTCTGTAGAAAATTTAAGAAGAAGGAGACTTGGTTATGAGATTAAACAAGAAGAGACTCGCAGCCTTAGCAATGTCTGCTGTGATGGCTGCGAGCGCAGTTCCGTTCCCAGTATACGCTGAAGAACTCAGCGCTGGAGATGATGTAGTTGTATCTGCTGAAACTACAGTAGAGACACCAGAAGTTGGATATTCTGCAGCGGCAGTAGATTATTATGTGCTTCAGAATTACAGCCCTGCAGACGGAAAAGTAGGATTTACTGTTTACTACAAAGATGCAACATCTAAGTATGTTACAGAAGGTGAAGACGGTGAGTTTGTTAAAACAATCAAACATTCTGCTGCTACATGCGAGGCTGAAGAACAGGTGACTGTTACATGGAAAGATGGAAGTTCAGACATCACTTTAAAGTGGGGTAGCAAAGCAGAGCATACGCTCGGTGAAGAGGAATTTGAGAGAAGATTAGAAGAGCCAACTTGCACAAAACCAGGTAAGAAAGAACTTTATAAAATTTGTTCTGTTTGTGGAGAAGAAGTAATTACTAATCCTAATGTTGAAATTCCAACATCTGAGGCAAAACATGACTTTGATGAGACAAAGCCAACAGCTTTTGATACAACTCGAGGTCAGTTTGAGAATATTAAAACAAAGTCAGATGGAAGCTTCGAACTTGATAAAGAGGGAAATCCACAGCTTGCAGATGTAACAAAAGATGGTTGGTACTGGGTGACAAAATACTGCAAAACTCATGGTAATTACCAGCATTTTGAAAAGAAGACAATTACACATGTGACAGAAGTTACAGCTAAAATTGATGCAGATAGCGTAAAAGGTATTGCTTCAGATTTGAGTACGTATTATACAAATCATGATGTAAATACATTCCCGCTTAAAGTTGAAGATATTGAGCTTAAAGATTGTGATACTGCTGGAAGTTACACATATATTATTATGAATGATGGCAAAGAAGTATCTAAGCAGACTGTTACTGTAGAACCACATCACTTTAACACACAGAAAGTGGCTGTATTTGCTACAGAAGCAGATGCAAAAGAAGCAACTGTTAAAACAGAAAAAGATGGTTCTCTTACTGTAACAAGCAATTCCTGCATTAAGAGTATCAAATATGATGAAGTAACATATTGCGCTGCTAAGGGTTGTGATGCTGAAAATCTTAAGACAAAAGTTCTGAAAGATGGTACAAACGCTCTTAAGAAGAATCAGACAGTATCTCATGTTATAACAAAAGAAGCTAAAGAAGCTGCAGCATCTAACAATCATAAAATTGAGACAGAAGTGAAACAGGCAATTACAGACTATATTGATTCTCATGATGTTTTAGATGTTAAAGTTATCGAGGGAATTATCGAAACTGCAAATACTGATTATGTAAAAGTATCAGCTCCAGAAACAGTTTGTGAAAACGGTGGAGAGATTACTATTAGTTATATCTGTACAAAAGATAAAACAACAGTAGTAGAAACACAGAAATGTACAGTTGTAGCAGCTGGACACAAAATGCCAACAGTAGCAACAGTTGAAAACAGAGTAGCTTCTACATGTGCTGCAAAAGGTACATATGATGAAGTGAAATATTGCAAACGTTGCGGTAAAGAGCTTGAGAGACTTCACAAAACAACTCCAAGACTGAAACACACAAATGAATCTTCTGTGACAGATAGTGGAGTAGGCACAAATAAATATCATGACAATACTTCCTTTATCAAGTTTGCAGGTGACAAAGTTGTAGATAATGATGGCGCTTTACTTGACGATAAAGGTAAAACAGTTACAACAACTGCGACAGCAGATGGATTTACTTATAAGTATGCAGGATATGATAACAAACCAGAGTTTGGTGTAATGCCGAAACTTTACTCTAAATGTGGTGTGTGCGGTGGAAATGAGTTTGTTTTAGACAATAAAGCATCAGGTAATAAATCCGCAGATATTACATTAAAAGTTGTAGATGTCCAGAAACAGGATAATAAAGGACAGAATGGTTTCATTACTTTTGAAGCAAAATATACAGTTAAAAATCCTAATCAGGATGGTGGAAAAGATTACGAACATGGAACAGGTACTGTTCTTACAGAAACTGTAACATTCCCATACTACTCTTCTATGGAAGCTTACACAGGAAGAACAGAGCCAGAAGTTAAAGATGGTCTTGTTCAGGACAAAGATGGTGTATATCGTTACTATGTAAACGGTGAACTTCAGAAAGACTTTACAGGAATTGTAGATCATGCAAACAACAAATTCCTTGTTGTAAATGGTGTTCTTTCTAATGAGACAAGTGGTCTGTGGTACTCTGAGGCTGACAAAGTTTGGTATTTCCTCACATACGGACAGGTTCGTGCTGATTACACAGGAACAGTTCTCTATGATGGAGAATGGTTCTATGTAACAAACGGTGTTCTGAATAGCAATGTTTCCGGTCTCGTACCATACAACGGTGGAACATTCCTCTTCGTTGAAGGACGTCTTCGTACAGATGTGAGCGGACTGTGGCAGGATATTAACAATCCAGATGACTGGTACTTCCTTGCACTTGGTCAGGTTCAGACACAGTACAAAGGTGTTGCAATGTATGATGGTGGTTTCTTCGTAGTTGAAAATGGTAAATTTGACAAAGACTACAACGGAACAATCAAATACGATGGAAAAACATTTAAAGTAGTTGGTGGACAGCTCGTTATTAAATAAGTAATATCGAATTATTGTTCATAATCAAGACGAAAGGCTGCTGCCGGATTTCCGGCAGTAGCCTTTTTTTAAAAAGGAGGGGAAGTTTGAAAAAAAGAGTAGAGTGGATTGACGTCTGTAAAGCTTTTGGAATGTTTTTTATCTATCTGGGTCATTTCGGGGCACAGGCAGGTCTTGCCCATCCGTGGGCATTTTCTTTTCATGTACCGCTGTTTTTCTTTATATCCGGTCTTCTGGAAAACTATAACAAACGAGGAGTTTGGGAGAATCTGAAAAAGAAATTTCTTACAATTGTGCTGCCCTTTTTCTTTTTTGGGATTTTAATGACGGTAGTTCAGGTGGTAAATGAAAATACAGGTGCACATATTTTGGAGAATTTCGCTGTTTTACTGAAGGGCGGTATTCGAAATACGTGTGTAATGGAGCAGAGTCTTTGGTTTCTTACCTGCCTTTTTTCTATCGAAGTGCTGTTTTCTCTTATAAAAAAACTGAATAATAAGCCTCTGATTTTTATTTTGTGTCTGGGTCTTTTCTTTGTCTCTGAGCTTGTTATGGATCCAAGACCTATTCTTTATCCAGGCTGGTACTGGAATGTGGACAGCGCTCTTTATTATATTGTTTATTATTGTTCTGGCTGGCTTGCATTTTCACCGCTTTTAAAACTTCTGAATTCCGGAAAGCCTGCAGCAGTATGGGGGAGACGGACCATGTTTTTGGCATGTACGTTTTATTCGGCGCTGTTGTTTTTTGGAAAAAATCTGCTTTCAGGTATAGCGGCGCAGAATATTTTTATGGCAGAAATAGTCATGTTTTTGATTCCCCTGCCCACTATTTATATGGTTGTGGCAGTATCGCAGTTTTTTTCGCAAAATCTTTTTATCAGAAAACTCGGGGAAAACAGTCTGTATCTTTGCGGGAATGAGACGTTAGCCAGACTTCTTGTACAGCTAGTGTTAGCAATGGCGGGAATTACTGTAACAATTACTTCACCAGTACAGGCGTATCTTTACGCAGGTTTTCTGATGGTTATAGTATATAAAGTGCTGATTCCTCTGGAAAAACCGATTTTATCCGGTATTCAGAATTTTTTGGAAAGGAGTTTTAGAAAGTATGAAGAAAAATAATTTTAATATTATTCGTTTTCTTGCCGCAGCCCTTGTATTTGCAGGGCATATGGGAATCCTTATGGGAGGCGGCGCCCCTCTTATGGGAAGTTTTTCCCTGCAGGAGATAGGAGTTTCCACTCTGTTTATTATAAGCGGTTATCTTATTACAAAGAGCTGGCTTTCTGACCCCCATCCGATTCGTTTTGCAGTACGTCGTTTTTTCAGGCTGTGGCCGCCTTTTGCCGTACTGATTCTTCTGATGGTGTTTGTAGCAGGACCGCTTCTTTCTGATCTTGGAACAACGGCGTATTTTGAAAGTGACTACACCAGTTATCTTCGGAATCTGCGATTTTTTACTGCATATTCTTTGCCTGGTGTATTTACAACTCTTCCGGCGGCAAATTCAGTCAATGGTTCTCTTTGGACAATGCCTGTGGAAGCTTTCCTTTATATTGTGACACCGCTTTTGCTGTCTCTTATTCGTGCAAAATCAGGGAAAAAGGCTTCTTTCCGCGCGATGTCTGTAATCACGGTAATTGTTGTGGCGGTGGATTTGTATTTGCGCGCATTTTGTGCAGGCGTTCAGGTAGTGGTATATGGAACAGACGTAATTGCCGCATACCATTTGATTACCTTTTATGTTGTGGGAATGCTTTTTACATATGAGGAAACGAGAAAATATCTGAATCTGCAGGCAGGAGCAGTGGGAATGTGCGTGCTTCTTTTTGTACAGTTTTCCTATGGTCCGCTGCAGTATCTCCTGCTCTACACCATATTGCCGTACTTCCTCTTTTCTCTGGCATTTGTGAAAGAGCCGCGTTTTTATAAGTTTGGAACAAAGTTTGACATCACCTATGGTATTTATCTGTATGGATTCTTTTTCCAACAGCTTGTTGTGCAGCTTGTAATAGCCGGAAAAATCCCGCCAAATTATACAGCGGCGTTTCTTGCCAGTGCAGTTCCGACTTTAGTGGCGGCATTTTTAAGCTATGTGATTGTGGAAAAACCGAGCTTGAAGCTGAGCAGCTGGCTGCTTAAAAAGATGCGAAGACAGAGTGCATAATATTCTTATGCTGTGATGATAGCGTTATCAAAGAGCATATTCTATGCGGATCTGTGCTGTAAAATAATAAAAGCTCCCGGAGAAAAAACCGGGGGCTTTTGTTGATGGTGCGCCTTGAAAAGTGAATATGTTATTGCTCGTATGGTAATGTTAATTTTTTGCAAGCGCTTCCTGCTCGATTTCTTTTACTTTTTCAGTGGAAATGCCGACAAGATCTGCAATTTCTTCGTAAGAAAATTTGTTTTTGGAAAGCATATTCCGGACAATTTCCCTGCGTCCGATTTCTAATCCTTCCCTGCGTCCGGCTTCTTTTCCGATTCTCCGTTGTTTTTCCGTTTCCAGCTCTAAAATCTGCCCACCCATAACATCACCTAATCCTTTCTTTACATTTGGTTCATCGCGGAAGATATAATCTGCGATTTTTGTAATGAGTTTCATTAAATCTGTGTACAAATCAGATTTTTGTGTTGCTTCTTCTAACCGTTTTTGAATGTCCCTGTAGTCGTCAAGAAGAGCTGCCAGTTCTTTTGGATTTTTGTCGAAGTCCTTTTTCTTCTTTTCATAGCGCATGATATAGAAGGGAAGAAGCATAAGTAATTTTTTCTCAAAAATATTATCTTTAGTATAAGAGCTCACTTTTACGACAGGAACCTGATAATCGTAAGTTCCTCCATCAGCAAAAATGAGTTTTACGTTCAAAATATCCGGAGTATTGCTGTTCTCTCTTAACTGAAGGACAGCAGAGTATGGAAAGCGAAGGATATAATTTCGCCTGTCTTTTTTCTTGAAATTCAATGCAGTGGAGAAATCATATTCTATCATGCGGATTGCCATTGTAGTATCATCTGTGCTCTGGCATTCTATGTGATAGACCTTGTTTCCAATGCGCAGGCAGGAATCTGTAATGACGGTTTTGTCTTTTGTTATCTGTTCATTGGACCATTGTGTGATTTCCACATCGTCCGGATAAGAAGTATGAAAGACTTCATTGATCAGAGGGATTACAAGTTTCGGCATTTTCTGCACGATGGTGCGGAAAACATCATCGAAGATTGTGTTTGTGCCACTGTCGCTCATAATGCCTCCGTTTCTATGGTTATATTGTACCATTTCTGAAAAAGAATATCCATATAGATTTCCTCCTTTGGTTATGAAATTAATTGAAATAAATGGGATTTTTTACTGCGAATGCAGTGAATGAAAGATTTGACATTTTTTGATTAGATGGGAGAGGGGGAGTTTTGTACCCCCTCTTCAAACATTAATTTTGTTTCTGTAATTCTTCAAGTTTTCTCCTGAGTTCTGCCACTTCTTGTTCGGCTTTTTCCGCTCTCTGCTGTTCTTTTTGAGCTCTCTGGCGTTCTTTTTCGGTTTCTTTCTCCTGCTCGGCTTTGCCAGCAGCAATTCCAGCCTCCATGCCAGCCTCCATGCCAGCTTCCATGCCTTCCTCCCGGATCATCTGTTCTCTTTCCCAGACCTTCATATATTTCAGTACAACGAATAATAAGTTTCTGCCGTATTCATGGAGGATGATTGTTTCGAGTACGAGGCGGAGGAATGAGGCGTAGCGGTGGCTACGACGATTGACGACAACGATGTAATCGGGCAATCATGCACGTGAATATGGTAGTTAATTTATATTCGTTGTACTAAAAGCACCCCCTTGTCTTCTTTTACTTTTTCTACCATCTTTTGTATTTTCTGCAGTGATGCGTTCACCGCATTTTTCTCTTTTGTATCTTCCATATAATGGAGAAGCTCCTGAAGTTCCTTTGGAATATTTCCCTTTGTTCCTTTTGTGTAAAGAAATATTGTTCTTGCTCCGTCTTCATAAGGTATAGAAGGGTCTTCCTGGCACATATTGCGTATGGTATAAATAAGACGTTTTTTGTCAAATGGATCATATGGAAGAATGATAATAATGTATACATCTTTTAATGTGCCGTAGTCTTCGCCGGAGGCAAGGCTGTGTCCATCCACAATCGCCCGGTAAAAACGCGTCCGTTTTGGAAGATTCTGCCGTTTGTTTTTGTCTTTTGCGTTTTCTGCTTCTAAATCGTAGAGGGCTTCCGGTTCTAACTCGGCGCAGTCTTCTTCCAAATACACATCCAGACGCGTCCCATGATATTCTGTATCATCGCCGTAATACTGCCGTTGTGGAATTACTTTCAGTTTCCCGAACTTTCTTTGGAAAATTGTCTGGAGCAGTTTCCTGCAAAAAGCCTCGCCGAATTCTTTGTGGGATACAAGCGTTCCAAATAGAAAATCGTCCAGAAGGTTCAGGTTTTTCAATGTTCTTTTTGCCATCGCATTTTCCTTTCTAACAGCGGAAAGGAAACGCGGGCATCTCAAAGAAACTTCTCTGCCGACGGTTCTTCTCTCCGCCATATTCAATTGATTATTCATATGGGGATTTAGAGCCGAACGGCCAAGAATAATTCTCCCAGATATGTAATTTCATTGTAGCAAGGGCAGTGCATACTGTCAATGGATTTTTGATTATTCATTTCAGATATTTCAGATTTCCAATACAGAGTCTAAAGAACAGCCGACAAGATGAGCATAATATGTCAACATTTTGCGCGTTTTTCTTTCTTGTTTTTTTCAGGAATTGTGTTAATCTGATATTAGGTTCAGCAGTTGGAAAAGAGTGCAGAAAAGGGGTAAACGATATGGAGCTGGAAAATATTTTGAAAGAAATCTTAAAGACTTCTGTAGAAAATTCTGAGATTGCGGGAGCAAATTTCCTTGTGATAAAGGATGGAAAAGAGATGGTGTATGTTCAGGCTGGTATGGCTGACAGAGAGGCAGGAAGAGAAATAAAAAGAGATACGATTTTTCGCCTGTATTCTCAGACGAAACCCGTAACATCTGTGGCTGCCATGATTTTAATGGAGAGAGGGCTTCTTGATTTTTATGCGCCTGTATCAGAATTTCTCCCTTCCTTTGCGCAGATGTGTGTGGCGAAAACCGGGGAGAGGATTCCCTGTACAAGACAGATTCTTGTAAATGATCTTTTAAATATGACATCCGGTCTTGTGTATCCAGATGAAGGAACAGAAGCGGGAAGAGCGGCGGATAAGGTGTTTCAGGAGGCGTGCAGCAGGCTTCACAGTGAAAATCCGATGACAACAAGAGAACTGGCAGACAGGCTTGCTACCCGCCCTCTTGCTTTTGAACCGGGGAGTTCCTGGGCTTACGGCACTTCCGCTGATATTCTGGGAGCTGTGATAGAAGTTGTTTCCGGGAAAAGGCTGTCGGAATTTATGAGGGAGGAAATTTTTGAGCCGCTTGGAATGAAGGATACGGCATTCTGGGTTCCAAAGGAGAAACAGAGTCGTTTTGCAAAGGCGTATGAGACGGTGGAAAAAGAAAATGGCGGGAAAGAGCTGGTTTTATATACGGGTGATAACCTGGCAGTGTGTAACGATATGGCAAATCCTCCGGCTTATGAGGCAGGAGGCGCCGGGCTTGCGTCTACTCTTGACGATTACAGCAGATTTGCTGGGATGCTGTTAAACGGTGGTTTTCTTAATGGGGTTCAGATTTTGCAGCCGAAAACAGTGGAGTTTTTCAAGAACGGCGAGCTTCTTCCTGCACAGCAGGATTCTTTCCGGAACTGGGTTGGTCTTGAAGGGTATAGCTATGGCAATCTTATGAGAGTATGTAAAAATCCGTCCCAGTCAGGTATGATGACGCGAAAGGGCGAGTATGGATGGGACGGCTGGCTTGGTATGTATTTTGCCAATTTCCCGGAAGAGAAGATGACGATTCTTATGGGAACACAGAAAAAAGACGGGGGAACCTTTGGGCTTACAAGGAGACTTAGGAATGTAGTGCTGAGCAGGGTGTAGATGGAGGCGGAAGGATGAAAAAGCCATTGCCTGTAGGTGTTGATAATTTTGAAATCTTTGCTTTAGGAAGAGGATAAAGAGGCGTATAGAAACATTGTGTCCGGCAGGGCAGGATATGATGATGATTTAGGAGCATTAAAGTTTTTAAGCAGGATACTTTATAATTGAGATAAAAGTATCGGATGGTATCGACGACCTGGGACCTGACGCAGAAAGAGCAGTAAAACAGGTATATGACAGAGAAGATATGGAAGAACTGCGTGGAGAAGGCTACAGAAAGATACAGAAGAACAGCCGACTGGAGAAATCCGGCCGGCTGTTTCGATTAATTCTTTACAAGTGTTTCTCGCTCGATTTCTTTCACTTTTTCTACGGAAATATCAACTAAATCCGCAATCTCTTCGTAAGAGAATTGCTTTTTGGAAAGCATATTTCGAACGATTTTTCTGCGGCTGTTTTCTACACCTTCTTTGCGTCCTTCTTCTAGGCCTTCCTTACGTCCATCTTCCATGAGCATTTCGCCAAGTCTGGTCATTCTGATCGCCTCCTTAATTTCCTCCAGCTCTGTGCCGGTTAAAAATTTGTCTGCCAGGGTATAAAGCATGGCAGTTACTTTTCCTGATGTAGCAGTTTTGCACTGTTTTGCCATCAGAATTCCTTTTTTAATAGTATCTTTTTTACTGAGGCTTCCCGACATAAGCGGTGTTAGGGAAAGTTCCGCAAAGTCTTCTTCTGTGAAAGGCTGTTTTCTTTCCTGTTTTTCCTGCAGACGTTTAAAAACTTTATCCGCATCTTTATCTGCCAGATAGATTGGAATGACCTGATAAATATTTGCTCCGCAGTCCAGCCGGGTTTGAACATTTTTAATACCGCCGGAGTAAATTACATAAGTAATTACGTTTTTGCCTGTATTGTGGGAATAAAGCGCCTCGTAAGCCCGGAATCTTCGAAGATCTGCAACGATTTTGTCATCTGTAGTCTGGAACTCAAAATGTACATAAAACCCTTCCGTAGTAAGAAAGGTAAAATCCATATACAGAGAATAGATTTTTAAATCTACCAGTTCTGTAGGAGAGGATTCCAGAAATTCGTAGTTGATTCCCAGGGTTTTTAAAATAGTGTCGCGGAAATAATCAAAGCCCATTTTCATAAACGCATCTTCGTGTTTCGTATTTCCCATAAGATTTTGTAATTGTCCTGTGGGACAACTACAGGTGCACCTCCTTATTGTTCGTTAAGTATGCTTATCTTATGTGCAGTGAAAATGTCGGCTTTTGTATTTGTTCTGCAAAAAGCAGGTTATCTTTTGTAAAAAAGGTATTCTAATGAAACCTCCTTATAAGAAATTGTAACAGAGCAGAAAGGGAAAGTAAATTAAGAAAGAATAAATTTTTTATCCCTTAATACACAAATCCCGTCTTTTATGTATCCTGTATTTACAATTTAAAGTATAATAAGTATATTGTAAATCAGAGAAAGGAAAGGTTTTGAGGGATGTATAAGATTGCAGTTTGTGACGATGAGGAAGCAGTTGCTGCTCAGGTAAAGGAGCTGATTACAGAATGGAATCCTTCTGTAGATGTTGTTTGCTTTTCGTCAGGGGAGGAGCTTCTGGAAAACTATCAGTCTTACGAAGCGGTATTTCTCGATATTGATATGGCGGGAATGAATGGAATTGAGACGGGAAAGGCAATCCGAAAGATGGATAAGGATACAAAAATTGTATATCTGACTGCATACAGAGATTATGTTTCCGGGGCTTTTGGCGTTCATGCTTTTCAGTATTTATTAAAGCCGGTAAATAAAAAAGCCATATGGAATGTGCTGGAAGAAATTTTTCGCTATACGAAATCTGCGGAGAAAAAAATAATCCTGGATTTTCATACAGTGGACGGAGCTCTCTGCCTTCCTGTGGAATCCATATATTTTTTTGAATATGAAAACAGAAAAATCCGGATTGTGACAGATAAGGAGCAGTATTATATGGCGGATAAAATCGGAAATGTGGCAAAGAGGATGGACGAGTTTGGTTTTTCCATGCCGCACCAGAGCTTTGTAGTCAATATGTTTCATGTGAAGAATGTGAAAAATCAACAGATTTTTCTAGATAATGGAATGGAGATTCCCCTTTCTCAGAAAAAACAGAAAATATGGAAGCAGGAGCTGATGGAATATTTATCTCGGCGCCTTGAGGGAAGAGGAGAAGTGGAATGAGTGCAGTTGCAGTTTTTTTGATGGTTCTTTCCATGCTTTTTTATACTTTCTGTGCTGTGTGGTTTCTCTGGGCGGGAGAGTTTGAGCCAAGAGGTCCCAGGTGGGTAAGGGTTCTGCTCTGGATAGTATACGGATTTTTAAACTGGTTTGTTCCGAGTATGTGGCTCAATGATACGATTACTATGATCGTGCTGTGTGCATATTATATGGCGGTGGGCTGGTTCTTTTATCACAGAAGCAGAAACTGGCTTTTGTATCAGGTGTTTTTTTACATGGCAACTTACGCAGTGCAGATTATCGGCATTTTTCTTGTAATCAGGCTCAGTCAGTGGATTGCTATGGACAGCATTGTAATGAGCTATGGATTTCTTATTATGAAGGTTCTTCTTATTATAATTATTACAGCGGGGCTTCGTTTTCTTGTGAAGAAACGTGGAGTTTCCGACAGGAAGAATCTGAAGGTAAAAGGAATGATGCTTGTTCCAATTATCAGTTTCGCCCTTATTTTTTTATATATGGAGGCAGGAGAAATCTTTTTTGTGAGATACGGATATGAGTGGATTATTGTGTACTGTGTTCTCCTTCTCATTATAAATGGCTGGTGTATTTATGTGTGGCATGATGTGGCTGCAAACAGGGAGTTAAAGCACCGAATCGAGCTGATGGAGCAGCAGAATGAGCTGACACACCAGTATTATGAGGAAATGGAGAAAAATTATAATCGTTCCAGAAAGATTATCCACGATATAAGAAATCACCTTCATGCACTGGAGCAGTCGGCAAAAATGGAGGACAGCCGATATTTTGAAGATGTACATGGTATGTTGAATTCTCTTGGGCTTAAATTTTATTCGGAAAATAAAATGCTGAATATTATTTTAAACGATAAGCTGAAAAAGCTTTCGCCGGAGCAGGTGGAATGCAGCCTCGGCGGTGTCAGTCTTGATTTTGTGTCAGATATGGATATGACTACGATTTTTGCAAATCTTCTTGATAATGCAGTGGAGGCAAGAGAGGGAAATCCCAGCTTTTGGGTGAAGATACGGGGAGAGCAGATTCAGGATTTTACTGTGATTAAAATATGGAATCCTGCGTTGAAGACATATGAGCCGGGACAGTCCGGAAAAACAGGTCATGAGGGCATCGGGCTTTCTAATGTGCGTCAGGCTATGGGGCGCTATCATGGAGAACTGAAAATAGAATGCAAAGACAATATTTTTTCTGTCACCCTGGTATTTCCAGGACAGGGCAGAGAACAGGAGGAAGAATGAGGATGAAAAAAGCAGGAATTTTTACAGCAATGGCACTTATGGCGGCAGTTTTTACAGCCGGATGCGGACAGGCGAAGCTTCCGGAGGGATTTTCGGAGGCAGAGGTAAAGGCAGAGGCGGAAAAATCAATTGCGCTTTTTAATGAAAGGGATTATGAGGGAATCAGACAGATGGGCTCTGAGGAATTGAAAGCCAGTATTACGGAGGAGCAGTTTGCGACAGCCTGCGACCCGTATCTTGACAAGTGCGGTGAGTTTAAGGAAATTACAAAGACGGTTTTTGCAGGAGGATACGACAAAAATTCAGATATTGACTATGCGACAGCTGTGATGGTGGGAGAGTATGAAGATGGAAAAATCCAGTTTACGGTAAGCTTTGATGAGGATATGGAGCTGATTCAGTTTCTTATTAAATAACATACGAAGACAAGACTTTGAGGGAGGACTGCAGAAATGGAAAAAACAGAGAAAAAACGATTTTTGATTTATATTTTGCTCGCATATGGCGTGACGTATGTGATGGGACTTTTTATGTGGTATGGGAATTCGAAAGGAATGGACGTAAGCGCTTTTCCCAATGCGCAGATGATGTACCCGGCAGCAGGCGTTGCTCTTGGTGTTCTTCTTACAGGAAAAGGGGATAAGACAGTTCCCAAATGGTTTTACCTGTTTTTTATTGTGCTTACAGGGGCAATGGCGGTGGTTTCTGTTCTTTCTGTTATGATGCCGGATGAGCTTGTCGTCGTGGGAGGAATGGGAGTTTCCCTGTGGAGTCTTGCCATTAATTATCTTCTGATGCTGGGAAGCGTTGTGTTCTGGATTCTTCTTCTGGCGGCAGGGAAAGAGAGAAGAAGGGCTTACGGGCTGAATGGAAATATGTGGAAGAAATCGATTCTTATGCTTCTTCTTTTTGTGGCTTTGTTTTTTGGGAGAACGGCTTTGTCCTGTGCTCTTTCCGGACAGATGGGAATTTTTACTCTTGTTTTGACAACACCTTCTACTTGGGTTATGATGGGAGTAATCCTTCTTAATTTCTTCTTGGTGGTTCCGGCTTTTTTCGGTGAGGAGTATGGATGGCGGTATTATCTGCAGCCTCTTCTTCAGAAAAAATTCGGGCTGAGAGGCGGCGTAGTGATTCTCGGAATTGTGTGGGGGCTCTGGCATCTTCCGGTCGATTTCTTTTATTACACATCACCGGAGATGGGGCTTCAGGCGGCGGTGGCACAGCAGATTACCTGTATCACGCTCGGCATCTTTTTTGCCTATATTTATATGAAGACAAAGAATATCTGGGTTCCGGTAATGGCGCATTTTTTGAATAACAACATGGCTGCCATACTGTCAGGAGGCGGTTCGGATGCCCTTGAGAATCAGGTGATTACATGGGGCAGTCTTGTTCCGGCGCTTCTCGTAAATGTACTTTTCTTTGGTATATTTATATTTGCAAAGGTTTTCCGCGAAGAAGAAACAGGAGAAACAGTAAGCGGAGAGTGAAAAATGAGAGAGATTGCAAAACGGTTTCTGGAAGATCAGAATTTTACAAAGGAAGAGTTTGAAGAGCTTTTAAAGGGCTTTGAAAATAAAGAGGAGAGAGCTGCTTTTCGGGAGAAAGCAGCTTTTCTTCGTGAGAAATATTATGGAAATAAAGTTTTTACAAGAGGGCTTATTGAATTTACCAATTACTGTAAAAACAATTGTTATTACTGCGGAATCCGAGGGGGAAATAAAAATGCAGTTCGTTACCGCCTTACAAAGGAGGAAATTCTTTCGTGCTGCAAACAGGGATACGACCTTGGATTCCGCACTTTTGTCCTTCAGGGGGGAGAAGACCCCTGGTTTACAGATGAGCGCATGGTAGAAATTATCAGGAAAATAAAAGGAAATTATCCGGATTGTGCGCTTACCCTTTCTATTGGGGAAAAATCTTATGAAAGCTATAAGAAATTTCGGGAAGCGGGAGCAGACAGGTATCTTCTTCGCCATGAGACAGCAGATGAGATTCACTACGGAAAACTTCACCCTTCTTCTATGCGGCTTTCTGACAGAAAGAAATGTCTTTTTATGTTAAAGGAGCTGGGGTATCAGACAGGGGCAGGATTTATGGTTGGTTCTCCGGGGCAGACACTTTCCTGTCTTGCAGAGGATCTTGTGTTTTTAAAGGAGCTGAAGCCGGAGATGGTCGGAATCGGTCCTTTTATTCCCCATCATGATACGATTTTTAAGGATGAAAAGGCAGGAAGTGTGGAAATGACCCTGTATCTTTTATCGGTTGTGAGGATTCTTCTTCCCAATGTGCTTCTTCCTGCCACAACAGCCCTTGGAACAATGGATGAAAATGGAAGGGAGAAGGGGCTTCTTTGCGGAGCCAATGTGGTGATGCCTAATCTTTCTCCCTTAAGGAACAGGAAACAGTATGAGCTTTATGACAATAAAATCTGTACAGGAGATGAGGCGGCAGAGAGCCGGGAACATTTAAGAAAACGTGTGGAGAGTATCGGGCTTCGTCTTGTAGATGAGAGGGGCGATGGGGCAGAAATATGAACAGTTGCAGATTCTCCGTAAAAATGGTAATATAAAACTACCTATGAGTAAAAATATAGTTTAGGAGGAGAATCATTGAAACAGCCAATCGTATCTGTCATTATGCCTGTTTATAATGGGGAAACGTACCTCAGGCAATGTCTTGACAGTGTAGTAAACCAAACTTTAAAAGAGATAGAAATTATTTGCGTGGACGATGGCTCCAGTGACCGTTCTGTTGAAATTCTGAAAGAGTATGCGGCTAAGGATGAGCGTGTTATGGTGCTGCAGCAGGCGAATGCAGGCGCAGGAGCTGCGCGGAACAACGGGCTTTCAAAGGCGTCCGGAAAGTATCTTTCTTTTCTGGATTCCGATGATTTTTTTGAAACAGATATGCTGGAGAAGGCAGTGGAAAAGATTGCGGCAGACAGGGCGGACTTTGTGGTTTTCCGATGCGATCATTATCTGAATGATACAAATACCTTCAAAAAAGCAGCATATACGCTGAAAAAACAGACACTTCCCCCTTATACGCCTTTTAATTTCCGTCAGATTACAGACAATGTATTTAAGGCATTTGTAGGATGGGCTTGGGATAAAGTGTATGACAGAGAGTTTGTGATGAAGCACAATCTTAAGTTTCAGGAGCAGAGAACAAGCAATGACATGCTGTTTGTGTTCAGTGCGCTTGTTCTTGCAAAACGAATCACATGTCTTGATACGGTGCTTGCTCACCAGAGAAGAAATAACGGGGAATCTCTTTCAAATACAAGGGAAAAGTCATGGTTCTGCTTTTATAATGCGCTGAAAGCTCTTCGGGATGTTCTGAAAGAAAAGGGGCTTTATGAAGAACTGAAGAAGGATTTTGTGAATTATGCCGTTCATTTCAGTTTATGGAATCTGAACACGATTACCGGGGATTGTTATGAGAAGCTTTATACAAAGCTTCATGAGGAATGGTTTGAAGAACTTGAGGTTACGGGCCATGATGAGGATTACTTCTATAATAAAACGGAGTATAAGCAGCTCGCAGATATTTTAAGATATGACTTTAAGGAGTATAATACAAAGCTCTCTGTAGTCATTCCTGTTTATAATGCAGAAAAATATATTCGTCAGTGTCTCGACAGTATTCTTACAAAGCAGAAAATTGCCCTTGAGGTGATTTGTGTGGATGACTGTTCCACAGACGGAACGCCTGCTGTTTTAAAAGAATATCAGGATAAATATGAGAATGTAACGGTGATTCGAAACGAGACAAACCTGTATGCGGGAACCTGCAGAAATAAAGGGCTTATGGCTGCAAAAGGACAGTATGTGCATTTTCTTGATTCCGACGATTATGTTGTGGACAATGCGTATGAAAAGTTGTACACTCTTGCAAAGGAGAACGACCTTGACTGGGTGAAGACAACCTCAGAGGGATTTGATGATGAAACAGGGGAAACAGTAGAAAATCCAAGATATTCTATGGAGAAAATGTATGAGGGCTTTTTTGGGACGCTTCTTGATTTTCAGCATTTTCCGAAGAAGTTTATGGACTATATGGCAGTTGTTCCGTGGAACGGAATTTATAAGAGACATTTTCTGCTGGAAAAAAATATCCGTTTCAACAGCCTTTTCTGTGTAAATGACAGATCCTTTTTCGTAGATACCTGCGTAAAAGGGGAACGTATGATGATTGCAAGGGAAAAAATCGTGCGTCACAGAATGAATGTAAGCGGCTCTCTTGTAATGAAGCGCGCGCAGCATTTTGACTGTCAGTTTGAGTCTTATCGTATTATGCGTCAGATATGCAATGAAAACCATGTGAACGATAAGGTGCGTTTTGAGGTTCTGGAGCATGAAATGTATGATATTTTTGTGTGGTACAGGAAGTTTCTGGAGCAGGGCGTGGAAACAGAGAAACTGAAACAGGACATGAAGAGTTTTCTTGAAGAATGTGACATTTCTTATTTTGAAAAATATGGGACAAAGAGCCGCTGGCTGAAATTCCGTAATCTGGCAGGGGTTTAAAATAAGTTTCGGGGAGAAACCCGGTTAAGGAGAAACAAATGGCGAAAGTATCAATCATTATACCAACTTATAATGTAGAAATGTATTTAGTGGAGTGTATGGAAAGCGTTGTGCGCCAGACACTGAAAGATATTGAAATTATCTGTATCAACGACGGTTCTACAGACAGCTCTCTTGATATTTTAAAGAGCTATGCAGAGAAGGATGACCGTATTATTATTGTGGATAAGAAAAACGGCGGATACGGAATTGCGATGAATATCGGGCTTGAAAAAGCAACGGGAGAGTATATAGGAATTGTGGAGCCGGACGATTACGTTCCCATTAATATGTACGAAGATCTTTATCAGATTGCAAAGGAAAATGAGCTGGATTTTGTAAAGGCAGACTTCTACCGTTTTAAACGAAACGATGAAAACGGCGATATGGAGCTTACTTATAATCATCTTTCTGATGATATTCAAAATTATAATAAAGTGTTTAATCCGTCTCAGACTCCGTCTGCTGTCAATTATATTATGAATACCTGGAGTGGTATTTATAAGAGGGAATTTCTGGAAGAATACGGCATTCGTCACAATGAGACACCGGGAGCTTCTTTCCAGGACAATGGATTTTTCTTCCAGACATTTGCATTTGCCAAGAGAGCTATGATCATAAATAAACCATATTATATGAACAGAAGAGATAATCCCAATTCTTCTGTTCACAGCAGAGACAAGGTTTATTGTGTAAATGTAGAGTATGATTATATTCGGGAAATTCTTACAGAGCATCCACAGGTGTGGGAGCGCTTTAAGTATGTTTATTGGAGAAAGAAATATTCCAATTATGTATTCACTTTGAATCGCATCGGAAATGAATATAAAAAAGAGTATGTGGACTGTATTTCAAAAGAATTTAAAAGAGCGGAGCAGCTTGGTGAGCTGCGTCAGGATGCGTTTCCTGTAACGCAGTGGTCAGGTGTACAGTTCCTTATGAGAGATCCGGAGGGATATTACCGTCTCTGTACAGTTCCGGGAGGTGCGGCAGCAGCGGCAGAAATTGAAAAAATTAAAAATTCCAATTCCTATAAGCTGGGATTTGCCATCACAAGTATTCCGAGAAAAATAAAGAAGAAATTAAAAGCGCTGAAAAAGAAATTAAAAAAATAAAAGAATACAAATATAATTTCAGCAGCAGGAGGCGGCTATGATAAAGGTATCGGTAATCATACCTGTATACAATGCAGAAAAATATCTGGAAGAATGTCTGGACAGTCTTTTAAGACAAACATTTACAGATATGGAAATCATCTGTGTGGATGACGGTTCCACAGACAGT
>UQJE01000042.1 GCA_900541345.1 uncultured Blautia sp.
ATTCCGGCTGACGGTCTGCACGAAGATCCTCATCACGGAAACATCTTGCAATCTGAATATAGCGGTCGTATCCGGAGCACATTAAAAGCTGCTTATAGAGCTGCGGAGACTGTGGAAGACCATAAAAACTACCAGGATGCACACGTGACGGCACAAGATAGTCTCTTGCTCCCTCTGGAGTACTCTTTCCAAGCATAGGCGTCTCAATTTCAAGAAATCCTTCTTTTGCGAAAAACTGTCTTGTAAGCATTGCCACCTGACTCTTTAACATCATATTTCTCTGAAGATCCGGTCTTCTTAAATCGAGATAACGGTATTTCAGACGAATTTCATCTTTTGTCTTGCTGTTCTCCTCAATTGGGAAAGGAGGTACGTCCGCCTCAGACAGCACACGAAGACTGTTTACACGAAGCTCAATCTCACCTGTTGCAAGATTTTCATTTACTGCCCCGCCTCTTTTTTCCACAACACCTGTCACTGCAATAACAAACTCACTGCGGAGATGTCCTGCTTTTTCGAATCCTTCTTCATCAATGCTGCCATTTTCAAAAATCAGCTGCATAATTCCGGAACGGTCGCGAAGGTCAACAAAGACAAGTCCTCCTTTATTTCTTGCCTTCTGCACCCAGCCCATAAGGGTTACTTCGCTTCCAATCATCTCTTTTGTCACTTCTGCACAGCGGCATGTTCTGTGCAGTCCCTGCATACTTTCAGCCATAGTTTTATATCCTCCTGATTTTTACATTCTGTCGCGGAAAAATTCCACAAACTCTGTATATCCTTCTGTCATCATCTGTTCCTTCTGGAACTTCTTGTTTTTCTTCATAATGGAAATGTTTACCTGTGTACCTGTACTTCTCTCTTCTTCTGCCTGCTTTAAAATTGCAAGAAGCTTATCAGCCGGCATATTTTTCTCGATGAGATATGCTTTTTTTCCGTTCTTTGTAGGAACTTCATATCCTCTCTCCAGAAGAAGCATGACAATTCTCTCAAATCCAATGGAAAATCCGCAGGCACATGTCTGATTTCCTGTAAATTTTCCAATCATTTCATCGTAACGTCCGCCGCCGCCTACGCTGCCGCCGAACTCATCCATTGCAATCTCAAAAATCGGTCCTGTGTAATAAGACATACCACGGACAAGAGTAGGGTCAAAAGACATTTTAAAATCTGCTGTTTTTACGCTGTCCACTGTGGAGATAATAGTCTGAAGATCCTCTGCAACACCCGGTTCCAGAACATCTTTTAATTTTTCTCCAAGGAAGCGAACTCCTTCTGTATCATTTGTTACTTCCTTGAACATTCCAAGATATGTGTCAATGCACTCCTCGGCAAATCCTTCTTTTTTCAGCTCCTCGGCAACGCCTTCCAATCCGATTTTATCCATTTTATCAAGGATAATAAATACGGTATCAAAACTTTCTTCCGGAAAACCGCTGTATTTTGCCATTGCTTTTAAAATCTTGCGGTCATTAATACGGATTGTAAAATTATGGAAATCCAGTTTTCCAAGAAGAGTTGTTGTTGCAAGAACAAGTTCAATTTCCGCAAGATAAGTAGGCTCGCCTAAAATATCAATATCACACTGCATAAACTGGCGGAAACGTCCTCTCTGCGGGCGGTCTGCTCTCCACACATTCCCCATCTGAAGGGCTTTAAAAGGAGCAGGAAGCTCATTTGCATGATTAGAATAATATCTGGAAAGAGGAACTGTAAGATCGTAACGAAGCCCGGAGTCCACAAGATCTGCTTCCTCCTTTGCTTCCTCAAGCTTTAATTTTTCTCCTCTTTTTAAAATTTTAAAAATCAGTTTCTCGTTCTCTCCGCCCTGCTTACTGCAAAGATTTTCAATATGCTCTACGCAGGGAGTTTCTATAGAAGAAAATCCAAATGTGCCGTATGTCTCGCGAATCATGTTCATCACATAATTTCGGATTTCCATCTCCCTGGGTAAAATATCTTTCATTCCGGTTACCGGTTTTTTCTTTAATGCCATATCTTTCCTCCTTTATTATGAACCACTCTCTGAAATGCAAGAAATACCTGCATATCGAAATTTTTTATTTCTTCTATCATAAGCTCCATCGCTGTTTCCATATCAAATGCCTGTCGGTATGGTCTGTCCGAGCGAAGAGCTGCAAACACATCACATACTCTTAATATTCTGGCGCCTAAGGGAATTTCCTCTCCGGACAGATTTGCCGGATACCCGGTTCCATCAAAATTTTCATGATGGTATAAAATGCTCTTCAGGATATATTCTGAATATCCCTGTTTTTTCAGCACCTCGTATCCAAGTGCAGAGTGCATTCTTACATATTTCAGTTCCTCTATCACAAGGGGATCCCGCTCCTGCCCATTAATATATCCGGTAAGCTTCAGCTTTCCAATATCATGAAGCATACCTGCAACTGCAAGGTCATGGCACGTCTCCTCAGAAAGAGACATTTCCTTTGCTACCTCATACGCAAGATTGCTTACGTCCATACCGTGATGCAGCTCAGATTCCAAGTCGAATTTAAGAATTCCTTTTTTTTCTGTTGTCGTTAATGCTGTCTCCAAAACTACAGCCACCTTTCAATGCCCGCACGTTTTCTTTCAATCATTTCTTCGATTCTGGCAATGTAATTTGTGACGTCTTTTACATTTTCCACACGTTCAATTCTTCTTCCGCCATCAAAAACAAGCTTGGAAGAACCTCCTGCTCCCAGTGCAATAATAGGCTGTTTTTCTTCCATGATCAGAATATTATAAATTCCAGCCTTATCTGTCTTTGCATAGCCTACATTCTCAAAATTGCCCTTCATGTTTTTCTGTCTGTACAGATAATAAGGGCTCATTTCCATTTCACGGGCAGCCTCCATTGTCAGGTTCATAATTTCCTGATTATTTTCAAATGTCATTTCCTGGTATTTATCTTTGAACATATTAAGCCTTGCCGCCCTCTTTACAGCGAGAGAATGTACTGTCAGACTGTCCGGCGTCAAAGCTCTTATTCTGTCCAGTGTATTTCGAACCATGGAAATATCTTCCCCTGGAAGACCTACAATCAAATCCATATTAATATTGTCGTATCCCAGCTCCCGCGCCAGAAGAAAGGCTTTCTCTGTCTCTTCTACTGTATGGCGTCTTCCAATAATATCCAGCGTTTCCTGATTCATTGTCTGGGGATTTACAGAGATTCTTGTAACAGGAAATTCCCGGATTGCCTGAAGTTTTTCTCTTGTAATACTATCCGGCCGTCCCGCCTCTATGGTAAATTCCAAAAGGCCGTCAAATCCAAAGCTTTCTTCCACCTGACTAAGAACCCTTCTAAGCTGTTCCGGCTCCAGTGTCGTTGGCGTTCCCCCTCCGATGTAAATGGTATCCAGTTTCCTTCCCTTCATCATAGGAGCTGTCTCCCGAATTTCCCGGCAGAGGGCATCTACATATGCGTCCACCCTGTCCTTCCATACTTTTAAAGGGTATGAGCTGAAGGAACAGTAAAGGCAGATACTGGGGCAGAAAGGAACACCAATATAAAGGCTGTACCCTTTTTCGTAATCAATCTTTTTGAGAATATCCCTCTCTCTGTTTGCGATTGCAACTGCAAGCGCTGTTTTTTCCAGACTTACAAGATACCGCTCCCGCATTTCCTGCGCGGCCTCGGAATTTTTCATTCCGGACTCTATCATTGCCATTGTAAGCTTTACCGGACGGATTCCTGTTAAGTTTCCCCAGGGCAGATTTCTCCCTGTAAGCTTTACAAGAAGCGTATAAAGACCATATTTTATAATATCTTTATTTTCTTTTCGAAGTGTGCGGGCAGATTCTTCTTCTGCTTCGCAGAAAACAGGGGCATCTTCTTCCTGACTGCAGGAGTGCCCCTTTATTTTCTCCGCACTTGATACACCGTTATACCCTTCTCCTTTGTATCTTAAAACAAAGCTTCCGTTTTCTTCTGACACAGTAAAGGAAAGGTTATATTCTTCCTGTGCGGTTTCTTCTTCGTAAATTGTATGTATTTCACTTTCCGGGTAAAATGCCCGTATCAGTTCGTATACATCATGTTCAAATTCTCTGTCTAAAAATAAAATCCTGATTTTATACAAATGGATTGTACCTCTTTTCATATCCAATGGTTGTGGATGTATCATGTCCCGGATAAACCTCTGTCTCCTCCGGAAGAGAATCCACAAGTTTGTGGAGGCTTCTCACAATTTCTCCCATACTGCCTCCCGGCAGATCCGTTCTTCCTACCGAACCGTAAAACAGAGTATCGCCGCTGAACAGAATATTTTCTTCTTCTATATAATAACAGCAGCTTCCTTCTGTATGTCCCGGCGTATGAATCATCTGAACAGAAAATCCTGCCGCCTCAAACACCTCTAAATCTGAAAGAAACGTATCAGCCTCTATGGAACAAACAATCCTTCCGCAGTTTCCGGACAGATTAAGAGAAGAATCAAGAAGCATCTTCTCCTCTTCTCTCTGTGCATAAACAGGAATATGATACTTCTGTCTCACTTCCTCCACTGCCTGAATATGATCGAAATGACCGTGTGTCAGAAGAATTGCTTTTGGTGTTCCGGAAATTTCCTTCAGTTTTTCAAAAATTTTTTCTGCTTCATCTGCAGGGTCAACAATCAGCACCTCGCCGGTAGCTTTATTTTTCAGAAAATAACAGTTTGTATAAACACTTCCAAGGATACATTTATAAAGTTCTGCATTTTTCATTTTCTTCCTCCTCAGCCAGTGGTACGCTCTACATCCAGCACGCTGTCTACCTGGCGGATTTTTTCAATCAGAGTATTTAACTCTTCCTTGCATTTTACATTAAAGCTCATGGAAATTGTCGCTTTTTCCTGCTTGCTGGTACGACTGCTCATTCCGCGAACATCTATTTTTCTCTCTGTAAAAATCTTGGAAAGATCTACAAGAAGACCGGTTCTGTTATTTGCATAAATCTGAATCTCAGCCATATAAGTTTCTGAAGTTGCAGATTCCGGCGACTGCCATTCTGCCTCTATAAGGCGGCTTCTGTCAAGCTCCGACATATTCAGCACATTGATACAGTCTGTCCTGTGAATCGTAATTCCTCTTCCTCTTGTGACAAATCCCACGATTTCATCTCCAGGTATAGGGCTGCAGCATTTTGAAAAACGGACTGCAACATCATGAATCCCTCTTACAATAATGCCGCCCTTATTTTTCGTAATATGAAGCTTTTCCTGGTTCTCTGTGGCAGCCTCAAGAACCTGTTCATCGGTAAGATTCTTTTTATTTTCCTTATCGTAAGCTTCGACCAGCTTATTAAAGACCTGCCCCTCTTTTAAGCCGCCATGACCGATTGCCGCAAGAACTGAGTCCCAGTCGCGGAATCCGTATTTGCGCATAACGGCTTCCTGATACGGCGTTTTTGTATAAAGAGTAATTTTAAAGCCTTTATTTTTGGCATACTGAGCAAGCATTTCCTTGCCCTTTAAAATATTATCCTCTTTCAGTTCTTTTTTAAACCACTGATTGATCTTGTTTTTTGCCTGCGTGCTCTTTACAATTTTCAGCCAGTCCCGGCTTGGTCCCTGGGAATTCTGAGAAGTAATGATCTCAATACGGTCTCCATTTTTAATCTGGTACTCAATAGGAACCAGCTTTCCGTTTACTCTGGCTCCCACCATTTTATTCCCTACTGCACTGTGCACACTGTAAGCAAAGTCAATGGGGGTAGAGCCTGTTGGAAGGTTTTTTACATCTCCCTGAGGTGTAAAACAATATACATTATCTGCAAACAGGTTCAGGTCATTTTTCAGAAGACTCATAAATTCCCGGTTGTCAGACATATCTCTCTGCCATTCCAGGATTTGACGAAGCCAGTTTAATTTTTCTTCCTCACTTTGTTTGCCCGGAACCTTTCCATCTGAAGACTCTTTGTACTTCCAGTGCGCTGCGATTCCGTACTCTGCTGTCCGGTGCATCTCAAAGGTACGTATCTGAATCTCAAATGGCTGACCATTTGGTCCGATCAGTGTTGTATGAAGAGACTGATACATATTCGGCTTGGGCATTGCAATATAATCTTTGAATCGCCCCGGAATGGGTTTATACATCTCATGAATTACACCGAGCGCAGCATAACAGTCTTTCACTGTATCTACAAGAATACGCACAGCAAATAAATCGTAAATCTGATCAATTGTCTTGTCCTGATTTACCATCTTTTTATAAATACTGAAGAAATGCTTTACACGCCCGTCTACCTGGGCTTTAATATTGGCATCTTCCATATGTTTTTTTACCTGCTGCACAATTTTTCCTACAAACTCTTCTCGTACACTTTTTCGAAGAGCCACCTTTTCCACAAGGTCATAATATACGTCCGGCTTCAGGTATTTAAGGGAAAGATCATCAAGTTCCACCTTAATCTTGGAAATACCAAGGCGCATGGCGATTGGTGCATAAATGTCCATTGTTTCCCTTGCTTTTTCCTGCTGCTTTTCCGGCCGCATATACTGAAGTGTACGCATATTGTGAAGGCGGTCTGCCAGCTTAATAAGAATAACTCTGATGTCTTTCGCCATTGCAAGAAACATCTTTCTTAAGTTTTCTGCCTGAACCTCCACCTTATCTGCAGCATAAGACAACTGGCCTAACTTTGTAACACCATCCACAAGGAGTGCCACCTCAGAGCCAAATTCCTTTTCCACTTCCTCATATGTCATCCAGGTATCCTCCACTGCATCGTGAAGAAGCCCTGCCACGATCGTCTCCTTGTCAAGCTCCAGATCTGCAAGAATAATCGCCACACAAAGAGGGTGAATAATATACGGTTCCCCGGATTTTCTCTTCTGATCCTTATGCGCCTCACTTGCAACTGCATACGCCTTCTCAATCATGGAAATATCCGCAGAAGGATGGTATTTCCGCACACTGGTAATCAATTCTTTATACAGCTCCTCCGGACTTGTAAAATCATTCATGGATTTTACTGCCGCATCTGCTTTTTTTACTGATTCCAGTTTTTCCTTTTCTATCTGTACGGTATTCTCTTCTTTTCCGTTTATAATCTCTGCCATCAATTCCACCTGCCTGTCTACAATACAATAGGTTTTACTTTCCTTCGTAGCAGATTACAGACGCTACATCGTAATTTTTCAGCTTTTCTCTTCCCTTCAAACCGGCAAGCTCCATAAGGAATACCACCTTGACAACCTCGCCGCCAAGCTCCTCTATCATATGGATCGCAGCTTCAATAGTTCCGCCTGTTGCAATTAAATCGTCCACAACAGCAACCTTCTGACCCGGTTTAATAGAATCTTTATGCATCTCAATGGTTGCACTTCCATACTCCAGATCATAGCTTTCTGATATTGTCTCGCAGGGAAGTTTTCCTTTTTTACGAACCGGTACAAACGGTTTATGAAGATTATAGGCAATGGGAACTCCAAAAATAAAACCTCTTGATTCTGTACCTACAATCACATCTACATCTGTATCTTTTAAACATTCCTGCATGGAATCAATAGCAAGCTTTAATCCGTCTGCATCCTGCAAAATACTTGTCACATCGCGAAAAATAATTCCCGGTTCCGGGAAATCCGGTATACTTCTTACATACTCTTCGAGTCTTTTCATTTTCCCATTCCTCCACTTTATCTCATAAATATTTTTTAGTATATCACTTTTCTATGCCGGAATCAATCTAAAACCCGACAGAATCCGCATAAATGCGCTCACTTTCGAGTTTTTCATCGATACTCCTGGATAATCACCTGAAGATTTTCTCTTCCCTGATAGCGGTTGACCTCCGGATAATAGGTAATCATAATCACTTCTTTTTCGGAAACGTACTGCGAAAATCTCTCTGCTTCTCCAAAATAGATTCCGTCAATTACCGTACCGCTCCCGTCCATAAGCTGCATTTTAGCCACATTTCGATTTTTTCCAAAAATCCTTAAATTTAAAACCCTTAAATCTTTCTGTGCAAAAACAGGCTTCGTATTTCCCTTTCCAAAAGGCTCAAGAAGTGAAATTTCCTCCACCAGCTCTTTCGTGATATAAGACACCGGCATTGGCACATCAATCACCACCTTTGGAATCAGGTCTTCTTCTGTAAGGCTGCAATTTTCATTAAGTCTCTTTCGAAAAATCTCTATGTTTTCTTCTTTTATAGAAAGTCCTGCCGCCATCGGATGGCCTCCGAACTGTTCCATAAGATCTGCGCATTTTACAAGCTCCTCATACATGGAATATCCCTCTATGGATCTTCCGCTTCCTTTTACACAATTTTCTCCTCTTGTAAGGACAAACGCAGGTTTATGGTATTTTTCCCGAATCCTTCCTGCAATAATCCCAGCAAGGCTTTCATGACATTCCGGCAGATAAATTACGAGAACTCTGTCATTTTTGAGAGACGTCTGTTCTACCTGAAAAATCGCCTCCTCTTTTCCCTTTTCCGTAAGAGCTTTTCTGCTGTCATTTAAAGCCTTTAAATCTCCCGCAAGTCTGGCTGCCTCATCTCTGTTTTTCGCACTTAAAAGGGCAAGAGAACGGGCGGCTGTATCAAGACGTCCGCTTGCATTAATACACGGTCCCAGCACAAAACCTATATGGTATGCCGTAATCTTTCCGTCTTCCAGTCCATTTGCACGAATCAGCTCCCGAAGTCCCACATTTTTTGTATCGGCAATCCGGCGAAGCCCTTCTTTTACAAGAATCCTGTTTTCCCCCTGTAGTTCCATCACATCTCCCACTGTGGCAATAGCCGCAAACTCAAGAAGCTCCTCCGCTTCTTCCTTGGGAAAAGAAAAGCTTTCGTAAAGAGCGCAGGCAAATTTAAACGCCACTACAGCACCGCAGAGATTTTTGTTGGGATAAGAGCAATCCGGCTGTTTTGGGTTAATGACTGCATCTGCCGGAGGAATCAGATATTCTCTTCCTTCTTCTGTCTCTTTATAGGGAATCTCATGATGATCCGTGACAATCACCGCCATTCCCGCCTCTTTTGCCATTTCAATCTCTGCCGCCGCTGCAATTCCGTTATCACATGTTACAATTGTATCTATTTTGTCTTCCAGCGCTTTTTTTATAAGATGATCATGAATCCCATAACCGTCTGCCACTCTGTCCGGAATGTATGTATCTGCCTGTGCACCGATTTTTTGAAAACAGCGAATCAGAATATACGTAGAAGTCACACCGTCAATGTCATAATCTCCAATGATACGGATTTTCTTTTTCTGCCTCACTTTTTCTCTGATAATCTCTACCGCTTTTTTCATATCCTTTAAAAGCCAGGGAGAGGGAAGCTCGTCCATTGTACCGAAAAGATATTGACGTACTGCCTCATCTCCCACTACGTCTCTGTTTCGGATAAGTCTTGCTATGACCGGGTTGATTCCAAAGGTTCTCCCTATTCCCTGAAAATCTGCTCCTTTTGCAGTTACCACCCATTTTTCCATTTTGTTTCTCCTCGTATAAAGATAAATATCCCAGGCAGGAGCTACCTGTCCGGGATATTTGTTTTTTTATTTTGTTTCGTTTTCTTTCTCAGAAGCTGCTTTTTCTGCTGCCTCCTGAGCTGCAAGACGTTCTGCTACTCTCTTGCGGTTTTTCTTTTTTGCTGTGTTTCCTTGGAAGAAGTCCCCTGATTCTGTACAGTATTTTTCTGTACAGGAGCTTTTTTCTCAGCCTGACTGTTTGCTGAAATTGCTTTCACCGGTTTTGCTTTGCCGGAAAGCCTTTTCTTCATAACAAGCCACAGTGCACCTGTGATACACACAGAAGAGTATGCACCACAGATAATACCTACCATAAGCGGAGCTGCAAACTCACGAATGGAAGAAACACCCATGATGTAGAGAACTGCAACCATTACAAAAGTTGTAAAAGATGTATAAATACTTCTTGTAAGTGTCTGTGTAATACTTGCATTTACCACTTCCTCGAGATTTTCTGTGCGCTTGCTTCCATGAAGATTCTCACGGATACGGTCGAAAATGACGATTGTGGCATTAATAGAATAACCTACAATTGTTAACATACATGCGATAAATGTATTTCCCACAGATACTCTTGCGATAGCATAGAACGCCAGTACAATGAGAACGTCGTGAAGAAGTGCCAGAACTGCACTGCTTGCAAAACGAATATCTTTAAATCGCAGCCAGATATACAGAAGCATACATACAGTTGCCACAAGAACTGCCACAATTGCGTCCTGACGCATTTCCTTACTTACAGTTGCAGAAATATTTTCTGCCTGAATCAGATTTTCATCTACGTCAAATTCTTTTACAAGCGCTTTATTTAATTCTTCCCTCTCGTCAAGAGAAAGCGCTCTTGTCTTGATAATAACCTGATTTGTTCCCACAACCTTTGTAGGCTGTACATTTTTATCGCCTGTTACCTTTTCTACAAGAGGTGTTACCTCGGAATCAATTTTCTTAATGTCCATATCTTCGTTAAAAGTAACATTTGTAGCGGTACCGCCAGAAAATTCAAGACTGTAATTTAAGGCTTTTCCCTCACTCTGACTGTGGAACAGCATAAATGCAGGTCCGCAAAGTACGAGAACAAGAGAAAGAATAAAGAACACTTTTCTTTTCCCTACAAAGTCGATAGCTTTTCGCTGTTTTGCACTTCCGTAAAACTTCGGATCACGAATTCCCACTGCATAAAGTGCGTTTACGATGAGTCTTGAAATAACAAGAGCTGTAAACATGGAAATCACGATACCAAGAGCCAGTGTATATGCAAACCCCTTAACCGTACCGGAACCAAGCCACATCAACACAAAAGCTGCAATCAAGGTCGTGATGTTTCCGTCGAAAATTGCAGAAAATGCTTTGCTGAAACCACTCTTAATCGAGTTTCTCACAGACATGCCTGCTGCTATCTCTTCCTGAATACGCGCATAAATAATAACATTTGCATCCACTGCCATACCAATACCCAGGATAATACCTGCAATACCCGGAAGTGTCAGGGTAATGTCAAAAGCATTTAAGGTAATGAGAATCAGGGCTGTGTAAAGAATCAGGGCAATTCCTGCTACAAAACCAGGAATACGATATACAAGAATCATAAAGAGAATTACGATTACAAGACCGATAGCTGCCGCTTTCACACTTGTCTCAATCGCTTCCTCTCCAAGCTGCGCTGCCACAACGCTGGAGCGGACTTCCTCAAGTTCAAGACTTAAAGAACCGATTCGAATATAAGAAGCCAGCTCCTGTGCTTCCTCGAGACTTCCCATACCATCAATCTGCGCACTTCCGCCTGTAATTGCCTCAGATACGTTTGGTGCGCTTAAAATACCATTGTCATATACAATAGCAATCTGTTTTCCCACATTTGCTTTTGTTGCCTCTGCGAATTTTTTCTTTCCCTCTTTTGTGAGAGTCAGACTTACCACATACTCTTTCGCATTTGTTGTCTGATCCTGAATAGCTCCGCCCTCTGCCTCTGCTATATCTGTACCTTCCAGCACAACAGAACCTGCCTCACGAATCTGGTCAATGGTTCTTGTAAGCTCATAACCATGTCCGTCATGATATGTGAAGTTTTCATTTCCGTCTTTATCTGTCATTTCCACAAAACACAGAGAACCTGGTTTTCCCAGTTCTTCCAGAATAGCATTTGCATCTGTCACACCTGGAATTTCCACGTTGATACGGTTTCCGCCTTCCTGGTAAGCCTGTGCTTCTGTGCTGTACTGTTCCACACGCTTCTGCAGCTTATATGTCGTATCTGCCATATCATCGCTGCTTGGATTTTCTTCTTTTGCCTCATAGGTAATGCTGACACCACCTGAAAGATCAAGACCGGTTTTGATGTTCTTTGCCGCACCGGTTCCTGTCGGTCCGAATCCCACTGCCGCTGTAAAACACAGTAAGCCTGTCAGCAGAACAGTGAAAATCAGAACAAGAATTCCTCTGTTTTTCTTCATTGTTTTTCCCTTCTTTACTCCTTTTTATTCCGCAAGAGCGGCTTTTATCATGATAGCGCACTCCACACGCTTACGCTGGAGCTCGCACCCGATTTCATAATTTCCCTGAATATCTCCCTTGAAATGGTACGCATTTGCAGCGCAGCCACCGCTGCAGTAAAAACGGGCAAAGCAATTTTTACAGTCCGGTTTTGTGTACACATTACAGTGTCCGAATTCTTTCTGGATTTCAGGCTTCGTAATTCCCTCATCTACATTTCCCATCAGGTATTCTTCTTCCCCCACGAACTGGTGGCAAGGATAAAAGTCACCCCATGGAGTCACTGCCAGATATTCTGTTCCGGAACCGCAGCCTGACAGACGTTTGTACACGCACGGTCCTCCTGTAAGATCAATCATAAAGTGGAAGAAATTAAATCCTTTTCCTTCTTTCTCCCGTTTGATCATTTCCTTTGCAAGAATATCATATTCTTCCAGAATCTTCGGAATATCCTCTTCTTTAATGGCATATTCTTCTGTGTCAGGCGCTACTACAGGCTCTACGGAAATCTGCTTAAAGCCCAAGTCTGCCAGATGAAGAACGTCTTTTGAAAAATCAAGATTATGATGGGTAAATGTCCCTCTCACATAATACTGGTCCTGATTTCTTGACTCTGCAAATTTCTGAAATTTCGGCATGATCAGATCATAACTTCCTGCTCCTTTTCGGAAAGGACGCATATAATCGTGCACTTCTTTTCTTCCGTCTACACTTAACACCACATTGCTCATTTCTTTATTGCAGAATTCCATCACTTCATCATTTAAAAGAACTCCATTTGTAGTAAGAGTAAAACGGAACTTTTTATTGTGAAGCTTTTCCTGACTGCGCCCGTACTCTACCAGGTCTTTTACAACCTGCCAGTTCATAAGGGGTTCGCCTCCGAAGAAATCCACCTCGAGATTCTTTCTGGAGCCGGAATTGGCAATCAGAAAATCAAGCGCCTTTTTTCCCACCTCAAATGACATCAGCGCTCTTCTTCCGTGGTATTCTCCCTCTTCTGCAAAACAATAACGACAGGCAAGATTACAGTCATGGGCAATATGAAGGCACAATGCCTTTACCACAGTCTGTCTGCTGTCTGTAAATTCTTCTATCGCTGCCTCGTAAATATCTTTTGTGAAAAGCATTCCCTCTTCTGCAAGCTTCTTACACTCAGAAACAGAAGTTTCCACATCTTTTTTATCGAAACGACCGTCAAGTTTCTGTATGATCTCAGCGGTGTCCTTTCCTTCCTCAAGATAAGGAAGCACTTCGTATGTAACTTCGTCTACAAGATGGATACAACCACTGTTTATATCCAGGACAATGTTGTAGCCGTTGCTCTGATAACGGTGAATCAGACTCATTTTTTCCTAATCCTTTCTGCTGATTTTCTTCTCATAAAAACAAGAAGAAGCAGCGGATAAATACCCGCTGCCCGATGTTTTTCTACAGCCGCCTTATTTATGCTCGCAGCTCTGGTTTCCTACTGTACAGGAAGTTTTACAAGCAGACTGACAAGATGTCTGGCATTCTCCGCAGCCGCCTTTTTTTACTGTGTTCTGTAAATTCTTTGTATTTAATGTTTTGATATGCTCCATCGTATATCCTCCTTAATATATAAATATTTCTTGGGATAGTATAGCATACATTTTTACAATTTAAAAGACTTTTTTGTGCAAATTTCTCTCAGGAGAGCATTCCGCCAAGTGCCCCTCCGCCAAGACACATGAAAAACGTTGTAACAACATGCTGCACACTCATATCCCACTTTCCCTGCACTCCGAAAGATACAAGGACCAAAAGCAGAAAATAGGCAAGCCCCGTCAGAGTTCCCCAAAAATATTTATCTTTTCTGATAAATTTCCCTGCCGCAAAGCCCCCAAAAAAGCATGCCAGAACATAGACTGCTACAATCCCTCCTGCCGCTGTCCCTTCTCCCAGATTAAATCGGAATAATAAAAACGCAAGGAATAAAAGAAGAAGACCGGTAACTGCGTAAGCAAAAAGCAACGCTTTTAAAACTGCTTTTCCTTTCATAATCAAAATCCCCCTTCCATATGAAAATATATGGAAAAGGGATTTCTCTTATACCTTTTTATTTCCGATTCTTTTTCAGATAAAGAACAACTCCGACTACAATCACCGCTGCTGCCACCAGGATTACAAATGGCAGAATCACAGTAGAATCGCCTGTATTTACAGATTTTTTGCTGTCAGATGTATCTGTATTCTCATCTGTTGTATTCTCATTTTCTGTATTTGTGTTCGTCTTATCTGTTTGATTCTGTACAGAGGTATTCGTTTTACCGGAATCCCCCTGATTTTTCCCATCAGAAGAAGGCGCTTTCGTTACTTCCGGCGCTTTTGTTGTCTCAGGAGTCTTTGTAGGCTCTGCATTTCCGCCATATCCGTCTTCTGCAATTCCATTATCTACAATCGGCTTGCTTCCCGCAATACCAAACGGACTGAAAGAATGCGTACTGAATACCATAACCCCATCTTCTACATTTGGAATAATCGTCTCCATCGCTCCATTATCAAGAAGATGCTCTACGGAATAATCATATCCCTCTTTTACAGGAACAGTCACACTGATGTACTGTCCGTCCGGAATGATATATTCTGTATTGTTCTTTAAATCCCACAGTTCAAACTCATAAGATTTAAAAATTGCTGCGTCTTCCTCATTTGTGAAAGCATAACTCTCCCCGCTTGTTGCACGGAACTGTACATACCACGGAAGATTGATCCCGGAAACAGAAATTCCGTTACAGGTATGATTCTGCTCTGCCATTTCTGCCATTTCCTGCTCGGAAAGATTTTCTTCTATATCAGAAGGCCGATCCATCTCTTCTTCAGAAGGCTCCTGCGGACGGTCAAAAATATTATTATCCTCTTCCCCAGGTGTTTCTGTTATCTCTGCGTCTGCTTCCGGTGTTACCGTCGCCTCAGGTGTTTCTTCCTCTTCCGGCACTTCTGTCACTCCCGGAGTCACCGTTGTTTCCGGCACTTCTCCTTCTGGCGTCACCTCTCCTTCCGGTGTTACAGATACCTCAGGCACTTCTCCTTCCTCTGTCCCATCCTCTTCCGGTGTCACAGGTACATCAGGAGCACCTTCCTCTTCCGGCACTTCTGTCACTCCCGGAGTCACCGTTGTTTCCGGTACTTCTGTCACTCCCGGAGTCACTGTTATTTCCGGTGCTTCTGTCACTCCCGGAGTCACCGTCGTCTCAGGTACTTCTCCTTCTGGTGTCTCTTCTACTTCCGGCGTCACAGTTGCTTCCGGCATCTCCATATCTGTATCTTCTTCCGGATATTCTCCTGAATTATTATTTTCTCCCTCTACAAAACAGCTGACAATTACATTTACGTATCCTGTAATCATTCCCGTTTCTTTGTCATATCCAGAAATACCGGATAAATCTACTTCTTCGGAAGGCGTAAATATAACCTTGCAGGACTGAATGTATTCAGACGGAATAAAATCTTTGTCTGCCCAGGATAAAATGCCATATTCACTCTTTGGAAGCGAAACCTGAGAAAGCTCTATCGGCTCGGAAATTGTTACATTATCCGGTATCAGGTTACCTTTTGTTACTTCAGTTCCGTATTCCGCGGATGCGGTCACCGGATATATCTGTCCTCCAAGTAAAGACGCTGTCAAAACTGCCGCTGCCAGAACGGAAAGACCTTTTCTATTCGTTTTTTTCACCATTTTTTTCTGCTCCATGTTTACCTCCCGGGGACGCTTTCTGCGTCATCTATCTCATCTTTATGAAATTAATCTGTTCTTATCTTTATGTATATTTATCGGTGATACCTCTGTATCTCTATTATAATAACAAATCTTTACTAATTTGTAAAGAATTTGTAATAATATTTTTTCATTTTTTATCGAAAGAATTATACCATATTTCCCCTGTTTTTTACACCCCTGAATTTACTTTTTTCACCCCTTGCTTTTTTCGTCAAAATCATGTATATTTTTACTCAAATATTAAAAAATAAGGAGTGAACAATTTTGGACTCAAGTGTTCCCATACAGGCGGTTACTATTGTACTTATGATTCTTCTTTCTGCATTTTTTTCTTCTGCAGAAACAGCCATGACAACAGTAAACCGCATTCGTATTCAGGCTCTTATGGAACAGGGAGACAAGCGAGCTATTATACTGGATAAGGTGATTTCCAATTCCAGCAAAATGCTCAGCACAATTTTAATTGGAAACAATATTGTAAACATCTCCGCTTCTTCACTTGTGACAACCCTGACAATCCAGGTACTGGGCAATGTCTATGTCGGAGCGGCAACCGGGGCACTTACCCTGATCATTTTACTTTTTGGTGAAATCACACCGAAGACACTGGCATCACTTCACGCAGAGAAAATCGCGCTGTCCTATGCCAAAATTATATATTTTCTTACAATTATTTTAACTCCTGTTGTTTTTATTGTAGGAAAACTTGGTAATGGCGTAATGTATCTTCTTCGCGTAGACCCTAATGCAAAGGCAAATCCCATGACAGAACACGAGCTTCGTACTCTTGTAAACGTAAGCCAGGAAGACGGAGTGATTGAGCGGGAAGAAAAGCAGATGATTTACAATGTGTTTGATTTTGGTGATTCCACCGCAAAAGATGTTATGATTCCAAGAATCGACATGACTTTTGTGGACATTAACGCCACTTACGACGAGTTAATGGAAATATTCCGGGAAGATATGCACACCCGCTTTCCGGTTTACGAAGAAAACACAGATAATATCATAGGAATCATTAATATAAAGGACTTAATCCTTTATCCCAAAAATCAGGAATTTTCCATACAAAATATCCTAAGGGAACCATATTTCACATATGAATATAAAAGGACTGCCGATTTAATGGTAGAAATGCGTAAAGCCTCTGTAAATCTTGCCATTGTTCTTGATGAATACGGCTCCACTGCCGGTCTTGTTACACTGGAGGACCTTCTGGAGGAAATCGTGGGAGAAATCCGCGATGAATATGATGAAGACGAAGAAGAAGACTTAAAAGAAATTCAGCCCGGCAAAGAATACATTGCTCTTGGTTCCGCCAAGCTTGATGATATTAATGAGGCCTTGTCCATTCATCTGGAATCCGAAGATTACGACTCTGTAGGCGGTTATATCATCGAACAGCTGGATTCTCTTCCTTCCCAGGGACAATCTGTTACTCTGGAAAACGGAATCCGTCTCGTAGTAGACGAGCTGGATAAAAACCGAATTGAAGCCGTACATATCTGGCTTCCGGAAACTTCCGACCACAAATAATTTTTCTGAAATGAAAGCCCCGGATTTTAGTATAAAACGAAAGTCCGGGGTCTTCTTATTTTTATTTCGGCATCAACAGAGAAAACTGCCGGATAATCCTCTCAACCTCTCCCATCACTGCCTGTATCCCTTCTTCTGTATTGTTCCAGTTTTCCCTTGTAACCCCATCTACATCAGACGTACATACAAGAAATTCAGTCTCCGGGTATGCTCTCTGATAATACATTTTGCATCTTCTCGCATGGTAGGCTTTGCAGCAGAGAATTCCTCTTCTGACAACAATCCCCGCCTCATCTGTTACTTTTCTGGAGTACATGGCATTCTCATAAGTAAAAGTTGCTTTTTCTTCCCGAAGAATTGCCTGTTCTGAAACTCCATTTTCCAGAAGTACACTTTTTAAAAACTCCCATTCTGTAAGAAACTCTCCCTTATATTTTTCTTTTTTTGCCAGTACTCCGGAAAAACAGCCTTTTGTCACGCTATACTTTCCGCTTGGCAGTACATACGGCGCATAGTTTTCCTTATAAAGACACGCTGCTCTCTCTGCCATCTGAGGATACCCATTTCCCGGAACAAAAATCACATCTGCCTTTTCCGAACTGTCCTCCACAAAAATAAACTCCTCTATCTCTTTTAAAAACTCTCTGTACTTTTCCATATTTTACCTGCCTGTACTTTTCTTTCTATTGTAACACAGCAGCTATTTTGTGACAATCAGGGTACTGTACCCTTCGTCGCGAAGACGTTGTTCCATACGAATGGCGTTTCCAAGCTGCATAAAAGCGCCAACCTGTACCTTATAAAATCCGTCTTCATATAGAAGAAATGCCGGAAATCCCTTATCTGTGAGCTGATACACAAGCCTGTCGGCATTTTCCCTGCTTTTAAAAGCTCCCACCTGCACTCTGTAATACAGAGGCGATTCTACCGTCTCTTCATCAAGCGTTCCTGTAATTGCCTCCGCTATCGCTTCTGCAATCTCCTGAAACTTATCGTTAAAAAGCCGATTATCTGTATCAGAATTGATAAAACCTGTTTCAATCAACAAAGCCGGCATTTTTGTTCTTCGGAGAACCACAAGTCCCGGTCTTTCCTTTACCCCGATTTCCCGAAAGCCCAACTCTCCAAGTGCCCCTATGATATTCTGCGCCATTTCGTATTTTACGCCGCTCTTATCATAAACAAGAACCTCAACCCCATTATACTGATTTGCCTGCGGACTGCTGTTTCTGTGAAAAGAAATAAAATAATCAACTCCTGCCTGGTTTGCCAGACGTGTCTTTTCAAACGGTGTCTGATATATATCCGTTGTCCTTGTATACAAAACATCTATCCCATTATCTGCCAGAATCTTTCCAACAGCCATAGCAAGCTTCAAATTATCATCTTTTTCCTGACGCCCTTCATAAACTGCTCCCGGATCGACGCCGCCGTGGCCTGCGTCTAACATAATCGAATACGGCATATTGTTTGTTTCCTTTCTTATCTTCTATATAATAAGATATGCCGTTTTTCTATAAATGCCCTTCATTTTCTATAGACAGGTAAACTCTCCTGTTTTCTGGCTGTAATGATAAATGTGCGATGATAAATACTCCTCTTCTGTCGTAGCTTCCTGAATTGTCTCTGCCAGAACTTCCTTTAAATCCTCCGAAGTAACCAGATTTGCATTATGCACCATTACCTCATGAATACTTGTAAAAGCAAGATACAAATCTCCGTCTAGAAGCTGACTAAGCCGTTTTGCTACCCCCGGAAGGAACACCGCAACAGCACCGTTTGTCTTATTTACCGTGCTGAGACAATTCCCTCGCACTGCATCTTTTCTGAGATTTATATCTTTTTCCATAAATTCTTCCCCTTCATACGCCGGATTATAAAGAAGCTTCTGCCACTCATAAATCCTTGGCGGAGACATTCGATATGTGTTATATATTGCTTCTTTGAATACTTCTGCCACATTCTTTCCCCAACCTGCCACAAACCGCCTCATAACCTTTGTGCTGTTTACCACTCCCCCATCCTCCGATATTTTCATATAAAGCACAAGAGCAATCTCTCCTTCCGCCGCATAAACAGCGCCTTTCAGACTTTCTTCATGTTTTTCTAAATTCAAAGGGCGTATAAAGAGATAATCTTTTGCCTTTTCATATGTGCTGAGCCTTTCTGCAATTTTTACAAATTCTTCCCCGGAAACTTTTTTAAGCTGTATCATAATGATTTCTGCAATTTCTTCCAGAGAAACATCGTTGCAATAACGTTCATATAAATCTTCCGCGTAAAAACCGCACACCTCCTTCGTCCCATCATAACCAACGAGTTCTATAAATAATTTATCTCCTGTGGGCGTGTATGGTCCGCCCTTTTCCTGAAAATAAATCTTCTCCTCCGAAATCCGCATTGTTTCTTTTAAAACAAGGCGCAGTTTCCCTACAAACTCCTCATACATCATTTCCATATGCAATTCCTTTCTTTGTGAATAAAGGTCGGACAGACTGCCCGGATAAAATAGATTCCTGCACAGAAAATCCCTGCAAAAAAGATTTTTCTGCACAAAAGAAGGGAGCAGACGCTCCCTTGAGCTACTGTAGCTACAGTATAAACAATATTTATTTGTTTGTAAAGAAAATTCGTTCGACAAAACTCCGGCTTCTTAATGAGAAAGTACTCCACTTTCTTTCAGATATTGCAAAAATCCCTCACAACCTTCTACAATATCCCTGTATGTGACCCTAAAATCTCCAGTATACCAAGGATCTGCAATATCACGCGGACAACTGCTGTAAGAAAGAAATAACTTTACCTTATTTTCCGGATCACTCCCCAAAATGCGCATCATATTGCGAATATTTCTTTCCTCCATGCCCAGAATATAATCGTATTTCTCATAATCACTTTTCTTTAACTGAACTGCCCGTTTTCCGTCACAGCGAATACCATGCTTCGCCAATTCCTCTCTTGCCGGAGGATACACGGGATTTCCGATTCCATTCCAGATTTCCTCTGTACTTGTTGCTGCTGATTCAATATAAAACTGTTCTTCCATGTTTCGTTTCGAAACCATGTCTTTTAAAATAAATTCAGCCATTGGGCTGCGGCAGATGTTGCCGTGGCAAATAAATAGTACCTTTATTTTCTCCATTTTATCTCCTCATATCCTCTCAAAGCCTT
>UQJE01000043.1 GCA_900541345.1 uncultured Blautia sp.
GCTCCTACGCGGAGCGTTTTTTATGCTATGGAATATTACGAAGTAATTTCCTATAGCATAAGAAAAACTCCCCAGATAAAACTGGGGAGCTTCCAGAAGCTATACCTTACGGTCCTACGGCTTCGTTTAAACATTTATAAAGCACCCACTGTATCTTGATTGCTCAAGTGTGGGACTTAATCATAGTATCTCTCTTCTTCTTTATTATATGCAACTGTCTTCTCTTTGTCAACAAATCAAAGCACCTATCCCAGCATTTCTCATCCTCTACATACTTCATAGTCTTCTCCTGTATACAAATCCTTCTGCCACTTCTCTTATTTCTGAAATTCACAGTAAACTACATCCGCATTATCTTCAGAAAAAGTCAGCTCTGTTCCAAGAGCTGTAAGTTCCTCAATCTCCTCTTCTTTATCTGTATATAAACATGCTGTCTGCTCATGCGCTGTAAGAGAAAACCAGCAATATCCGTCTCTATAAAAGCATAAATCCATAGGTGCATAAGGATAATCCCATTCATACAGCCCCGGCACTTGTATCAGCCAGTCAAAGCATTCCATTTCTGCCCGGTAATAGACAAGCTTATAAATATGATTATCATCCATTGTAATTGTGCCTGGCCATTCACTGGTAGTTATACTGTATTCTTTGAATTTTTTCAGTTTTTCATAAAGCATTTTCGGCCTTTTCTTCATAGGTTCATTTTCCTGATATCGGAAATAGATAACAGAAAAAAGTTGGCAGTGTGACAGCATATACTTTATAAATCTTCTGTAAGATTCCTGTGAAGAAAATTCTTCTACAAAAAACTCCTTCATATTCCTCCCGCTATAACCTTCTCTTAAATCCCCAGAAGTCTCCTTGCATTTCCTTCCGTAATTTTTACAACTTCCTCCGCTGAAATCCCCTTCAGCTCCCCAATTGCCTGAGCTACATAGGGAAGATTTAAAGAAGAATTTCGTTTCCCTCTGTAAGGCTCCGGAGACATATAAGGACAATCCGTCTCAAGAACAAGCTGAGAAAGCGGTGCGTATGTTACTACCTCTTTTAATTTTTTTGCATTTTTAAATGTAACAACACCGCCAATTCCCAGAAACAGACCCATATTCAGATATTCCCTTGCCATTTCTTTTCCATAAGAAAAACAATGGATAATACCGCCGGACATTCCTTCCTGCATATATTCCCGGACAATAGAAAGGGTATCCTCTGCCGCGTCACGGCTGTGTATCATAAATGGAAGTTTTTCCTCTCTTGCAATATCCATCTGCGCCCGAAACATTTTTTTCTGAATATCATGTTCCTCTTTTTCTTTATGCCAGTAATAATCAAGACCGATTTCTCCAATTGCCACTGCCTTTTCATGACGGGAAAAGCGGCGGATTTTTGATAACGTCTCCTCTGTCATTTTATCCGCATCATCAGGGTGAACGCCCACTGCCCCGTAAATAAAAGGATATTTTTCCATAAGTGCAATGGTTTCCTCCATATGCTCAGCGGAAGCACAGGCATTTACAATCCAGCCAATCCCGTTTTTCCTCATAGAATCAAGCAGCATCTCTCTGTCTTCATCAAAAGCCTCGTCATCGTAATGTGCATGTGTGTCAAATATCATGTTTTTCCTCCAGAATAATAAGTTCATCCCCCACGCTTATTTTTCCCCCGTGAAGCACTTTTGTAAAGACACCCTCCCTCGGCATAATACAGTCACCCATTTTTTTGAAGATTTCACAACCACTGTGGCACTTCTTTCCAATCTGTGTAAGTTCAAGAATTACATCATTGCATTTAAAAACAGTTCCCACAGGAAGTTTTGCAAAATCAAAACCTTCCACTGCAAGGTTTTCTCCAAATGCGCCGTCTGCCACTTCTGCTCCTCTTGCGCGAAATTCTTCTATTTTATCGTAGGAAAGAAGGCTTACCTGGCGGTGCCATTTTCCTGCGTGTGCATCTCCTTTTATTCCCCAGTCTTCCACAAACTCTGCTGTTCCTACATTTTTCTTCTGTGTACCTTTTGCTTCACTTGTACATACTGACATTACTTTTCCCATAAAAAATATCCTCCCGTTTCACTGCTTTATTTTATCTTGCGCAGTTTCCTGCTTCCCCTGTCATAATTTCAATTCCATGCCCCAGAGCGTCTATAATATATTCCAGACTTTCTCTCACTGCCTTTGGACTTCCCGGCAGATTAATAATCAGAGTTTTTTTTCGAATACCTGCTGCGCTTCTGCTTAACATGGCACGCTTTGTAATTGTCATGCTGTACGCGCGCATTGCCTCCGGAATCCCGGGAACGCGTCTCTCACAGACTTCCTCTGTTGCCTCCGGCATCACATCTCTTGGAGAAAATCCTGTTCCTCCTGTTGTGAGAATCAGCTCTGCTTCTCCCTTATCTGCAATTTCTGCCATACGTTTTTTCAGCATTTCCTTATCATCCGGCAAAATCTCCGCAGAAACCACCTCATATCCTGTATTTTCTACGATTTCTTTTATCACAGGACCGCTTAAGTCCTCTCTTTCTCCTCTGTATCCGCTGTCACTTGATGTGATGATCGCGACTCGTTTCATATTGTCTCCTTTCCGGAAAGCAGTATAATAATTATTCTTCCCAATATCTATTCGTTCTCTTGAAAAGAAAAATCTCCGCTTTTCCCCCCTGTTTTTTCTACAAGATGAATGTTTGTCATTACCATTCTTTTATCAATGGCTTTGCACATATCGTAAATTGTGAGAAGCGTTACCTGAACACCTGTTAAGGCTTCCATCTCCACCCCTGTTTTTCCCTGGGTTTTTACAGTACAAAAAGCTCGGATAATCCCCTTTTCTTCATCCAGCTCATAATCTACTGCACACTTCTGAATAAAGAGAGGGTGACACATGGGAACAAGATCCGATGTTTTTTTCACGCCCATGATTCCTGCAACCCGTGCAACGCCAAGTACATCTCCTTTCTTTATATTTCCGCCTGTTACAGCTTCCATAATCTCTCTTCCCACATGGATTTCCCCCACTGCCGTAGCAGTCCGAAATGTATCATTTTTGCCGGATACATCCACCATGACCGCATTGCCGTTTTTGTCAAAATGAGTAAAACCTTCTCCCATTATATCACCTCTGTTAGTTATATATTTTATAGCATCGGACAGGATAGAGATTTAAAAACAGTTCTTGTGACACGCTCCAGTTCCGGGAAAGGCTGCGCGCCTATAACCTCCATTCGCACAAACTCGCCTTCGGCTTAGACAGTGTGCTCGGTGGAGGAGCTGGCGCAGTCCTTTCCTGCGGAAGCTTCGCTATCGTCACTTCGAATCTGTTTTTAAGGCGCTATATCTGTGCGGTGGTATTCAAAATTTTCCAGCAACCATCTACGTCTAATATGCGGCAATGTATCTGCGGATTCGCAAGCAAACTTTGACAGATTTTCAAAATTTTGCGAGCATAGCGTTCTTCGAAAGCTCTGTTCGAGTCGAAGACGAGTTAGCTTTCGAAGAACAGATAAGCGGCGCAGCAAAATAAAGAAAATCTGTCCTGTTTGCGGCGAACCGCAGATATAGGTACGCCATATGACGCCAGAAGTGCGCCAACTGTTTTTACTTCTTATTCCGTCCGGTAATATTCCCTAAATTGCTCTAATCCTCTTCCTCCAGTATAGCAAACTCCCGACAAAGTGTACAGACAAAAAGCTCCTTACCTATCACCAAAAAAATATCCACCGGAAGCAGAGCCCCTGATGGATATTTTTCGCAATTCTGTATTTATTTTTTCTTCAGCGCTTTCATTGCCTGGATAATCGGCAGGTTCAAAAGTGCAAGTCCATATACTGTGAAAAGCTGTGCGATGCTTAATGTCTTCACTGCGAAAAGTCCCTGTAATGCCGGAACTGTCAGTACAAGAGTTACAAGAATCACACCTACTGCAAATGCACCCTGCATATATTTGTTGTTGAAGAACTGTTTCTTAAAGAGAACAGGGCTCTTTGATTTACAGTTGTATCCATGAACAAGACGGGAAAGGCAGAGAACTGCAAATGCCATTGTGCTGGCAAGTTTCGCATCTCCTCCCTGGTAACCAATCATAAACGCTCCAAGTGTGATAAGACCGATCACTGCACCTTCCACACCTACTCTTGAAAGAAATCCCTTTGTAAGAATGGTTTCGTTCATAGGACGAGGTTTCTCATTCATAACATTGTGTTTGTACGGCTCAAGTCCAAGGGCGATTGCCGGAAGACTGTCTGTTACAAGGTTGATAAACAGAAGATGTACAGCCGCAAACGGAACAGGAAGTCCAAGAAGAGAAGAGAGAAGGACTACAAGGATTCCTGCAAAGTTTCCGGAAAGAAGGAACTGAATCGCTCTCTTAATGTTCGCATATACATTTCGTCCGTTTTCTACTGCCTTTATAATAGTAGCAAAATTGTCATCTGTCAGAATCATGGAAGAAGCATCTTTAGAAACCTCCGTTCCTGTGATTCCCATCGCTACACCGATGTCTGCCTGTTTTAATGCCGGCGCATCATTTACACCGTCACCTGTCATGGAAACAATGTTTCCTTTTTCCTGCCATGCCCGGACAATACGGATTTTATGCTCCGGTGTTACACGGGCATAAACTGTAATATTTTCTACAAAATCCTTTAACTCTTCATCACTTAAACCATCAATTTCAGCGCCTTCACATGCCTGGCTGTCATCTGTCAGAATACCGATTCTTCTTGCGATGGCTGCTGCGGTTACCTTATGGTCACCTGTAATCATAATCGGACGGATACCTGCGCTGATACAGTCTGCAACTGCTGCGGCACTTTCCAGACGAGGCGGATCCATCATAGCAATCAAGCCAAGGAATACAAGGTCATTTTCGTCCTCAAGAGAAAGCTCTCTTTCTCCGTCAAACTTTTTATATCCCATACCAAGAACACGAAGTCCCTGTCTGGAATAATTCTCATTTGCTTCTGCAATTTCCTGAATATCTTTTTCTGTGAGAGATACAAGCTCTCCGTTTTTCTGGATGTATTTTACACGGTTCAGCATGACATCTACTGCACCTTTTGTTACCATAGTATATCCGTCTTTCAGTTTATGGAAAGTTGACATTAACTTTCTGTCACTGTCAAAAGGAATCTCGCTTAAACGGGGATATGCTTTTCTTACTCTCTCTGCCGGAACACCCAGCTTGTCTCCAAGATTAATAAGCGCTGTTTCTGTTGGATCTCCGATTTCTTTTCCATCAATATTTGTGGAATCGTTGCAGAGAATACTGAGACGAAGCATCTGTTTGTGAAGCGGATTTTCCGGTTTGATTTCTTCTGCCGGAATATCCTGTCCATCTATATAATAATGCTCTACCGTCATTTTATTCTGGGTAAGAGTTCCTGTCTTATCCGAGCATATAATCGATACGCTTCCAAGTCCTTCCACTGCCTGAAGCTTACGGATGATGGCGCCCTGTTTTGCCATTTTCTGTGTACCAAACGCAAGAACGATTGTTACAATCGAGCTTAAAGCTTCCGGAATAGCTGCTACTGCAAGCGCTACTGCAAAGAGAAAGGCATCTGCAATTTCTCCGCCTTTTATTACCTGAAGTCCGAATAATGCGGCACAGAGAACAAGAATGATCACGGAAAGCTTCTGTCCAAACTGATCTAAGTTTACCTGAAGCGGTGTCTTTTTCTCGGAAGTATTTTTCAGAAGTCCCGCAATTTTTCCGACCTCTGTATTCATTCCAATATCAGTAACAATAAATTTTGCTCTTCCGTAAGTAACAAAGCTTCCGGAATAAACCATGTTTACGCGATCGCCTAAAGGAAGTTCGCCCTCCAAAGTTTCACTGCTTTTTTCTACTGCAATACTTTCGCCTGTAAGTGCGCTTTCATCCACCTTCAGACTGGCGCTTTCTATAATTCGTCCATCAGCCGGAACATAATCGCCAGCCTCAAGATGAACTTCATCACCAACTGTAATTTCCCTGCTTGGTACTTCCACTACAATACCGCCGCGGAGAATTTTTGCATTTGGAGCAGAAAGCTGTTTTAAGCTGTCCAGTGAATGTTCTGCCTTAATCGTCTGAACAGTTCCTAAAATTGCATTCATAGTGATAACTACAAGAATAACGGCTGCACTTTCCGCTTCTCCAAGAAACAGAGAAACAACAGCGGAACAAATAAGAATGATTACAAGGAAGTCTTTAAACTGCTCCAGAAAAATCTGAAGAGTGCTTTTTTTCTTTCCTTCTACCAGCTCATTAAAACCATACTTTTCCTGATTTTCTTTTACTTTTGAATCACTGAGAGGCTCCATTCCCCCATTGATTTGTTTTTGCACATCTTCTGCGCTTTGATTGTAATAAGGTTTCATAGGCATCTTCCTTTCTTTAGGGATATTTGCATGGTAACAAAAACAAAAAAGAGACTTTTATTGCATTTCATCATGCAATAAAAGTCTCGCTGTTTCATCACGATACGGACAGATTACATCTGTCGAGATTGACGACATCGCAAACACTGCTGTGCCAGCTACTCCCTTTTATTTTTAAATACTATAATCTCTTCACACCGGTTTTGTCAAGGAGTATTTTTCTGTCCTTGTGTCTTTTCCACATTTGTCATATAAACAAGCTGCGCTGTGTGCATTTTGTTGAGCACATTGTACACAGGTTTAAATAAAAGAGCAGTCAGCACCGTATTTCCAATACAATGTGTAATGTCGTAAGGGATTCCTGACATCCAATAAGCAATTCCTGCGCCCCAGCCTCCTGAGATAAAGTATGGAATGGCACATAAAAAGCCAAAGGCAAGACCATAAGCGCCTGCCACTACCACCCACATAAGAACCGACTGGTTTTTCTTCATAAGGAGCACAATAACAGCCAGAATCGTCCAGATATACAGATAACTGAACCACCAGATGCCAAATCCATATATCAGACCCTCAAGGATTACAAACGTATAAATGATGTAAAAAACCTGTTTCCTGTAAATAAGAGTATATACAATAATAAGCATGGTAACCGGTTCAATATTGGGAAGAGCTGCCATTCCCACCTGACCAATCAGAAGAATGGCGCTTAAAAATCCCATTGTAACCATATACATTGCCTTCATTGTACCCTTTTTCGGCTGCCTGTTCATAGGCATTTCCTCCGCATCAGTATCCCACTGTCAACGTAAGCTCAAAAGTATCTCCGTCTGCTGCCGGTGTTTTATCCGCGGAAGTATTTACCTGCTCGCCGCCTTTTGTGATGCACCACCATTCCTGATTGCTGTCATCTGCTTTGATGCCGTTTACAGAAGTAATGAAAAGTCCGTACTCTCCATCCTCACCTTCAACAAGCTCGTTGTCCTTCAAAATATCTCCCAGATATTCTCTGTCTGTATGATAAGTAAAATCTTCTGATTTTCCATCTTTATCAACTACCTGAACGGTTACTTCCTTACTGCCTTCTTCTGTCTTTGGTTTTGTAAAAGAATATACTCCAAAAAGTACTGCCACTACTACAGCAAGAATAAGCGCTGCGATAATCGGTTTTTTATTCTTCATCAGCATACCTCCGCTCCTGCCGGCATATCTTTCTCCGGTGTCATAAGCGCAAGATTGCCTTCAGCATCCTCAGCGCAGAGAATCATTCCCTCGCTTAAAACGCCCGCAAGCTTCGCAGGTTTTAAGTTTGTCACTACCATAACCTTTTTGCCTACCATCTCTTCCGGTGAATAATGTGCTTTAATTCCGGATACAATCTGGCGTACCTGACTTCCGATTTTTACCTGAGAGCAAAGAAGCTTTTTCGATTTTTTTACTGCCTCACAGGCAATGATTTCTCCAACCTGGAACTGAAGTTTTTCAAAATCCTCAAACGTAATTTCCGGTTTTGCCTCGATGTCGATTACGTTTTCCTCTTCTTTTTTCTCTTCCTCTTTTACTGCCGGATGAAGAGCTTCTACTTTTTCCATTACCTCTTTTAAGTCAAGGCGTGCAAAGAGAATTTCCGGTTTCTCTGTTACTTTATTTCCTGACGGATAAAGACCAAATGTCGTTAAGTCCTCAAGAGTTCTTCCTTCTGCGTTAAGCTGGGAAAGAATACGCTGTGTTGTTTCCGGCATAAAGGATTCCAGAAGAGTTGCACCAATGCAGATACCTTCCACCAGATTGTAAAGAACTGTTGCAAGACGGTCTTTTTTGTCCTCGTCTTTTGCAAGCGCCCACGGCATTGTTTCGTCAATATATTTGTTGCAGCGTTTAAAGATGGAGAACACTTCTGTCATAGCGTCTGCCACACGAAGCTTGTCCATTTTCTCCTCAACTTTACCAGGTACGGAAAGAATAAAGGACTTCATATCCTCGTCAACCGGCTCACACACTCCCTTATTTTCCACCACGCCGCCAAAATACTTGTTGGACATGGAAATGGTTCTGTTTACAAGGTTTCCAAGTGTATTTGCAAGCTCGGAATTTAATCTTTCTACCATCAGCTCCCATGTGATTACACCGTCATTTTCAAACGGCATCTCATGAAGAACAAAGTAGCGAACTGCATCTACGCCGAAGAAATCTACCAGTTCGTCTGCGTAAATCACATTTCCTTTGGATTTACTCATTTTTCCGTCTCCCTGAAGAAGCCACGGATGACCAAATACCTGCTTTGGAAGCGGAAGGTCAAGTGACATCAGGAAAATCGGCCAGTAAATCGTATGGAAACGGATAATATCTTTTCCGATCAGATGAAGGTCTGCAGGCCAGTCTTTCTTAAACTGCTCTGTGCTTTCTCCGTCACAGTCGTATCCAATACCTGTAATGTAGTTTGTGAGCGCATCAAGCCATACGTATACAACATGGTTCGGGTCAAAATCTACCGGGATTCCCCATTTAAAGGAAGTTCTGGATACGCAAAGATCCTGAAGTCCCGGAAGAAGGAAGTTATTCATCATCTCGTTTTTACGGGATTCCGGCTGAATAAATTCCGGATGTGTGTTGATATGCTCAATCAGACGGTCTGCATATTTGCTCATTTTAAAGAAATAAGCCTCCTCTTTTGCAGGAACGCAGGGACGTCCGCAGTCCGGACATTTGCCGTCTACAAGCTGGGATTCTGTAAAGAAGGACTCGCATGGAGTACAGTACATTCCCTCGTAATGTCCTTTGTAAATGTCACCTTTTGCATACATTTTTTTGAAGATTTTCTGAACCTGTTTCTCGTGCTCCTCATCTGTTGTACGGATAAATTTATCGTAAGATGTGTTCATCATATCCCAGATATTTTTGATTTCACCGGAAACATTATCAACAAATTCCTTCGGTGTAATTCCGGCTTCTGCCGCCTTCATTTCAATCTTCTGTCCATGTTCATCTGTTCCTGTCTGGAAAAATACGTCATACCCCTGCTGTCTTTTGTAGCGGGCAATGGCATCTGCCAGAACTGCCTCGTAAGTATTTCCAATGTGAGGTTTGCCTGATGTGTAGGCAATGGCTGTTGTAATATAATACTTCTGTTTTTCCATGATTGTCTGCCACTCAAAATGTGATTAAACATACTCATCACATCGAGAAATTGAAGTCCTTGCGGATACTTCTTACTGCTTCAATGTGTATGCTTTGGCGATTGCAAGCAATACGCTACTCACAAGTTCTTGTACACTCCACAGTCGTAAATTCCCGAAATAGCCTTCGGTACATACTTACAGTTGCGTTCATTATGCAATTTTGTAAGTCATAGCATCTCTTAAATTTAGCGCAGCATTGAAATCTCTGTCTTCAATGTAACCGCATCCACATCTGTAAATTCTATCTGAAAGTTTTAAATCTTTCTTAATACAACCACAGCGGTGACACCGTTTTGAAGATGGATACCATCTGTCTACTACTCTAAGTTCAATACCATTATCATCACATTTAGATTTTAACTTTGTTCTAAACTCATAGAACTTTTGTGATGCAACAGTTTTCGATAGATGCCTGTTCTTCATCATTCCTGACACATTCAGGTCTTCAATAGTGATATACGACGGTTTGGTTTTTACCAGCTCAGCTATTGTTTTGTTGATATAATCAGTTCGGATATTATTTATCCTGTGATGAAGTCTCTGTACTTTGAGCTTTTGCTTTTGTATATTCTTTCTTTGAATGGCTTCTCCTTTCTTTAAATTTTCATATTTACGTGAAAGGCATCTCTGCTTTCTGCGTAATTGTTTTTCAAGTTTCTTTAATCTTGCCGATTTATTGATATTCTTATAGGTTTCACCGTTAGAAACAATCGCAAAATATTTAATTCCTAAATCTATCCCAATTCCCTCATTACTGTTGTTAGTAATCTGAGTATCCGGGATTTCTACAAGAACGGATACATAGTATCTGTCTGCCTTAATGGAAACTGTCCCGCTTTTAATTTTCCATCCATCTTTCGTCGTTGGGATATAACCTTTTTCTTTGAGTCTTACCCAGCCTAAAGTCGGAATACGGATCCGGTGTCTTTCGCAGGCACAATCCTTTGGATTATTCTTAACAAAATACATTTTTACATCAGATTTTCCCTTCCTTTTGAAATTAGGAAATTTACTCTGACCTTTGAAGAATCTTGTAAAAGCAGTACATCCATCTTCAATGGATTTCTTTACCGATTTAGAACTCACTTCCTTAATCCACTGATACTCGGGATGAGCAGGAAGATACTCATTGTTAAGCCAGACACTAAAACTTTTGCCATTCATAAACTTCCCACCATTGTCGTGAAGTTCTTTATTGTGAGCCAGATAGAAATTGTAAATATATCTGCATGTTCCGATAGTCTTATTTATCTTGACTTTTTGTTCCTGTGTCGGATTGATTTCCGTCTTGAAGCTCTTTAGCAATCTCCTCATCCCTCTCTTTACGATTGTAATTGAGACCACTTCCGTAATCTTCAATACACTGGTCTACAATAATGCAATCTGACGATTATTGTTTTCTGTATTTACGCCTTTAAATTGAAGATATTGGTCATAAGTGTAATAACGCCTATCAGTTGGGGTTCGATTTATCTTTAAAGTTCCTTCTCTATCCCAGCGTTGCAGGGTTTTGACGGAAACGCCTAATAATTCAGCAAAATCTTTTGGTCTGTAATTAGTGATATTTGATGTGTTCATAATAATACCTCCATGAACATATTTAATCACTAATGTTAATATTTTCAGTCGCTTGATATTTCCTCCTTTTCTTTCCTGGTAAATAAAAAAGAATCCTGCTCGCAGGATTCTCCGCCTGCGGCGGGTCGCTTTAGCGACGTACTTCTTTTCCGCCGCAGTGCACTCCTACGCGGAGCGTTTTTTATGCTATGGAACATTACGGAGTAATTTCCTATAGCATAAAAAAACGCCTTCTCACACTTTGAGAAGACGAGCGTTACCCGTGTTACCACTTCTTTTCATCTCTGCTTCACAGCAGAAACCTTATCAGGTACTTTCTATACCCTGTCGCTGTAACAGGCGAACCTGTCACTGCCTAAGTTTCCCTCAGCAGTGCCTCTCCAAAGCCATCTTCCATCTGCTCCGTACATATCCCTCTCACCATACGGGATTTCTCTGTAATGCGGTCTGCACATGTACTCTCTTCTTCCATGAGTTTTCGTATGTGAAAATCCTATCATATTTCAAATGGTTTGTAAAGGGGAAGGGAAGAAAAACAGGCAGTTTGGAGTGCTGTTCAGTAACTGTGAACCGAATGAATCACAATACTGTCAAATATATAATTCCCTGTATTATTCTCTTCCATAAGCTTCCGTAATTATATCACAGTTTTCTCTGACTTTTTCATCGTCTGTTCCACTTCCCAGTAAAACTGCCGCCTCAAGAAGCATCTTACCAACACCTTCGCCCAGCTTTTCATCAATTCTTGTCACTATATCTGTTTCTTTTCCTTCTGCAAGCTCTGGAATAAGTTCAGAATCTGCTTCCAATATTTTCTCACCATAAACACGTAATTCTGCATAAGCACTTGTTCCATCATATACATATCCAGATGCCTCTATCATTCTTTTTGTCAGCGCTTCTGCCAAACCTTCATAAAGAGCATTGCTTTTCATTCCACTCTTATCATTATAAAAATCCACTCCCACAGAATGCACCATCTCATGAAGAAGCAAATACATGATAAACTCATACTCTTTATTTATATCATTTTTATTCATAAATACTTTTCCCGTCCCATCATAAAAACCATACAAAAATACCGGTACATTAGGAGAAGTATATACCTCAACTTTATTGACTTTCTCTGAAATATCTATTCCATATTCTTCTTTAACATACTTTATAAGTATATCTCGCCCTTCCCGAACCCAGGGATATTCTTCTTCCGATAATATATATGCCCCTTCTTTCCATTGCGGACTTTCATCAAAGCTTTCATTCAAATACTGTATTTCCTCTTCCAGTTCTTTTTCGTGCCTGCTCAAATCATTTAATACAAGTTTTGTTTCCTGTATTTCTTCTGCAGCCAGCACAACTTCTGGCCCTGAAAAATATCCCGCCGCAGGTGCCATACAGCTCATAAAAAATAAAACAGCTGTCAAACTGATACAACCTTTTTTTCGCATTTTCTTTCTCCCATTCCGCCTATATAAAACAGCGGGAAGCCCCGCTGTTTTTTTACTATTCACTCCATTCACAGAAACGAGCCAAAATTCATTCCAAATTGCCTCCAGCAATGGAATTTTGACTTTGTATATCCTTATTTCTTCTTATACAACTGTCCGTTTATTACCTCATAAACTGCACCGTTATATTTTATTGTGCCCTTATAATCTGTTGCAAGTTCTCCCTTAATAACATAGAACAGTTTTCCATCATATCCTGCCACACCGGTGTGCTGGGTCTGAATCTGTCCATTGGCTGCAAAGTACCATTTTTTATCTTTCGGGTCCTGCCACAGTCCATTGGCTTCTTTCGCAATCCTGCCGACTGCCACAATAAACTTACCTCCGTCATGCTCCACGATTCCATTTGTATTGGTATCTAAATAACCATTTTCCAGATAGAACCATTCATTGTCATATAAAGCAAGTCCTTTGTATTCACTCTGAATCTGTCCATTGGAGAAGAAGTAGAATTTGTCGTCTGTGGTTGTCTCATCATCTGTGCTGCTTACAAGATACAGCCCGTTCATATCTGTTACAACTTCTCCATCTTTAACATAGAACTTCGCGCCGTCATATTCTGTAAGTCCTTCGAAATCTTCATCTATCTGACCGTCTTTAAAAAAACAGAAGGTATTGGAAAATACGTTCTCTTCTGATGTTCCTTCTTTATATCCTTCCGCTACAAAATGCAGACCATTTATATCTGTTGCAACGGTTCCATCTTTGATGTAGAAGGCGTCACTCCTATAACTTATAACCCCCTCAAATTCAGTATCTAATTTGTTATCTACATAATAATAAAGTTTACCATCTCCACTCTCTCGGAGCTGTCTATACGGTCCTTTGCGAATAGAGACGTATATATCTGGACTTCCGCCGGGAATCCCTATTTCTTCTATATTACCATCTTCGTTTTGATGCATGTAATGTGCCTTCAAATGCACTTTGCACCCATCTGTATCTTCTTTTGCCGTTATATATATAAGTCTGCTGTTTTCTTTATCTTGTTCAATAGAAACCGCATTCTCATCTCCGGATAAAATCCACTCAACGTAAAAATCTGTAAAAGGCTCTGTCGTTTGAGTACCATCTTCTCTTATATATGTACGCCATGCCAAAGCTTCCACGTCTACGGTCTCTCCCGGCTTTACTGTTGGCGCATACCGGTTTGTATAACTTGAACTCACTAATAATCCACTATACTCCCAAGTATATGCCATAAGTGATAACGAATATGTATCCAGAACATTATCCAACCGTTTATACGCCACTGTCATCGTAGTAGAATGAAAAATACTGTCATCGCCACCTATGCTCTTCAGATATACATACCCGTTTTCCCAGCCCTGCACTTCAAACAAATCCGGACGATCTACTTTGATGTCTACAATCTCTACAGGAATCTTTTCTATACCGTAGGGGTGGTCTGCGTCTTCTGGAACACAAATCATGTTCAATGCTCTCTTTCCCTCCCAGTCTTGAAACATATAAATTACTTCTGGAAAATCGTATTTATAACTTGGCTCACGCACCTCAATCTGCCCGGACGTTGCACTGCCAGTCTGTTTGCCCGCTTCATCGAATACTTCTACGACTAATTTCCCTTTTTCTCCTGCATGTCCTTTTACACCTGTTACGGTACAGCTAACGCCATCTACACCCGGGTTTAGCTGTACGGCGGATTCTGATTTCGCTTCGGCAGGTTCCCAGTTCCATTTGATTTCATGGTTTTTTAAAACTTCGGCATACGCTTCATCAAGAGTAAACTTCTGGTCCTGCTCGATATATACCCAACTCCATAATTCTTCTGTTGTTCCCTGCCATTCACTGATGATAGGAATTTCTGTAATCCCGGATTCTGCCTTGCCCTGTGGTTTCTCTTTTTTCGATTCTGCCTGCGCTGAACCGGCAGAAAGAAGATTATCTTCCGAAGATACAACTTCGCCCGTTTCTTCCGCGCTCTCTTGCTCACCGGAAGTAAGCTCTGATTCAGTTGAGGTTTCTGTCACAGCTGCTTCCTGTTCTGCTCCAGATTCCAGCTCTTCTCCAAATACAACTGCCGGACTGCTGCTCATTACCATTGCCGCTGCCAAAAAGAAAGCGGCTGTCTGTTTTCCATGTCTCATTTATGTTTCCTCCTTCTTGCTTTGTTGCGATTGAACATTTTTACAATGCCTCAATCTGGTTTTATACATTTTTATGCAAATTGATTTCTTTGTTTTATGGCATAATTATATAACAAAGAAGAAGGATTTGTCATCTGTTTTTACTTTCTTTCCATGCCATTTATAAGGAATTTTTCCCGTTGAATTTACTTACTTTTTTAGATATTACACTTATTTTGAAAGTCTTGTGCCGTCTATATAACGTAAAACGGCGGGAATGAATCCCCGCCGTTTTACATAATCATATCGCTATTATTTATTTCTTATACAACTGCCCGTTTATAACCTCATAAACAACACCGTTATATTCTATCGTACCCTTATAATCTGTCGCAAGCTCTCCCTTAATAACGTAGAACAGTTTTCCATCATATCCTGCCACACCGGTATGCTGGGTCTGAATCTGTCCATTGGCTGCAAAGTACCATTTTTTATCTTTCGGGTCCTGCCACAGTCCATTGGCTTCTTTCGCAATCCTGCCGACTGCCACAATAAACTTACCTCCGTCATGCTCCACGATTCCATTGGTATTGGTATCTAAATAACCATTTTCCAGATAGAACCATTCATTATCATATAATGCAAGCCCTTTGTATTCACTCTGAATCTGTCCATTGGAGAAGAAATAAAATTTATCGTCTGTGGTGCTCTCATCATCTGCGCCGCTTACAAGATACAGACCATTCATATCTGTTGTAATTTCTCCATCTTTAACATAGAACTTCGCGCCATCATATTCGGTAAGTCCTTCAAACTCTTCATCTACCTGTCCGTCTTTGAAGAAACAAAATACGTTAGAAAATATTTTTCCTTCCGATGCTCCTACATTATATCCTTCCGCCACAAAATGCAGACCATTTATATCTGTTGCAACAGTGCCATCTTTAATATAGAAAGCACCCTCATACTTTCTTATAACCCCTTCAAATTTAGTATCCAACTCGTTGTCTACATAATAATAAATTTTTCCGTCATCGCCCTTTCGAAGCTGTCTATACGGTCTTTTATCGACAAATACAGTCATATTTGGATTTCCACCTGATGGTCCACTTGGAATTTTTATTTCTTCTACACTGCCATCTTCATTCCGATGCATATAACGAGCGCTTATACTCACTGCCATATCGCCTATATCTTCCTTCGCTGTTATATATAAACGCCTGCTGTTTTCTTTATCCTGTTCAATAGAGACTGTATCTTCAGCCCCATTAAACCAATTAAAAGACCACTCAACATAAAAATCTGTAAAAGCTTCTACAATTCTATCACCATCTTCGCTTATAGAAGTTCGTTTTGCTTTCGCTTCCACTTCTATGGTTTCTCCCGGTTTCACGGTCGGATTAAACTCATCTGTATAGCTCGAACTAAATAAAAATCCTGTATACTCTGCACTTACATAAAGCCGCAAGGAATGCGTATCCAAAACATTATCCCACCGTTTATAGGTCACTGTCATATCAGTATTACTACGCCAATCATCTTTGGTTTTCAGATATACATAGCCATTTTCCCAGTCCTGCACCTCAACTAATTTCGGCTCATATACCTCAATATTTACAATCTCCACAGGAATCTTTTCTGTACCATAAGGGTGGGTTGCGTCCTCTGGAATACAAAACATGTTCAACGCTTTCTTGCCCTCCCAGTTTTTCAACATATACATTTTTTCCGGAAAATCGTATTTATAGCTTGGCTCCCGCACTTCAATCTGCCCTGTCCTTGCACTTCCGGTCTCCTTACCCGTTGTATCGAATATTTCTACGACTAATCTGCCTTTTTCTCCTGCATGTCCTTTTACTCCTGTTACAGTACAGCTAACACCATCTGCACCCTGTTTTAGCTGTACGGCGGATTCTGATTTCGCCTCAGCAGGCTCCCAGCTCCATTTAATCTCATGATTTTTTAAGACTTCTGCATATGCTTCGTCAAGAACAAACTTCTGCTCCTGTTCCACATATACCCAACTCCATAATTCTTCTGTTGTTCCCTGCCACTCGCTGATGATAGGAATTTCTGTAATCCCGGATTCTGCTTTGTCCTGCGGTATTTCTTTTTCCGTTTCTTCCTGCTCTGAACCGGCTGAGAGAAGATTATCTTCCGGAAGTATGGCTTCTCCTGTCTGCTCTGTAGTTTCCTGCTCACCGGAAGTAAGTTCTGATTCAGCTAAAGCTCCTGTCGCAGCTGCTTCCTGTTCTGCTCCGGATTCCAGCTCTTCTGCGAATACAACTGCCGGGCTGCTGCTCATTACCATTGCCGCTGCCAAAAAGAAAGCGGCTGTCTGTTTTCCATGTCTCATTTACGTTTCCTCCTTCTTGCTTTGTTGCGATTGAGCATTTTTACAATGCCCAATCTGGATTTTATATATTTTTTATATGTTACACAAATTGATTTCTTTGTCTTATAGCACAATTATACAGCAAAGAAGAAGGATTTGTCATCTGTTTCTACGCTCTTTTAAATTTTTTCTGAACATGAATCGGTAAACGTCGAAAAAGGCATCGCCCCATCGTCTGCCAGACGATAGGGCAACACCCGCTTTTTATAATTATTTACCTCTTACTACAATATACTTATGGTTAATCCCCCTTACAGCCAGTAAGGAATTACCCATCTTATTGCTTAATCTGTTAGAATGATAAGAGCAATCGGTATAGCGGATACTTCCTTGGGCTTTGCGCCCGTAAAGTAATCTGCTAACCAGCTATTTTCTTCATACAATGATTATAAATCCGTATATAGGTATAATTTGAGTAATGGATTCCATCATACTGGGTTCCATCATAGTAGATTCCGTCATCTGCCTTACCGGATACTATCATAGAAAACCAGCCATTTCCCAATAACAGCTCATTATAAGCATCAATATAGGTAAAATATTTGTTACTTCCAGAACATAATCCGTCATAAATCTTTTTAAAAAAATTTAAGTAATTTCCTCAAAAGTGGCTTAAATCCAGTGTTTACAAGCACTTTGGGGCTTTGGAATCAACGATTTTACTACCAATTTACTACTTTTGAGCCTTGCCATAAAAAAATGAGATACTCTGTATTTTTTCTGTACAGAGTATCTCATTTTTCTTAAAAAAGAGAAAAAACAAATGATTTATAGTAAAATTCCTTTAAAAGAAATTGTACTCTGGAATATCCCTTTCCACAGGGGTATTAAAACGCATTGCAATATCATCAACTGTTCTTTGTCGGTTACGTTCTCTACGAATTTCTTCAAGTTCCTCAGACCACGGAGAGGTTACAGTTCTACGTTCCTCATCAAACATTCGATACAGTTTCTCAACGGTACTCCTATACTGCTTGTTATTTTTCTGTCCTAATCGGTCTAAGAAATCCAAGAAATCTTTATTGAGCGTATGCTCTTGAGCAAGAATGTGCTGGCATACATCAGAAACAGAATACGCTTTTTCAAGCATACCATCCGCTTCAGATTTCAGTTTTTTGATTGCATTTTTTTCCTCAATCAAGGACTTCATTTGTGTTTGAAGATTCGCTTTTTCCTTTTGGAAATCCTCTTGCTGGCACTCAAAAAGTTTCAGATTATTTTCCAGATTTTCTTGTGCGGCTTGAGCCTTTGCCTGTACGTCTGCCATAGCTTTTGACAGTACATCCAATTCTTCTCTATCTAACATAATTTTCTTCTCCTTTTCCTGTAATTGTGCTTTACGATTTGTTAATTCTTTAAGTTGTTCGGGGGTGAGCCCCTGTTGGTGTATCTCTCCATTTTTATCCACATAGTAGGCAAGAAATTCCTCTATGGGCTTATTCTCCTGTTCAATATCGTACCCCTTCTTTTTCAATTCTTTACGGATTTGCTTGTGCATAGAAGCAAGCTGGCGAGGATTCTTGAAAAACATTGTCTGGGAGAGCGAACACTTAATTTCTCCATTAGATTTTTTCTTTTCATAACATGGCACGAAGATAATATGAACGTGTACGTTAGTTTCATCTTTGTGGATAGAGAATCCAATAATATTTTCTTTTCCAAACATTTCTTCAATAATGCTCATCACATCCCAAACCCATGTATCATTGTGCTGTACGATTGCATCACTATCCAACTGTACAACAAGTGGTCTGGCAATGACGGTGTCATTTTTACCTTTACTTGCGATTCTTGCCCCATGCTCTTTAGCGTATTCGATACGCCTGTTCACAGAATCAAGCATATCATTAGAAGTATCTGTTCTCTGCCATACGCCATTGGAATCCTTATAATAAGATTCATTTTCAAGGGTGAAATCAGAATGAATATCGGGATTGCTATGGTTGACTTCACAGCCATTCCTACGGTCTGTTTCTCTGTCTATGTGACAAATATATCCAGAAATGCCGCCGAATCCTGTTTTGCGTGTTTTAGTGCTTGTATAGACACCCGACTTATGGATTTTTATTGAAGCGTCAAAACTCAAATATCCCATGCGATTCCCCCTTTCTTGCTGTTATATATGTTCTATATCTTATGTATATAATATCACATTGTTAAATCTTTGTCAATCTCATCAAGCGATTTCTTACGGGACAATTTGTCCTGTTGCCTGTTTTTTTATGCCTTTCTTATAATAAAATCAAGTATCTATTTCCGTTTTTTATTTACGAAAATGATTCACGTTCTAGTTTCTTCGATAGTATATTTTCTTTCCGTCTTTTCGTTTTCTCTGTCAAAAGTGTTTCTATTTCCCCGATAGTGTATCTCTTTTCCCTTTTCAATCTATCTCTCCGCAATGGTTGTAGCAAAATACAGCGATCACGATGTTCTTTTCGCCATATTTTGTAAGAGGG
>UQJE01000044.1 GCA_900541345.1 uncultured Blautia sp.
AAATGCTATTGAAAAGAAATTTCCATGGATATCCGTAAAGCCGGCAAAAAAGAAAACAATTACAGACCGAATTCGTTGTACCGTCAAGCTCATGGGAGCAGGGCGGTTTTTTCTTACCAAAGATTGTGAAAGCTTGGAAATTGCTTTTTCTGAGGCTGTATGGGATACAGAGGTAAAAGACAAAGATGAACGTCTGGATGACGGCAGTACAGACATTGATAGCTTGGATGCTTTTGAATACACCATAGAAAGAGATATGAAATATCTGATACAAGAGGTGGAAGATGTTTGAAAAAATAAAAAATTGGATTAAGGGGGTGACGAGGATGTTCACAATGACTACAATACAAAATCTGGTCGGCGGAGAGGTTGCCATGACAGAAGAAATCATGATGAAAATAGGCGAATGGAACGAAATGCTTACCGGACAGGCTTCATGGTGTTCAAATAGTGATTATATCACGTCACTTCGTATAGAACACGGAATATGCAGAGAATTTGCAGATGTGGTTTTGAATGAAATGGAAGTTTCTGTAAGCAATGAAAAATTAAATACATTGCTTCAAGCATGTATAGAAGACTTGAATGAAAACCTTCAGGATGGACTTGGTCTTGGCTCTTTTATCATAAAACCATTGGGAAAGGATAAAGTTGAATATATTACAGCAGATAAATTTATTCCTATCCATTTTGATGATACCGGAAAACCAGACGACTGTATGTTTATTCAGGTAAAACGGCAAGGGGCTTCACAGTATTATATTCGAACAGAGCGCCATGATATCCGTGACGGAAACCTTAGAATTCGAAATAAAGCTTATAAAAGCTTTTCACCAAATACAATCGGAATGGAAATACCGCTGTCTTTTGTAGAGGAATGGAAGAACTTTCCTGAGAATATAACCTATAAAGGAATGACACAAATGGATTTCGGATATTTTCGGACACCATTAAAAAATAAAATAGATGGTTCTCCTTGCGGAATATCTATCTTTGAGTCGGCTATTGAGCAGATTAAAAAAGCGGATATTCAGGGGGCAAGGATAGACTGGGAATTTGAAAGCGGTGAAAGAGCAATCCATGTAGATGAACGTGCTTTGAATACCAGCATAAAAGGGAAAAAGTTTTTAGAAAGACTTAATAAGCGGTTATATCGTGGCTTTAAATTAGATGCAGGCAAAGATACAGAGTTGTTTAAGGAATTCTCACCAGAACTTAGAGAGGAAGGCTTCATCAATGGATTAGAAAAGTATTATCGTCAAATCGAGTTTGCGGTAGGGCTGTCATACGGAGATTTATCCGATGCACAATACGTAGAGAAAACAGCAACAGAAATAAAAGCATCAAAATCAAGAAAATACAATCGTGTAACAGCCATACAGGATAAGTTGAAAGTATGCTTGGAAGATTTGGTGGCAGGATTAGCCTTTTATAATGGATTATACACATCAGGATATGAGTTCCAGTGTCATTTCAATGACTCCATTCTTACAGATGAAGAAGCAGAACGGCAGCAGGACAGACAAGATGTTAGCATGGGCGTTATGTCACTGACAGAGTATAGAGCAAAATGGTATGGAGAAACGGAGGAAGAAGCGGAGAAAAAGCTTCCAGAAGTAAACGGAGTAATGGAGTGATAACATGAAAAAGCCTGATACAGACAAAATGTCCCTGAGAATGGAGCATATATGGCTGGAAGCAGAAAACCGTATCATTGAGGATATTGTCAGAAGAATAAAAAAGGCTGGAAAGATTACCTCTACTGCTGATTATCAGATTAACAGGCTGGTGGAAATGGGAAAGTCCACAGAAGAAGTTGAACATATCTTAAAAGAAGCCCTAAACGCTACTTATCCGGAAATGTTTAAACTCTATGATGATATAGCAGAATGGCAGTATGTAAGGGACAAAGATATTTATGAACAGGTAAATCAGGAATTTATCCCATTAGAAGAAAATGAACAGCTGAAACAGATATCCGCAGCAGTAAGCAAGCAGACACAGGATACTTTGAAGAACCTTGCACAGTCTTATGGTTATTCTGTTTTAATAGGAAATAAAAGAGTTTTTACTCCTTTCTCGGAATATTATCAAAAGTATGTAGACACAGCTATTATGGATTTGCTAAGCGGTGCGTTTGATTATAATACCGTAATAAGACGTGTTGTAACCCAAATGACAAACAGCGGGCTTAGAACGGTAGATTATGCAACAGGGCACACCAATAGAGTTCCGGTGGCAGTACGCAGAAGCATTTTAACAGGGGTTTCACAGATTACAGGGCATCTTAATCTTTACAATGCAAAGAAACTGGGAACAAATCACTTTGAAGTGGATTGGCACGCAGGAGCAAGACCAACGCACCGAGTATGGCAGGGGCGTGTTTACAGCTATGAGGAACTTGTTAGTGTATGCGGATTAGGAACGGTGACCGGTTTGCAGGGAGCGAACTGCTACCATGCCTTTTATCCTTTTGTTATAGGAGCATCTGAGAGGCAGTGGAGTGATGAATGGCTGGATGAGCAAAACGAGATAGAGAGCAGAACACGATACTGGAAGGGAAAAGAACTGGATACATACGGCATAACTCAGAAGCAGCGGCAGATGGAGACAGCAATGCGGGCACAGCGGTCTAAAATAGCCGGATTAAAGAGTGGAGGAGTAGATGCAGATGAAATAACAATAGAAAAGGCAAGGTATCAGGCACAGCTGCATGAATATGCTAAATTTTGTAATAAGATGGGAGTAAAACAGCAGCGTGAAAGAATTTACATGGATATGAATGGAAGGCTGGCAACAAATACGAAGGAGCAGAACAGGAAGTACACTCCTGAAATGTTTAGAAATGCAGGTAGAGACAGTATTCAGTATAAGCATTATAAAAATATCCTAGGAGATGATATAGGAAGCCTTGAGAAGTTCCGGCAGATGAAGTATAATGAGCCTGAGAAGTTTAGTGTTCTGAAGAAAAAAGTAGATGCATATTCTGAGATTGATAAAAAGGACTGGTCTCCAGAATTTAAACAGAAATCGAAAGATGCGTATGTAAGATTTGAAAAAGAAGGTATATATTTATCTGTTCATGCATTGAGTCGACTGCCAAGATTAAATAAGCCTGGAGTTCCAGAAGTTACAGAAAAAGAGCTGATAGAATTTATTCATGGAAGCCCTAAATATAGAGAAGGTGAGAATAAACTGATTTACTTTGATGCAGAACGTCAATTGGTGGCAGTCAAAAATAAGGGAATAGGAGATATTGTTTCTGTAGTAAGGCGTAAAAGTCCGAAGGAGGTATGGGAAAATGTTTGATAAAATCATGAATTATATCAAAGAATTTTTGGAAAACACACCAGATGATATCTATGATTTTTCGTGTGATTTAGAAGGCTTATTATTAGTACATTATGATGAAATGCATAAAGAACAGCCAAGAGCTACGGAAATACTGAATGATGAGACCCCAGATGTGTGTGCTTTAGGAGAACCCGGTATGAAGCCGGAAGAAATTGAGGATTTCAAACGAAAATTAAAGATTGAATATGACAAGGCTATGAAAGCTGTTGTATAGATGCCATTCATTCTTCGGAGTGAGTGGTATTTTTATACCCATTTTTAGGAGGTATGGGAATGCTGAAATGGTTAAAACAAAGATTTTGTAAGCATAAATACAGAAAACATTATGATAAAGCAAGTAAGAGTTATGTAAAGAGATGTGTGAAATGTAATAAAATTGAACCGAGGTAGAACAAGTGGCACATAAAGATATGTGTTATTTTTATTGTCTTTTTCTGGAAGACGTAAAAGAACAGAAGAAAGGAGCACGCAAAATGAAAAAAGAAGAATTGATTGCACTTGGAGTATCAGAGGAACATGCAGATAAGATTGTTTCTTGCTGGAATGAAGCCTTAAAAGGCTATATTCAAAAATCAGAATATGATACAAAAGTGCAGGAATTGGAAACCACACAGCAGCAGCTTGAGACTGCAAATCAGACAATCGAAGGGTTCAAAGATTATGATGATGTAAAAGCAAAAGTCGAAGAGTATAAGACAAAATTTGAACAGTCCGAAAAAGAAAAAGCAGATATTCAGGCAAATTATGAATTTACAGGAAAATTGCAGGAGGCAGCAAAGAAAGCGGGAGCACGTGCTTTAAAAGCAGTTATGCCCTATCTTGATGTGGAAAGTTTAAAGAAATCTCAAAATCAGGATGCAGACATTGATGCAGCGTTTGAAACAGTAAAAAAGGATAACGCATTTTTGTTTGGGGCAGATGAACCTATTAACAATCCAGTAGTCGGTCCTACTGGCGGAGGCAGTGGAAATCAGACTACTGCAGCAATCAGAGCAGCAATGGGGCTGCCGGAAGAAAAATAAGAAAAGAGAGGTAAAAGCGAATGAATAATATTGAATTGTCAACTATTTATCTGCCAATGCTGGATGAGAAGTATAAAGCAGAGGCAAAAACATCTGTACTTGATGGAGATGAAACAGTAGCCAAAAAGGGCGGAAACGGAGAGATTAAAGTTGCTAAGCTTGATATGTCTGCACTTGGTGATTTTGATAGAAAAAGTGGATATACAAAAGGAAATACAAGTCTTACATGGGAAACAGTAAAGTATGATAAAGAACGTTCTCAGGATTTAAGAATTGACCGACTTGACAATGCAGAGGCATTAGGACTTCCGTTTGCAAAATTATCCGGTGAATTTATGCGACTTCATGTAGCACCGGAAACAGATGCTGCAAGAATTGCCAAGATTGCCGGTACAGATGGTATTAGCAAAAAAGAAGAAACACTGGATACAGGGGAAGCTGTAATAAAAGCGCTTCGTGAGTGTACCAATAAGATGGATGAAGACGAAGTTGTTGAAGGAAACAGAATTTTATTCATTACACCAACGCTTTTAGGTATGCTGAGTGATATGGACTCTTATAAATCTAAAGAAGTATTAAACCGTTTCTCACAGGTAATTAAAGTGCCGCAGTCCAGAATGTATACAAAGATTGACTTAAACGACGGAAAAACGGAGTATGGATTTAAAAAAGCGGCAGACGGAAAATCAATTAACTTCCTGTGTGTGGAAAAATCAGCGGTTGTTTCTGCAATGGAGCAGTTTGTGAAGTATTTTAGTCCTGATCAGGACCAAGAGGGAGACTCTCATGTGTTTAAATACAGAAACTATAACCTGTATGCGCATGTTTATGAGAATAAATTAGCAGGTATTTACTGTTCACATAAAGCGGGGGAGTAAGCCCCGCTGATGATATTGCCTTGATTGACAGCGGGAAAATCGGAAAGGCAAAAGTAGGGAAAGCTAAGTAAAGGAGAGAACGTATGAGTTATGAACCGACTGTATGGAAAGACGGAGACGTTATTACTGCTGAAAAAATGAACAAATTGGAACAGGGTGTAAAAAATGAGCAGGTAGGACCGAAAGGAGAACCCGGTCCTACCGGAGCAAAAGGGGACCGAGGTCCTCAAGGACCTGCGGGACCGGCATATACCCTGACTGCCGCAACGAAATCAGCTTTAGGAGGAGTAAAACAGGCTGCCCTTGTTGCGGAAGCAGCAGGCGCAAATGTTACGAAGGAAGAATTTAAGAAATTGTTAGATGCTTTAAAGGCTGCCGGTATTATGGCAAGTGCGTAAGGAGATAATTATGCGTGTAGAATATAACTTTTATGTGTCTTCCTATGGAGGCACGAACTTGTCGGAACAGGATTGGGACAGGCTATCTCAGAAAGCTATTCAGCGATTGAGGCACTTCACTTTTGGCAATCTTCCTGAACAATGGGTAGATGAAACATGGGAGAAACAGGCAAAATGTGCAGTGTGTGAAATGGCAGAAATTCTTTATTTGCAGGAAGAAAGACAGGGAAAAACGTCTGAAAATACAGACGGTTATTCTGTGACTTTTGAAACCGAAGAACAACTGAATGGAAAGTTGTATGATATTGCTTATGTGTATCTTGGTCATACAGGAATGATGAATTTTGGAGTTGATGTAGGATGTTGACAAATGCAATTATTACAATTTTTAACCGTTTTCCCAGCAGGGAGGAAGAGACATTTATCTATGTACCCCATACAGTGCCACGTGTGTGGTTTCATACGAACCAGAAAAGCAGTGTGAGCGAAAGAGGATTATCCAGTGCCGATGAATATAAAATCAGAATCCCGTATGAAGAATGCGGAGGATGGCTTCCGGAGAATGACTTTAGAGAACTGGCAAATCCAGGCGGACATTGGACGGTACAGAATGGTGATTTCTTCCTAATAGGGAATTGGAATAAGGGAGCGGTAAAAGGAATTAAAGAGATTGAAAAAGAGTTCTCAGGAATGGTTGGGAAAGTGCTTAGCCATTCCGAGAACTTTTTTGGTTCTTCTAAGCATATCAGGATAGGAGGCAGTTCCTAAATGGCAAAGATTAAACTGCAGATAGATCCTATGGATAAAATTCTTTTAAAGAGAAGCTTAAATAAGAATGGAAAAGGGCAACAATTCTTTACCCATGAAGTAAGGAGGATGTCAACACCCTATGTTCCATTTTTATCCGGATATCTGTCTCATAATTCTGTAACAGAAACGCCCAATACGATTACCTATAATACCCCTTATGCAAGACGGCAATATTACGAAAATAAAGGTAAGAATAGGACAAAACATCCGCGGGCTGGAAGCCATTGGACAGAGAGATGCTGGGCAGATCGGGGAAAAGAGATTATACAGGCAACAGCAAAGTTCTGTGGAGGAAAAGTAAAATGAGTATCGCAGGAAAAATTACAGATTTCATTAGAACATGTCCGTTTTTACAGGACTTTGAAAGTATGTTTCCAAAGGTGGATTTTGACAACCTTGAGGAAGATGCAACGGCGTATTGTATCGAAAGTAGTCCGGCAGAACCTATTTTAAAGCGCTATACAAATGGAGATACACTTCGTCAGTATGTGTTTTCTCTTTGTTCCAGAGAATGGTATGGACCAGAGGAAAATCAGGATACATCTGAATTTTATGAGAAGTTTGCAGATTGGTTGGAGGAATGTACCGAAAATAACACGCTTCCACAATTATCCGGGAAATTACAAAGTAAGTCCATCCGGGCAACCACAGACGGATATTTATATGCAGCACAGGAAAATAAGTGTCAGTATAGAATTCAATGTCAATTTGTTTATTATAAACGGAGGTAAAAGAGAATGAGAAAAATGAATTTACAGCTTTTTGCAGCGAAAACCCAGAACGGGGTAGTAGGACGCTGGCAACATCCGGGGTATTTGGATGTGTCAGGAGGAGCAGAGCAGGCTCAGTATGAACTTTTAGGATTTGGTGTAACTCAATTAGATGACTCACCGTCTGCACAGACAGCTTCAAAGAGATATGTTAATCAGAAATCAGCAACCCAGACAATCGGTTCTTATGAATGGACTGCTCCTTTGGAATTTGACTTAATTCGTTCTGAAAAAGCTATTGAGTTTATTGCAAGTATTGGAGAAAATGAGAAAACAGGTGCAGAGGCGGAAACTAATTATGTGTTGGTATATTTGGAAAAACCTGTTGCTGAAGCCGAGGGAAGTTACGAGGCAAAGCGTAGAAGAGTAGCTGTAGAGGTTTCTGAGTTTTCAGATAACGATGGAGAAATGCAGGGCTCAGGCAATCTCCTGGCTGTATCGGACTGGGAAACTGGGGCTTTTGATACAAAGACTAAGGCTTTTACACCAAAGGGGGAGTAATTCCCCCTGTTAAAAAAGCCTTGACTAACAGGGTAGTGACCAAAGGCAAGAGAAGGGAGAAAATTCATGAAAATTAATGGTTTAGATTTAGAATTTGAATTATTCGATGTGGATGCAGAAGATGTAAAACAAAGATATTTTCAGGAATTGGAAAAAATGAAAACAATTAAAGCAGATGAACCTGAAGGAACAGAGCGTGAGAAATCCGTATATTTGTGCCAGAGAGTAAAGAACCTGTTCGATAACGTATTTGGAATGGGAACAGGAGAAAAGGTTTGCGGAACAGGAAACAATGTGCTGTCTTGTATCAGGGCTTATGAGCAGTTGGTGCATGAGCAGCTTCGGCAGCAGAATGAGTACAAAGAGATTATTTCACGTTTCTAGGTGATAACATGAATGTTTTAACAGAGAAATTCCCTACACAGTTGGAGATACAAGGTAGGTATTGGCCTATAAATTGGGATTTCCGCACTGCTTTGGATTGTAATGAGATGATAGAGCAGAGCCGGCAAGACATTACAGAAGCGGAACTTTTAGATATTCTTGGAAAGTTTTATAAAAACTGTAACCATTATACGGAAGAACACATTGAAAAGATGTTCTGGTTTTTCGCTTGTGGAAGAGAAAAAGAACATAAGATTTTTCCCAGAAAGATTGCAGGAATAAATGATAAGCAGCCATTTGATTTTCAGAAAGATGCCGGTCTTATTTATGCTGGTTTTCAGCAACAGTATGGTATAGATTTACAGACTACGCAGATGCACTGGTGGCGCTTTATGCTTCTTCTTGAGAACTTAGGGGAAGGAACTCGGCTTTCGAAAGTGATTGAATATAGAACCAGAGATACTTCTTCGAAACATTTATCTAAAGAAGAAAGAACTTTTTATAAAGCTATGCAACAGTATTATGGTTTAGACAGAAAGCACAACAGACAGGAAGATGAGATGCTGGAAAAGATTGAGGAAGCACTTATGAATGGCGAAGACATCACAGAACTGTTAAAAGGCGGTGAGTAAATGGCAGATGGAAAAGTAGTAATTGAGACAGACCTTGACTCCTCAGGAATAAAAAAGGGACTTTCTAAGCTTGGGAATTTAACCACAAAGGGCTTAAAAGCAACAACAGCAGCAATTACCGGGACCAGTGTTGCTCTTGAAGGAATTGGTCTTGCAGCTGTAAAGGCTGGCTCAGATTTTGAAGCACAAATGTCTCGTGTGAAAGCTATTTCAGGTGCAACCGGCACAGAATTTGAAAAACTAAAAGACCAGGCAATTCAGTTAGGGGCAGACACTTCTTTTTCTGCCAGCCAGGCAGCAGAGGGGATGGAAAATCTTGCAGCAGCAGGATTTAATGTGAATGAAACCTTAGATGCAATGCCTGGATTGTTGGATTTGGCTGCTGCATCAGGAGAGGATTTATCGAAAAGCTCTGATATTGCTGCATCAGCAGTAAGAGGCTTTGGATTAGAAGCAAAACAGACAGGACACGTTGCTGATGTATTAGCAGCTAATGCAAATAAGACAAATTCCTCCGTTTCAGAGACAGGTGAGGCTATGAAATACGTAGCACCGCTTGCAAGAGCCGCAGGGTTATCTTTTGAAGAAACAGCAGCTGCAATCGGTATTATGGCAAATGCAGGCATTCAGGGCTCTCAGGCAGGTACAACCTTGCGTGCGGCTATTTCAAGGCTTTCAAATCCTACGGAAGATATGACTGCGGCTATAGAAGAGTTAGGAATATCTTTCTATGACTCAAACGGAAAGATGAAGTCCTTAACAGAGCAAGTCGGAATGCTTCAGAAAGCAACCTCCGGTATGACCGATGAGCAGAAAAACAATTATATGGTTACGCTGTATGGACAAGAAGCATTATCCGGTATGCTGGCTCTTATGAATGAGGGCGAAGGAGCTCTTAATGATTTAACAGAAGCATACAAAAGTTGTGATGGTACCGCAAAGGAAACAGCTAAAACGATGCAAGATAACTTGCAAGGTGCAGTTGAACAGTTGAAAGGTTCAGCAGAGAGTTTAGGGATTGTTTTCTACGAAAAGGTTTCTAACTCTTTAAAGGACACAGCAGAAACTGCCACAGAAAGCATCAACAATATTACGGATGCCTTTCATAACGGAGGATTAGATGCTGCAATCGAACAGGCAGGAGATGAATTTGCTGACCTTGCTACAAAAGCAGCTTCACATGCTCCTAAAATGGCAGAAACTGCTGTTCATTTTATAGAGTCTTTTACAGAAGGAATTATTTTCAACAAAGATGAATTATATAATTCAGCAGTAGATATAGCTGAAACACTTGCAGGAGGGCTTGCTGACTTACTGCCAGATGAACTGGAACGTCCGGTGGATGATGCCATTGATGCAATAGCAGACTCTTTAAATTCAGGAGGTTTAAAGAAGGCAGGAAAGACAGCTGACGCTACTTTTGACAATTTAATAGATGCAGCAGGAAATTTAGCTGAGAAGGCATTGCCGCCTTTGACAAAAGGATTGGACTTTGCAGCAGAAAATTTAGACATACTCGCAGCATCTGCAACAACAGCTTTTTTGGCATTCAAAGGTTATAAGGTCATTACTGAAGCCAATCGAGCGCTTAGTAAAGGAGCAAAAGCTTGGAAGACTGCCTCAGCAGCTGTCGACGCTTATAACGTAATTCAGATGGCATGCACTGCTCAAGGGGTTGTATCAAACGCAACACTTACGGCAGGACAGACGGTTGTTGGACTCTTGACAGGAAAAGTTTCTCTTGCAACAGCTGCACAAACTGCGTGGAATGCTGTTATGGCAGCTAATCCTATTGGGCTTGTGATTACAGCAGTCGGTGCTTTGGCAGCTGGAATAGGTATCTATACTTTAACGCAAGAAAAGGCTTCAGAGTCTACTTATGAATTGTCAAAAGCACAAAAAGAAGTATTAAATTCCTGTAACGATGTAACAAAGTCTATACAGGAAGAAAGAACCGCAAGAGAACAAAATGTTCAATCAATCGAAAGAGAATATGGAAAATATACATCACTGGTTACAGAATTACAAAGCATAACGGATGCAAATGGCAAAGTTAAGGATGGATATTTGGAAAGAGCAAAGGTAATTACAGGTCAATTATCAGATGCTTTAGGATTGGAAATTGAGCTGACCGATGGAATTATTGAAAACTATCAAGAAACCATTGACAAAATAAAGGAAGTCATTGTTCAGAAAAAGGCGGAAGCATTGCAAGCCTCTATGCAGGAAGATATGGCGAAAGCTTATGAAAAGAGTGAAGAGGCTGTAAACAAATATAAAGAAGCTGTTAAAGTATTAAACAAAACAGAAAGCGATGTAAAAACTGCAACAGAAAATGCAAAATTCGCAAAAGAAAGATACAATGCTGCACTTGCAAGTGGTGCTGAGGATTTAGCATATTACAACAGTAAACAAGAACAAGCTAATCAAGCGGTAAAAGAAGCTAAAAAATCCCACGAGGAAGCCAAAAAGAGTGTAGACGATGCTAAAATATCTATGAGTAATTTGGCGGCAGAAGTAAATAACTATGACGCTTTGATAGATGCTATGGCAACAGGTGAAACAGCTAAAATAGAAGCAGCTATGACAGCGCTTGTTACTTCTTATAAATCGTATAATGAAGAAACATTGGCATCTTCTCAAAAAACAAGAGAAGAAATGTACGCTCAAGCAAATGGATATGTAGAGAATTTAAAAATAGTACAGAATGGTACTGTTGAAGTTGCAGATAGTATTTATCAGCAAATGGTAGATACCGCTGTGAATTCAATTAAAGAGTTCAATAAGCTGCCAGAAGGTATAGCACAGGGAATTGAAGAAATTGGACCGGAAGCTAGCGCGGCTTTAATATCTACTTTTGCACAGGCAGATATAGATGGAAAATTAGATGAGGAAGCAAAAGGGGCTGTAAAATCTTTTATTGATGGTTTTGACGGATTAGACAAAGAAACAAAGACGATATGGTCACAAGCATGGTATGGAGCATTAGAAGGTCTTGAAGGATTTGAAGAGTTAAAAAATCCTGCCGAAGATGGTGTTGAAGCTTTTTTAGAAAGCTTGGAAGCAGCCCTTGAGGTACATAGTCCTTCAAGGGCAGTAAAACGAATATTTTCTTATGTATGGCCAGGGGCATCAGAAGGTCTTGAAGAAGGAAAAGATGGCATCATCGAAAAAGGAAAAAGTATTATTTCTAATTTCCTTTCTATCCTCGGTATCGAGGGTGAAAAGTCTCATGGTCTTGGTGTAAATATCATGAACTTATTTGGGCTTGGGATTGGAAGCCAAAAAGGTAATATTGATATAATTTCAAAAGAAATTGCAGACTCCTCAAATGAACAGCTGGGTTCTGCTGATACCAAAGAGACCGGTTCGAGAAAAGCATTAGAATACAATGAAGGTGTAGGTAGTAATAAAGGACTGATTGATAATACTTCTAATACTCTTGCAGACTCATCCAATAAGAAACTTGGTTCTAAAGATACGAGAGGAACAGGAAAAAGAAAAGGTTCGGAATTTAATTCTGGACTTGGCAGTAATTCAGGTGCAATCAGTTCAACTGGTACAATGTTATCGAATAAAGCTGATGTGGGTATGGGTTCAGCTAATACGCTTGAAACAGGACGTAAAAAAAGCCATGATTACAGGAGCGGATTAGAGAATGAAAATACATATCAAGCAGGCAAGAAAAAGGCTGAAGAAGGAAGAAACGGCTTAAATTCAGTTGATACCAGTAATACAGGTAAAAATTTTATTCAGGGATTTATTAACGGGTTTGGATTAGCTGATGTATGGTCTGCTGCTTGGAATATTGGAAAAAGGGCATTATCAGCACTGAGTTCAGCAATAAAAGAAGGTTCTCCTTCAAGACTAACAAGACAATCTGGGAAATACTTTGGTCAGGGATTTGAGATAGGGATTAAAAGTCGTGAGAAAGATGTAAAAAAAGCATCAGAAAATCTTGCAGAGGTAGCATTAGAAGCTGTGGATTTATCTGATATATCAAATCGTATGAGGGAAGCAATGGCAATCAATACAAGCCGTATAGCAAAATCTTTTGCCATAGATACGAGCCACAGCGTATTGAATAATCAAGAGATAAATACGAACTTACAACTTTCAGATGCAGATATGAAACGTCTATCAAAACAATTTGGCATTGTTGCAGGAGATGTTTTTGCAGAAAATATGGAAGGGATGACAATACGGGCTTATGATAGGGAGTTATTTAGAATTATAAGGAAGGGTATGCCATGATGAAGATATATTATGAAAATAGTCAGGGAATTCAACTGGATTTATTAAAATCTCCTTATCGGCTGCAAACAGGGAATATTTTTGACTATAAGTGGAGTTATTCTCATCGAGCAACCGTTCGTAAAACTACTAAAATCAAAGGTTTTTCTAAGGATGTAGAAGAAAAGAATTTACTGCTTAGTATTTTAAATTATGGAAAACAGGCATATTATAATGCAATAAATTTCTTCGCCCAAACAACAGAGTTTGATGTAGTGAATAACAGTCCCGGAAAATTATATGTAGGTGACATGTATTTAAGATGTTTTATTATAGCATCTGAAAAGACAGAGTGGGAAAGCGGAATAGAGCTCCTGGATAATGAGATAACGCTTGCAATAGACTATCCCTTCTGGATAAAAGAACACCCCTATTATTTTAAATCCAGTGATGTTACATCTGCAAAGAATAAGCGTTATGCCAATAAATATGCTTATCGTTATGCAAACGGTTTAAACAACACCTACCTAATCAATGAGCACTATGCAGAGTGTAACTTTCGCATGAACATCTATGGACCATGTGTCAAACCGTCTGTTTACATTGGAGGGTATGAATACCATGTGGATACAGTTTTAGAAGCAGGGGAATATTTGGAAATTGACAGCGCAGCGGAGACCGTAACAAAAATCCTGACTTCCGGGATAAAGGTCAATGCTTTTCATTACCGTTCTTTTGAAAATTCGGTTTTCCGCCCTATTCAGGTGGGAAGACAGGAAGTATTCTGGGATGGGAAGTTTGATTTTGACTTAATCCTATTTGAAGAAAGGAGTGAGCCTAAATGGTCGTAAGTGTAGAAGCTGTCTATGAAGGCGGTACCTATCCTTTAAGGAGGGACAACCAGACAGGGGCATATACGGCAAAGATAGAAGCCATCCGGAAAAAGTTAAAAACCGAGGAACGATACAGTTATTACCCTATAATGTTACGGATTACAGATGATGCCGGGAATGTAACGGTAAAAACCATTTCTGATGCAGAGATTGGGCAGAACCTTTTGCTTGTGGTAAGGGAGGAACAGTTTTTTCCTCTGAAATTCATTGTGGCAAATGAAAAAGGGGAAGAACTGGGTTATGTGAAGGAAGCTAATTATATCGACCTGGAGCTGGGTGAAACCAATGACTTTGAGTTGGAATTCAGCGCTGACGCATGGAAGGAAGAAGCCTATAACTGGGGATACCGGATTTTTATTCCAAACACGGAGTACGGTGGACTTTTGGAGGAGAGAAAGACTTCCACCGGACAGGGTACGGTTACATGGCTTGGCTATACATGGAGAGGGCTGCTTAATCAGAAAATCATACAGCCGCCAAACGGGGAAACTCAGCTTACAGTCTCCGGAGATGCAAATAAAATTATAAAGGATATCATTGGGAGCCGGTTTGGCTCTCTTTTTGTTGCAGAAACAGAAGCCAGTGGGATTGAAATCAGGAATTACCAGTTTGACCGTTATTGTACAGTTTTGGAGGGACTGGAAAAGATGCTGGCCGGCAAACAGGCAAGATTAAAAATCTGTTATAAGCAGGGTACACCGGGGCTTTTAGACAGCGCTGTATTATTAAGTGCTGTACCAATCACAGACTGGTCGGAGCATCTGGAATACAGCCAGGATGGAAGACTGACCTTTACCACGGAGGATTACCGAAGGGGGATTAACCATTTGATTTGTGCCGGAGAAGGGGAAGGAACGGAAAGACAGGTATTACATCTGTATGTGCAGGGAGATGGGAGCATTCTGCAGGATAAACCTTATTATAGCGGTCTTGCAGAAAGGGAGGCACTGTATTCCTACACTTCTGTGGAGGATTTAGAGCAGCTTAAAAAAGATGGAATAAAGCAGTTGGAAAGCCTGAAAAATTATAGAGGGATGGAAGCGCATATTAACAATGTAGATGTGGACATTGGTGACATGGTAGGAGGTAGGGACAGGGTAACTGGAATGTCTATACAGCAGCCTGTAGTTGGCAAAATCCTTACAATAAAAGACGGGGAAATAGATGTGGAATACAAATTGAAAGGAGCGAAGTGATATGGGATTGAAACCGCTTACAATCAATACACCAGCGGAAAGCGCAGCACATATTTTAGCGGAAGATGATGCAGCGCTTTACGCCGGGATGCTGGCACAGGACAGTGTATTGAACTTGGGGAGCAAATTAAAAGCAACGGTAATAAGCAATAATAAAGTCCGTATTGCAGACGGGGTGGTTCTGGTAGGAGGACATGCTGCAAGGATTGTGAAAGGCGATTATGAAGACATGACTATCAATAACGGAGTCAGCGGTCAGAAGCGGAATGATATTATCATGGCACGCTTTATTGCAGGAGTTGACGGGGGTGCAGACTCTTACAAGCTGGTTGTGATACAGGGGACATCCGGGATAACAGCGAAAGATCCTGTATATACAAAAGGGGATTTATACAATGGCGATAAACAAAGGGACTATCCTTTGTGGAGGGTAAAGATTGAGAACCTTAGCATTGTGAAGGTAGAGCAGATGTTTACTGTAGGGAAAAGCACCGAAGAGGTCATGGCAGAGATGCTGGCAGCCAATGCAGCCCTGCAAAAGCAGATAGGGGCAAAAGGGCAGGAAGCCAGCATCGGAGGCTATACAAGGGAATGGCTTTTAACCGATGAGTATCAGGCGATTGGAAACTATGCACAGACTGTCAATAATGAATACTTTGAGTCCACAAGTGGTCCTGACGGGTATTTAAAGGTGAAGCAGTCCGGTGTTTATCTGATTTCCCTGCAGGCAAACTTAAGAAAAAAAACACAGGACTCTTCTGGAAATGTCTGGTCTAAGATTGTCGTCAACGATGCAGGGAATATCGGTGGAGATGTACATTATATGCCGGCAGGAACTTACTATGATACGGTGAATTATGTTACCTATAATTACTTAAATGCGGGTGCAAAGCTGAAAGCACATTTATCTGTCAATGCAGAATTACAGGATGTCTGGGCACAGGGCGGCGAGTACCTGAATGTTGTAAAATTGTCTTGAAAAGGGGGAGAAGGATGTCTGTAAAAGAAGTAGTCCTTACTCTCAACGGGCAGAATTACGCACTGAGAAAAAATACAGAAGGTGAATATGAGGCGGTGATCACAGCGCCGGAAGAGTCCGGTTATACGCAGCCAGAGCATGCCTATGTAATGGAGCTTCGTATCACAGACCAGTCCGGCACGATTGTCATTGATAAGAATCATGATACCTTTGGAAGCAAAATGAAGCTGGCTGTCGTGGAAAGAGTGCCGCCTGTCATTTCTCCTGTCTTTCCTACGGAGAGTGCCTATCTGACAGAGCGAACAGTGCAGATACAGTTTGATGTTACGGACGATGACTCCGGAGTAAAAAAAGATACCATATCCCTCCAGATAGACGCCGGGACAATGCTTACAAAGCAGCTTACTAAAATTTCGGTAATCGAAGGGTATCACTGTACTTATGTGACTGCATTAAAAGAAGGGGTGCACATTTTAAGGATAAAAGCAGAGGATCGGGACGGAAATGCCATAGAAAAGATAGTGACTTTTAAGGTTGACACAACAGCTCCCAGTTTAAACATATCAGAGCCATCGGATCATATTGCCTTAAATGTTCCCACTTGCCGGATTGTAGGAATTACCAATGATACCACCAGTGCACCGTGTACGGTTACCATAAACGTAAACGAAAAAGAGCAGGGCCATGTGCCGGTAAACGGAGATGGGACATTCTTAAAAGAAGTGCTTTTAGAAGAAGGCGTCAATCTTATCCGCATCAAAAGCACAGACAGAGCGGGCAACTATGCAGAGGTTGTAAGGAATGTCACCTATAACTTTGATACCCCACAGGTTTTGGGAGTGAAAATAGTGCCCAATCCGGTGTCTGCCGGAAAGTTTTTTGAGATTATAGTCAATGCAACAGATTAAGGCGGTGTGGAATGGTACGAATTGAGCAGATAGAAGTCCTGCCAAACCCTGTAAGGACAGGGGGAAAAGTAAAAATAACCGTAACATTGCAGGAAGAGTACGAAAATGCAAAGCGGTATAAAAACAGGTACCCTTGCCGGTACGGGAAAGGAGAAGCAAAATGAAAGAAATTGTATTTAACGATGGGAGAAATCTGGAAATTCAGTCAGTAGAGAGTCGGGAAGGAAAGTTATATGTAAGGGTTATCCTTACAACTTCCGAGCAGTTAAAGGCTTTGTTTGGGGATGAATTTGCAACCCGGAAAATGACCTTGTATGAAAACCATAAAGAGCAGGAAGCATTTGAGAACTATAACAAGCTGTCCTACTTAAAAGAAGAAGCCGGAGGTATCTGGGAAGTGGAGATGCTGCAAAGAGAAAAAGAGGATGCCGTAAAGATTGCAGAGCTTACTATGCAGCTTCAGGAAGCAAACCGGCAGATTACAGATTTACAGCTTGCAGTCTGTGAACTCTATGAAGGAATGGGGGTATAAGCAATGTCAAAGGTTTATGCAGATTTAATCAAAAAGGGTTTTAAAACCATTGAAGAAGTACCGGAGAAAATCAGGGAAGAGGTAAGGACGCTTTTAAAAGAATGAGAAGAAGCAAAGATACAAGTGGAAAGCGTGCCGTAAGAAAGGAGGGATAAAATTTGAGGGTTGATTTTAACGATGACAGAAAGCATGTGAAGGTAACCGGTCTTGACCAATGGGATTATGGACAGAAGTTGGAGATATACGGGATACCCAATGTCACCCATGCGGAAGTCCATATTTGCTGTGAAAATGATACAGAAGCCCTAATCATACAGGCGCAGGTGACGGAACATATCACAGCGGATATCCCGGACGCACTTTTACGCACCGGGGAAAATTTAAAAGCTTATGTCTATATTGCCACGGCAACGGAAGGAAAAACAATCCGTACAATTACAATGATTGTAAATAGGAGGCAGCGGCCAGAAGACTACACGGTGTTACCGGAAAAGAACTTATTAAGGGAAATCCTGGAAAGGCTGGATTTGAAAGCGGATGATATCAAACTTACGGAGAATGAATTACAGCTGCTTTCCGGTGGAAAGGGAATTGGAAGCAAAATCCGTCTTCCTGGTGGTTCTGGTGGCAGGGAAATTGAGCTCAGAAATAATGGAACTGCAATCCAATGGAGATATACAGACAGTAATGATTGGATAGATTTAATTCAAACAGAAGAATTAAGAGGCAAAGATGGTGTTACTCCAAGTTTTATCATAAGGGACGGACACCTGATTGCAATATATGAAGAAAAGGAGAAATAAAACATGGCAAGAGAAGTAGATTTAGGAAGCATTGTGGGACCAAGAGGACCGCAGGGAGAAAAAGGAGAGAAAGGAGATCCAGGTGCAACCACAGCAGACGGAGTATCCTATAAAGACTCCAATGTAGCAAATGCATTAGATGAACTGACAAAAAGGATGGATGATGTGCAGTATACACCAATCCAGATTACTTCTTTTTCTAATAACGTGAATACGGCTGAAATGGGTAGTACCGTAAATACAGTCGTATTGAATTGGGGATATAATAAAGAGCCAAAGAAGGCGACACTTGATGGAAGCGGATTGGACGTAAAATTAAGGACAAAGACCATTGAAGGGGCTGGCATTAAAAGCAATAAAACTTATACTCTTACTGCAACGGATGACAGGGAGGCCAAAGCAACCAAAACCACAGCAATTACATTTTTAAACGGAGTGTATTATGGAGTGGGCACCGCAGTTGGGGGTGCCATAAACAATGACTTTGTGAAAGGACTGACCAAAAAGCTTTCCGGAAGCAAAGCCGGAAGTTTTACCGTAAATGCCACAGAAGGAAACTATATTTATTATGCTCTTCCGAAAAGGCTTGGTACACCAACGTTCTTTGTAGGAGGCTTTGAAGGTGGATTTGCACTGGAAAAGACATTTGAATATACCAACCCAAGCGGTTATACAGAAAGTTATGATGTATATAAAAGTACAAATGCCGGACTTGGAAGCACCAAAGTGGATGTAAAATAAGGGAGGAAAAAAAGAATGCCAATTTTATTGATTGATAAGATTAAACAGAAAAATAACGGGAAATTTAAACTGGTAGACGCAGCGGATGTAGAATATAACGGAAAAGGACTGGACGAGGCAATTAAATCTGGTGAATTCAAAGGGGACAAAGGTGATGCGGGTCCTGTTGGACCTGCCGGAGCGAAGGGAGAACAGGGAGAGACAGGACCTACCGGACCGGTCGGAGCAAAGGGAGAGCGAGGAGAAGCAGGACCTGCTGGACCTGCCGGTGCAAAAGGAGAACAGGGTATTCAGGGACCTAAAGGTGAAAAAGGAGATCCTTTTGCAGTAGCAAAAACGTATCCTTCCGTAGCGGCTATGAACGCAG
>UQJE01000045.1 GCA_900541345.1 uncultured Blautia sp.
ATGGGATCTTAGCTCAGCTGGGAGAGCATCTGCCTTACAAGCAGAGGGTCATAGGTTCGAGCCCTATAGGTCCCATACATTTTCATAATATTTGGCGAGATAGCTCAGTTGGCTAGAGCATACGGTTCATACCCGTAGTGTCGAGGGTTCGAATCCCCCTCTCGCTACTTTAAACCTTCGGATAGATTCCGGAGGTTTTTTCTTTATCGGCACGAAAGGAGAGCGTTATGAGAAAAAAAGCAGTGTTTTTTGATGCGGACGGTACCATATGTGATATGAAGAAAGGGGTTCCTGCCAGTGCGATAGAAGCCGTTCGAAAGCTGGTAGAAAACGGCCATGAGGCATGGCTTTGTACAGGGAGAAGCAGGGCTTTTGTTCCCTGGTATCTGGAGCAGATTCCCTTTACAGGAATGATTACTGCCTGCGGTGCGACTATAGAAAAAGACGGAAAGCGCCTTTTTAACAGAGAAATGACATGTGAGGAAGCAGAATTTTCTGTAAAGGTACTAAGAAAAAACGGTCTGATTCCTGTTATGGAGGGGGCTGATTTTATGTATTATGATAAAGACGAATATACATCGGAGATAAACTGGTATACAGATCTGATTACGGAAGCACTCGGGGAAAAATGGCGTCCCATTAAAGGAAATGAAAAGACAATGCGCATTAATAAAATCAGTGCTAAAATGGTGCCGGGCTGTCGTGCAGAGGAAGCATGTCAGGAATTAGCTTCTTATTATGATGTTATACGTCACGAAAGCGGTTCTCTGGCCGGCACTACCATAGAAATGATACCTAAAGGGTTCAGCAAAGCGGTAGGGATTGCTGCAGTCATTAAAATTCAGAATATTCCCTGGGAAGATACCATTGTGTTTGGAGACAGCAATAACGATTTATCTATGTTTGAGTATGCGGCATATAAGGTGGCAATGGGAAACAGCTCCAAAAAGATTTTAAATCTTGCAGATTATGTGACAGAGGATATGTTCCATTATGGAATACGCAATGGGCTTTCCCATCTGGGGCTTATCTGATATAGAAAAACATTGACTTTTATCTATGTTTTTTTTATAGTATAAGGCGTAGATTACGCGCATTTTGTTTAAAAGAGGGACGTATTATGGAAAAAACATTATTGTTCGTCTTTAATCCTAAGGCAGGAAAAGGGAAAATAAAAGCCCATCTTCTTGATATAGTGGATATTTTTAATAAAGGCGGTTATGAAGTAATTGCATATGCTACGCAGGGGGCGAGGGACGCCTATGAAAAGGCGAAGGAGTACGAAAGCAAAGTGGACCTGATCGTGTGCAGCGGAGGCGATGGAACTCTGGATGAGGTAGTGACAGGTATTATGGAAAAAGAAAGCTCCGTGCCTATTGGATATATACCGGCAGGAAGTACAAATGATTTTGCAAACAGTCTGTTTATGCCGAAAAATATGGTGGAGGCAGCTTCTATGATCATGGAAGAGAAGCTGTATCACTGTGACATTGGAAAGTTTAACAAAAAAACATTTGCTTATATTGCGGCATTTGGCCTGTTTACGGATGTTTCCTATCAGACAGATCAGGATTTAAAAAATATCCTGGGACATGTGGCATACGTTCTGGAGGGAGCGAAGCGTCTCTTTGCAATAAAGTCTTATCATATGAGGGTAAAGACAAAAGAACTGTGTGTGGAAGATGATTTTATGTTCGGAATGATTTCCAATTCCAGATCAGTAGGAGGGTTTAAAAACCTTACAGGAAAGAATGTGGATATGAATGATGGACTATTTGAGGTCACTCTTATTGCAAAGCCGAAAAATCCTCTTGAACTGCAGGAAATACTGACGGCAGTTCTCACGCAGGAAGATAATACAGATTTGATACATTCCTTTAAATCAGCACATATTACCATAGAGTCTGAGGAGGAGATACCCTGGACTCTGGATGGAGAATTTGGAGGAAACAATCGTCTCGTGGAAATTGAAAACAGACATGAGGCGCTAAATCTTTATCTTAGAAGTACCAAAAAGACAAACGAATAAAAAGGAGAAAACGGAATGGGAGAGTATATCAATGTGGCGGAAACCTTTGGGTGTGACGTATTTAATGATTCAGTCATGCAGGAGAGACTTCCAAAGAAGGTTTACAAGGAACTGAAAAAGACAATTCAGGAAGGGAAAGAACTGTCTATGGAAATTGCCGATGTGGTGGCGCACGAGATGAAAGAATGGGCAATCGAAAAAGGGGCAACACATTACAGCCACTGGTTTCAGCCACTTACCGGCGTAACTGCGGAGAAACATGATGCATTTATCACTGCTCCGATGGAAAACGGAAAGGTGCTTATGAGTTTTTCGGGAAAAGAGCTGATAAAGGGAGAGCCGGATGCTTCTTCTTTTCCGTCCGGCGGTCTTCGCGCGACTTTTGAGGCAAGAGGATATACAACATGGGATTGTACCTCTCCCGCTTTTGTCCGTCACGATGCAGCAGGAGGAACTCTCTGTATTCCTACAGCCTTCTGTTCTTATACAGGAGAGGCTTTAGACCAGAAGACACCGCTGCTTCGTTCTATGGAAGCAGTAAATACACAGGCGCTTCGCCTTATCCGCCTTTTTGGAAATACAACTTCAAAAAAAGTAACGCCTTCTGTTGGTGCAGAGCAGGAATACTTCCTGATCGATAAAGATAAATGGCTGCAGAGAAAAGACCTTACATATACAGGCAGGACGCTTTTTGGAGCAATGCCTCCTAAAGGGCAGGAAATGGACGATCACTATCTTGGAACGATTCGTCAGAGAATTTCCGCTTATATGAAAGAGGTAAACGAGGAGTGCTGGAAGCTTGGTATTTCTGCAAAAACGCAGCATAACGAGGTTGCTCCTGCGCAGCATGAGCTTGCTCCTATTTATGAGGCTGCAAATGTTGCAGCGGACCACAACCAGATGATGATGCGGATTCTCAAGAAAGTGGCGAGCCGTCATGGAATGCGCTGCCTTCTTCATGAAAAGCCATTTGCAGGTGTCAATGGTTCTGGAAAGCATAATAACTGGTCTCTTACAACAGATGATGGAATTAATCTTTTAGAGCCTGGAAAAACACCACATGAAAATATTCAGTTCCTTCTTGTTCTGACCTGTATTTTGAAAGCAGTAGATGAGCATGCAGATCTTCTTCGAGAATCAGCGGCAGATGTAGGAAATGATCACCGTCTTGGAGGAAATGAGGCTCCGCCTGCAGTTATTTCCGTATTCCTGGGAGAACAGCTTGAGGATGTGCTTGACCAGCTTATCAGTACAGGTATGGCAACTCATAGTAAAAAAGGAAGCAAGCTGGAAACAGGTGTAAAAACGCTTCCTGATTTTATGAAGGACGCTACAGACAGAAACCGTACTTCTCCTTTTGCATTTACAGGAAATAAGTTTGAGTTTCGTATGGTTGGCTCAAGAGATTCTATTTCTTCCTGTAATGTCGTGTTAAACACGATTGCGGCAGAAGTGTTTAAAGAGGCGTGTGACCGTCTGGAAGCAGCGCCTGATTTTGAACTGGCAGTTCATGATCTGATCAAAGAGTATGCAACAGATCATCAGAGAATCGTGTTTAACGGAAACGGATATGCGCCGGAGTGGGAGGAAGAGGCAAAACGCCGTGGTCTTCCGGTTCTTCGCTCCATGGTTGATGCCATTCCGGCACTTACAACAGAGAAATCTGTAAAGCTTTTTGAAAGTTTTGGCGTATTTACAAAGGCTGAGTTGGAATCACGCGCAGAAATCCAGTATGAGATTTATTCAAAGGCAATTAATATTGAAGCAAAAACAATGATTGACATTGCTACAAAGCAGATTATTCCGGCTGTTATTAAATATACGACGGTTCTTGCGCAGTCCATCAATGAAGTGAAAGCGGTTGGAGATATTGATACAAGCGTACAGCTTGGGCTTTTAAAAGAAACATCAAAGCTTTTAAAAGAGACAAACGCTGCAATGAAAATTCTTGGAGATTGTGTGGCAGAATATCCGTCTCACGAGGAGGGACCGGACAGAGCACACTTCTGCAGAAATCAGATTGTTCCTGCAATGGAAGCGCTTCGCGCACCGGTAGATGCCCTGGAAATGATCGTGGATAAGGAAATGTGGCCGATGCCTTCTTACGGAGATTTAATTTTTGAAGTATAGAACAGTGTATTCATTATATAAATAAGAAACTAAAGCAGGGCTGTTTTCAGCCCTGTTTTCATATAAGAGGAGAAATATAGAATGAAAGAATTTAAATTTTTAGAGGAACAGGGAGTTTCTTCTGCGCTTATCAAAAAGGTAGAGAATTTCCGTGAGACATATCCTGTAGATGAAGCTGCGAAGCACAGGGTGGCTGTACCGTCCATGCCCTTTTATGGACGAGAAATTTTGGAAATGGCAATTGCGGGAATATTGAAAGGAGAGAATTTACTTCTGGCAGGACCGAAGGCCACCGGGAAAAATGTTCTGGCGGAAAATCTTGCGTTTATTTTTGGAAGGCCGATATATAATGTATCGTTTCATGTAAATACAAACAGCGGTGATTTAATTGGAACAGACACGTTTGTTGATAATGAAGTAAGGCTTCGAAAAGGCAGTATTTATCAATGTGCGGAGTACGGCGGATTTGGCGTTCTCGATGAAATCAATATGGCGAAAAATGATGCCGTTTCTGTGCTGCACGCAACCCTGGATTACCGCCGGTCTATTGATGTGCCGGGATACGATAAAATAGAACTTCATCCCGCCGCACGTTTTATTGGAACTATGAATTATGGATATGCAGGAACAAGGGAATTAAACGAAGCTCTCGTATCCAGATTTCTTGTAATTGATATGCCGCCCCAGACAGAGGAATCTCTTCATTTTATTTTCAGAAAAATGTTTCCTTATGCAAAAGAGAAGGCTGTAGAACAGTTTGTCGGTATTTTTATGGATTTGCAGTTAAAATGTATGAACAGTGAAATCTCCACAAAGGCGCTTGATCTTCGAGGGCTTCTTGCGGCAATGAAAATCGTGGATACGGGACTTTCTCCCTGGCTCGCAGTAAAGATGGGTGTGATCAATAAAACCTTTGATACCTTTGAAAAGGAAATCGTGGAGGATGTAGTCAGCACAAGGATTCCAAAAGAATGGGGAAGGGAAGCGGTATATGACTGAAGAACAGGAAAGAGAAGAAGTTTTTGAAAAAGAACTGGAGCTTCAGAACAGAATACGGAATCTTCTCTGGACGGTAAGCGGAGATTACACCCTGGATATGAAACCGGATGTTTCTCTTTTCCTTCGGTCCAAAGCAATTGCCCTTTATGATGGGGTGAAGCAGGGGGCTTTCGCCAGATTTTATGATAAAAATCTTATGGGGATATACCTTGTGAAAAAAATATATCTGGGAGCAGAGGAAGGAAGTCTTACCACTTTGGCACAGCTTTGCATTGAGGAAGCAATCGGAGAGAAGCTGTGCAGTGAACGTCCTGGGATTATTTCCCTTCAAAAGCAGGCATGCTCTGATATTCTTGACCAGGAGTTTGAGGTCCTTCCTTCTTATGGTGATGTTCTTGGAAGGCTTCGGATTGCTGTACTGCGTGATAAGCTGGCAGATGGAAGTTATAAGGTGGAGGCTGCTCTTAAAAAGGTTCGGGACAAAGTATATGAGGCAGGAAATACAGAAGATACACAAAGCCTGATTGCCCTTATTGACAGCCTTTATAACGAAATTGTGGATAAAGATTTTGAAAAACGCTTTGGTGGTCTGGAACGGGTTATGGCAGTTACTTTAGAAGAACTGACAGAATTTGGCTGGGAGGATTTTCTTACAGAAGAAATGTATGAGGAAGCGCTGGAAGCATATGTGGAGCAGATTACAGAGCGTATGACGGACTTGGAAGATTCTTCTGTTACAAAGGAAATGGAGGAGAAGCGTAAGGTCAGAAAGAAGATCTCGGTGATTCCTCCGGAGGTTCTGGAAAAGGCACACACCTACGTGGAGCTGAATTTTGGAAAAACGTATCTTACAGAGATGGAAGAAAAGCAGATAAATCATAAAATGTGCACGGGCATTCATGGAGACTGCAGTCTTTATTTCACAGAGGGGATTTTGAAAAATCCTGTAAAGAGAAATTATCAGTATGAATATGCAAAGAGGCTGAAAAATAAGAATGTCTGGCTGTATCACGACAAGCACAGAATCGTAAAACGAAATATTTCTGTTTTAACAGAGCTTTTGAAAAAATCACTTGTTCTTCGAAGTGAGACAGAGGAAATTTTATCAGACAGAGGAACAATTCTTCCGGCACGTCTGTGGAGGATAGGAAGAAGCGGAGAAGCTCGTGTGTTTAAAAGAGAACTGAAAGCAGATCAGGGAGATTTTGTGGTGGATGTGCTGATCGATGCAAGCGGTTCTCAGATGGTAAGACAGGGAGAGGTGGCACTTCAGGCATATATCATAAGCGAAGCTTTAAGTGCGGTGGAAATTCCAACCAGGGTCATGAGCTACTGCACTTTCTGGGATTATACCATTCTTCATAGATTTCGTGAATATGAAGACCCTCGAAGTGCAAATGAAAATATATTTAATTATGTGACATCGTCTAATAACAGGGATGGACTGGCAATTAAAGCAGCAGGGAGCGGTCTGCTGAAAAGGGAAGAAGAAAAGAAAATATTGATTGTACTAAGTGATGGAAGACCTTATGATGTGGTGATTAATCGACCTAACGCAAAAAATCCAAAGCCATATGAAGGAGCATATGCCATTTTTGATACAGCAGAGCAGATACGCCGCCTGCGAAGTGAGGGTGTGAGCGTTCTCGGCGTTTTTGCAGGAGAAGAAAAAGATCTGGCGGCAGAGAAAAAAATATTTGGGAAAGATTTTGCCTATATCAGAAATATTTCTGATTTTTCCAGAATTGTAGGGCGTTATCTTACAAAGCAACTGGAGCTGGATTTATAATATGGGTTGCATTTTACACTGTGATTCGCTATAATGTAATACGATGTACTTTTATTTCATTAAAATGTTAAAGGGAGAGGTAAAATGAACAGTAACAAAGAGTTCAAACCGTATATTCCGGCAGAAAAAATTACACCGGAATTTACAGTGACATCTATTGTGATGGGTATTATCCTTGCAATCGTATTCGGTGCAGCCAATGCTTATCTTGGTCTTCGCGTGGGTATGACTGTATCTGCTTCCATTCCGGCAGCAGTTATTTCTATGGGTGTTATACGTGTCATCATGAAGAAAAACTCTATTCTGGAGAGCAATATTGTCCAGACAATCGGTTCCGCCGGAGAGTCTCTGGCAGCCGGAGCTATTTTTACAATGCCTGCATTATTCCTGTGGGCAGAAGAAGGCCTTTGTGACAAACCGGGCCTTGTTGAAATTACACTGATCGCTCTTTGCGGTGGTGTTTTAGGTGTGCTTTTTATGGTACCCCTTCGTAACGCACTGATCGTAAAAGAACACGCAACTCTTCTTTATCCGGAAGGAACTGCATGTGCAGACGTTCTTCTTGCCGGTGAGGAAGGCGGTTCCAATGCTTCTACTGTATTTACCGGTATGGGACTGGCAGCTGCATTTAAGTTTATTGTAGACGGTCTGAAGGTAATTCCGGCAGATGTTGCAGTTGCTTTTAAATCTTTTAAAGGTGAAATCGGTATGGAGGTTTACCCAGCTCTTCTTGGTGTTGGTTATATTGTAGGACCGAGAATTGCTTCCTTTATGTTTGTTGGTTCTATTGTGGGTTGGCTTGTAATTATTCCGCTTATCTGTCTCTTCGGACCGGATACGGTTATGAATTACCCGCTTGGAAACACTGCTTCCATTATGGAAATGTATACAAACGGAGGAGCTGCCGCAATCTGGAGCACATATGTAAAATACATTGGAGCAGGAGCCATCGCAACAGGCGGAATTATTTCCCTTATTAAGTCCCTGCCTCTTATTGTGACTACATTCCGTGATTCCATGAAGAGTATGAAGACCGGAAAAAATACAAGCACAGCAAGAACAGCTCAGGATCTTCCAATGAATATGATTCTCGTTGGAATCGTAGCAATGGTATTTATTATCTGGCTTGTTCCGGCAATTCCGGTAAATCTTCTTGGTGCAGCTATGATTGTTATTTTTGGGTTCTTCTTTGCAACCGTATCTTCTCGTATGGTAGGTCTTATCGGAAGTTCCAATAACCCAGTTTCCGGTATGGCGATCGCAACACTTCTGATTTCTACTTTTGCTATTAAAGCATCAGGAGATACAGGAATCGGCGGTATGACAGGAGCGATTGCAATCGGTTCTGTAATTTGTATTGTGGCAGCCATTGCCGGTGATACATCACAGGACTTAAAAACAGGATACCTTCTTGGTGCAACTCCGAAGAAACAGCAGATTGGTGAGCTGATCGGTGTTGTGGCAGCAGCACTTGCCATTGGTGGAGTGCTCTATCTTCTCGATGCGGCATATGGATACGGCGGAGCAGACGTTCCGGCACCACAGGCAACTCTTATGAAGATGATTGTAGAGGGAATCATGGGCGGAAACCTTCCATGGACACTTGTGTTCATCGGTGTGTGTCTTGCAATTGGTCTTGAGATCCTTCACATTCCGGTAATGCCGTTTGCAATCGGTCTTTACCTGCCGATTTACTTAAATGCAACCATCATGCTGGGAGGTGTTGTTCGCTGGGCAGTTGGAAAGAGAAAGAATGTAGACGCAAAGACAAAAGAGAAACAGGAAACAGATGGAACACTTTACTGTGCAGGTATGATCGCCGGAGAAGGTCTTGTAGGTATTCTACTTGCAATTCTTACTCTTGCAGGAGTGAACACTGCTATTAAGGGCGTAAGCTTTGGAAATATCGGCGGCGTAATCCTTATGCTTGTAATGATTCTCTGTCTGCTGAAATTCTCTATCTGGAAGAAGAAAAAAGCCTGATGAGTAAAAAAAATAAAAAAAATCAACCGCAGATAAATTATCTTGATTTAATTCCGGAGAAAGCACCATCTATAAAGTGGCACCGGGATTTGAAGGAAAGAGTAATTTTGGAAATAGAAAATACAGGTATGTTTAATACCATTGCCCAAAAAGTTTTCAATAAACCACGTTATACGAAAGTACATCTCGACGGGTTTGGGACTTTTATATGGCCGCTGATCGATGGAAAGCGCAGTGTAATGGATATTGCTGCCTGTGTGAAAGAGGAATACGGGGAAAAGGCAGAGCCTCTTTACCCAAGGATTGTGAAATATTTTCAGATGGTAGAAAGTTACCATTTTGTGCGGTTTATTAATAAGCCTGAAAAATAAAACAGGATAAGAAAAAAAGTGAGAGCAGCGCTGTCTGCTCTCATTTTTTTCGAGAAAAGAAGAAATTTATAAGAAATGAACAAAAAAACGTAAGTTTTTTCGCTTTTCCTCTTTTATTTTTGTTTATTTTGTATTAAAATAAGAACAGGTATGAGAACGGAAATTAAAAAATGACGGCAGTAGCATACACTTTATACAGAAAGGGATTGAATAATCATGATTTCAAATCAGGTGCTGCAAAATACATTGGAGGGATTAAAGGAAATCTCCAGAACAGAATTTTGTATCATTGATACAGAGGGAAAATTATTAGCCACTACATTTCCGGATTTTGAGGTTCAGGTAACGGATATTCAGGCGTTTGTAGGTTCACAGGCAGACAGCCAGCTTGTGAAAGGGTATCAGTATTTTAAGGTATGTGACGATTATCGTCTGGAATATATCCTCGTGGCACACGGTGACGACGAAGATACGTATATGGTAGGAAAACTGGCTGCATTCCAGATCCAGAATCTGATCGTAGCTTATAAGGAACGTTTCGACAAGGACAGTTTTATCAAGAACCTTCTTCTGGATAACCTTCTTCTTGTGGACATTTACAACAGAGCAAAGAAGCTTCATATTGACGCAGATGTGCGCCGCGTTGTTATGATGCTGGAGATGGAGCAGGAAAAAGAACACAGTTCTATTGAGATTGTAAAAAGTGCCTTTGGCAGCAAGAGCCAGGATTTCATTACAGCAGTAGATGAGAGAAGCGTAATTATCGTAAAAGAACTGGAAGACGGAGAGGGATATGAGGAGATGGATCGTCTTGCCCATGCAATCTTAGATACACTGGGCATGAACGACGGAAACATTCATATGGCATACGGAACAATTGTGCATGAGCTGAAAGAAGTTTCCAGATCTTACAAAGAAGCAAGGATGGCGCTTGATGTAGGCAAGATTTTCTTCTCAGACAGAGAGGTGATTGCATACAGCTCTCTTGGAATTGGACGTTTGATCTACCAGCTTCCTATTCCGCTTTGCAAAATGTTTATTAAAGAAATTTTTGATGGCAAGTCTCCGGACGATTTTGATGAGGAAACCCTTGTAACAATCGACAAGTTCTTTGAGAACAGCCTGAATGTATCTGAAACATCAAGACAGCTTTACATTCACAGAAATCGCCTTGACAAACTGCAGAAGAGCACAGGGCTGGATCTCCGTATATTTGAAGATGCGATTACCTTTAAGATTGCGCTTATGGTTGTCCGCTATATGAAGTATATGGAGTCTCTGGAATACTAAAAAATGGAAGAGGCAAGGACCCTTCTTCTTTCTGAAAGAAGGTTTTCAGATTTGTATCTCTGTTACTGCGGGCAGTCCAGATGTATGCCGCTTCATAATTACGGACCGACCGTCCGCCCCAATTATATTATCCATTACATTACAGAGGGGAAAGGCTGTTTTTACGCAGAGGGAAATAAATACGAGCTGGAAGCAGGACAGGGTTTTTTGATTGTGCCGGGGCAGCAGACTTTTTATCAGGCAGATAAGGAATTGCCCTGGACGTATCTCTGGGTTGGTTTTGACGGCGGGAATGTGGAGAGCTATTTAAAAGAAATCGGTCTTACTTCAGAAAAACCGGTTTACCGCTGTGAAAATGGAAAGGTTTTGCAGGAAATTGTGGGAGAAATGCTTGAAAATCAAAAGGCATCTTTTTCCGGACAGTTATTGTTAGAAGGACTTCTTTATCGTTTCTTTGCAGCTCTTGCAGAGAATATAGAGATGCCGGCACTTTCCAGACAGGAGAGTGAAAATCTGTATGTGAAAAGAGCGATGGAATTTATCCGAAACAATTATTTTGAAGATATTAAGGTGACGGACATTGCGGATTATGTAAGCGTAAACAGAAGTTATCTTTATACATTGTTTCAGAAAAGTCTTCATATGTCCCCGAGCAGATACCTGGCGGAGATTCGTATGAGCCAAGCAGAGAAGCTTCTTTTAATGACAGATTTTTCCATAGAGGTGACAGCTCGTTCCTGTGGTTACAGAGATACTCTTTCGTTTACGAGAATCTTTAAGGAGCATTTTAAAATGCCGCCTTCCCAGTACAGAAAAGAAAAAAGAAAAGAACAAATTTAACATTTTACATGGTATTTTTAACATCTCCTTCTTTTGGAAGGAGATGTATTTTTTTATAATACAGATATAAAGATATGCTGAAAACAGCAGATGGGAGGATTTTTATGAGTATTATTTTTCACGAAAACACATCAATATTTCATTTATATAATGAAGAAATCAGTTACATTATGATGGTTTTAAAAAATGGACATATGGGGCAGCTTTACTTTGGAAAAAGGATTCACGATAAGGAGGATTTTTCATATCTTTGTGAAAATTACTGCCGCGCAATGGGCTCTTATATTTTTGAAGGAGAAAAAAGCCTTTCCCTTGAGCATACAAAACTGGAGTACGGTGTATACGGAAATACAGATTACCGTCAGCCGGCAGTGGAGGTGCTGCAGAATAACGGAAGCCGCATTTCTGATTTTAAATACCAGAGTTTTTCTGTTGTTCCGGGAAAACCAAAGCTTTCCGGTCTTCCGGCAACGTACACAGAAGACGACGGGGAGGCAGAGACTCTTTTTATCACATTAAAAGATTCCGTTACAGGGCTTCTTTTAAAACTTTCTTACACGATTTTTGCAAAGGGAGGCGTGATTGCCAGAAATGCGTATTTAAAAAATGAAGGAGAAGAAAGTCTTCATCTCACAACAGCTATGAGTCTTTGTATGGATCTTCCGGATTACGATTACGAATGGATTCAGTTTTCCGGTGCATGGTCAAGAGAGCGTCACGAAAAGGTAAGAAAGCTGGAGCAGGGAATTCAGTCTGTTGGAAGCAGAAGAGGGCATTCTTCTCACGAACACAACCCGTTTGTGATTTTGAAGCGTCCGGCAGCAGATGAATTTCAGGGAGAGGCAATAGGATTCAGTCTTGTGTACAGCGGAAACTTCCTGGCTCAGGCAGAGGTAGATACGCACGGCTCCACAAGAATGCTTATGGGAATCCACCCGGATGGATTTGACTGGAAACTGGAAAAGGGAGAGAGCTTTCAGACCCCTGAGGCCGTCATGGTATACACAGATAAGGGGCTTAACCATTTAAGCCAGACTTACCACAAATTGTATCAGCGCCGTCTTGCGAGAGGATACTGGAGAGATAAGGCGCGTCCGATCCTTATTAATAATTGGGAAGCGACTTATTTTGATTTTACAGAAGAGCGCATTGTGGAAATTGCAAAGAAAGCAAAAGAATGTGGTGTGGAGCTTTTTGTACTTGATGATGGCTGGTTCGGGCAGCGAAGCTCGGATAAGGCAGGTCTTGGAGACTGGGTGGCAAACAGAGATCGTCTTCCGGAAGGAATAGAAGGGCTGGCAGAGCGTATCAGCAGTCTGGGAATGAAATTCGGCCTTTGGTTTGAGCCGGAGATGGTAAATAAGGATTCTGACTTATATAGAGCGCATCCGGATTGGATTTTACAGACGCCGGAAAGAACAAATTCTCATGGAAGATTTCAGCACGTTCTTGATTTTTCAAGAAAAGAAGTGGTAGATGCCATTTATGAGATGATGAGTAAAATTCTTGGAAATGCGAAAATTTCTTATGTGAAATGGGATATGAACCGAAGCATTACCGAGTGTTTCAGCGCAGCGCTTCCGGCAGACAGACAGGGAGAGGTATTCCACAGATATATTTTGGGAGTGTACGATTTGTATGAGCGTCTTACTTCAAGATTTCCGGAGATTTTGTTTGAATCTTGTGCAAGCGGCGGAGCAAGATTTGACCCGGGCATTTTATATTATGCTCCTCAGGGATGGACAAGCGATGATACGGATGCAGTGGAACGCCTGAAAATCCAGTACGGAACTTCTTACTGTTATCCTGTAAGTTCTATGGGAAGTCATGTGTCTGTATCTCCTAATCATCAGCTTAACAGAGAGACTCCTCTTTATACGAGGGCAAACGTAGCCTACTTCGGTACATTTGGATATGAGCTTGACTTAAATAAGCTGACAGAAGAAGAACAGAAGGAAGTAAAAAAACAGATTGCATTTATGAAGGAATATAGAGAACTGTTCCAGTTTGGTACATTTTACCGCCTCAGCAGCCCGTTTGAAAAAAATGTAACGGCATGGATGTCTGTAAGTGAGGATAAGAAAACTGCGATTGTAGGCTGGTATCGTGTGTTAAATCCTGTAAATGACAGTTATACGCGTCTGAAACTTTGCGGGCTTCTGGAGGATGTGGAATATACAATAGAGGGGAAGAAAGGAACTTTCTTTGGAGATGAACTTATGAATCTTGGAATTCTCACAAGCGATGCCACCTCTGGGGAAGCGCAGGAAGGACAATTTAAGGGGTGTGATTTTGATTCCAGACTGTATATTTTAAAAGCAAAGTAAAAAGAAAGGGATTTCCTGTTTTCATTTAAAATTCTTTGTGCTATAATGAGTCCGCAAGTTGGATATAAAAAACAGTTGCAATTTATCTCGGAATATATTACAATAATGTTACAAAAAGATAAAAATAATATTTCTGTGTAAAAGATAACGAGATAAAACAACAGAATTACAGGATAAAACAGGAGGTTCCAATGATAGATTTAGAAGATGTAAGTAAATCATATGGACCGGGTCTTCCGGCAGTGAATCATGTAAACTTACATGTGGACAAGGGGGAGTTTGTGTTTGTGGTGGGAAGCAGCGGATCCGGCAAATCCACACTGATCAAACTTCTCATGAAAGAGCTGGATTCCACGTCCGGTACGATTACGGTGAGCGGAGAGCGCCTGGAAGGAATGCGCCACAGAAGAGTCGCAAAATATAGAAGAAAACTTGGCGTTGTGTTTCAGGATTTTCGTCTTTTAAAAGACAGAGACGTATATGAAAATGTGGCATTTGCCCAGCGTGTCATCGGGCGTCCGACCCGTGTCATAAGAAAGCGTGTGCCGGAGGTCTTACAGGAAGTAGGGCTTGCGGGAAAATATAAATCTTATCCCGATGAGCTTTCCGGAGGAGAGCAGCAGAGAGTTGCTCTTGCAAGAGCGCTTGTAAACCGCCCGGACATTCTTCTGGCAGACGAGCCTACGGGAAATCTCGATCCCAAGACTTCTGAGGAGATTATGGCGCTTCTGGAGCAGATTAACGAAAGAGGAACTACGGTTCTTGTTGTTACCCACAATAAGGAGATTGTAAACGCCATGAAAAAGCGTGTTCTCACCATGCACGACGGTGTAATTGTAAGTGATGAGAAAGAAGGAGGGTATCATGAGGCCTAGTACATTATGGTTTAATCTGAAGCAGGGAATTAAAAATATTAAGAGAAACTGGATGTTCTCCATTGCTTCTGTCCTTACAATGGCAGCCTGCATTTTTCTTTTCGGTATTTTTTATTCGATTGTGACAAACGTAAATCAGGCAGCTCACAAAATGGAAAAAGAAATTCCCATTACCGTGTTCTTTGATGAGGGAACAAGCGAAGAGGATATAGCAAAGATGGGAGAGCTGATAAAGGCGCGGCCTGAGGTGGAGCGTGTCGATTACGAATCTGCTGACGAAGCATGGGAAAAATTCAGTAAGAAATATTTTGAAGGTTCAGAAGCGGCAGAGGGATTTAAAGATGACAACCCTCTTGTAAATTCATCAAACTACCAGATATACATGAATGATATTGGAAAACAAGGAGAACTGGTAGCTTATGTGGAAAGTCTCGATCATGTAAGAGAGGTGGAGCAGTCCCAGAAGGCAGCAGAAACTCTGGCGTCTTTAAGTCGTCTGGTTTCCTATGCTTCGATGGTTATTATTGCAGTTCTTCTTCTGATTTCTGTTTTCCTTATCAGCAATACTATTTCTGTTGGTATTTCTGTAAGAAAAGAAGAAATCGGAATTATGAAGTATATTGGTGCAACCGATGCGTTTGTACGTCTTCCTTTTGTTCTGGAGGGTGTTGTGCTTGGGATTATCGGTGCGGCAATTCCTTTAGTTGGCCTGTTCTTTGTATATAACTCTACAGTACAGTACATATTTACAAAATTCAACGTGCTGACAGTGATTGTGGATTTCATTCCGGTTATGGAGATTTACCGTACACTGTTACCGATTGGTTTAGCTTTAGGAATCGGAATCGGTCTTGTGGGAAGTTTCTTAACAACAAGAAAGCACTTGAAGGTGTGAGAGAAGTGAGATAAAATAAATACAGAAGAAAAGCTGCTGGAACATGGCGGCTTTTTTTACTTTATTAATGGAGTGTAAGATATGGACAAACAATTCTGGAAAGGGGCCGCAGCAGGAGGCGCTGTTGCCGCAGCAGTCATGCTGGGAAGATTTGTCAGCATTTACGGTGGGGATACGGTTCTGGCAAACAGGGAATATGCAGAAAAACTCAGGACTTTGGAAAAGATAATTGACACAAATTACCTGGAAGAAAAAGATAAGGACGCTTTGGCAGAAGGCATGTATGCAGGACTTCTATACGGACTGAACGATCCTTATTCCTGCTATTATACAGCGGAAGAATATGAGGAACAGAACACTGAGACAGAGGGCTCTTATGTGGGAATTGGTGTCGCCATGCAGAAAAATCCCGACGGCGGCGTGAAAATCGCAGAATGTTATGAAGGCGGTTCTGCATATGCTGCAGGAATTAAAGTGAATGATATTATAAGCTCCATAGACGGAAAAGACATTACAGACTGGGAAATGGAAGATGTGGCAGACTATATTAAAAATCGGGAAGCAGATGCGGTTTCTCTTACGGTTCACAGGGAGAATGTAGAGGAAGCATTGGACATTTCGGTGAAAATTGCAGATGTGGAACTGCCCAGTGTATATGGCGAGATGCTGGACAAAAAAACAGGCTACATTGAAATTACAGAATTTAAAGGTGTCACTTTTGACCAGTATAAAGAAACATTTGAGCGTTTGAAAGGACAGGGCATGGAAAGACTGGTAATCGATCTTCGCGATAATCCGGGCGGTCTTTTAACCTCTGTGTGTGATGTACTTGGATGGATTCTTCCAGAGGGATTGATTGTATATACAGAAGATAAGTACGGGAACAAAATGGAAGAGACTTGCGATGGAAAACACCCTCTTGATATGCCGCTTGCAGTTCTTGTAAATGAAGGAAGCGCCAGCGCTTCGGAAATTTTTGCGGGAGCTGTGCAGGATTATGACGTTGGTACAATTGTAGGAACAACAACCTTCGGAAAAGGAGTGGTTCAGGCTTTGTATCCTATGTCAGATGGAAGCGCAGTGAAGCTTACTGTTTCCAAATACTATACTCCAAAGGGAAAAAATATTCACGGAGAAGGTATTTCTCCAGATATAAAGGTAAAGTTGAATCCTGAGCTTTTCAATCAGACAGAGCTTACAAGGGAGGAAGATAATCAGCTTCAGACTGCTGTACAGTCCCTGGAAGAACAGGAGAAATAATTCTTGAAATCCAAATTGCAAAATGATATAATTTGCATAATTGATGAAAGATACGTTTCAGTGAGGGGGAAATACGGTATGAGAGATTATGTAATTACAACAGACAGCAGTTCGGATCTTCCGGAAGAATATTATAAAGAACATGGGGTTGGCTGCACCTATTTAAGCTATTCTATGGACGGAAAGAATTATACACACGAAAATTTTCTTCCAGTTCAGGAGTTTTATGACGCAATGCGAAAAGGTTCGCTTCCAACAACGGCTCAGGTAAATCCGGATGATGTGAGACAACTTATAGAGCCATATTTAAAAGAGGGAAAAGATGTGCTTCATATTGCATTTTCCAGCGGCTTGAGCGGAACGTATAATAGCGCCAGAATTGCAGCAGAGGAGCTTAAAGAAGAATATCCGGAGCGTTCGGTAATTGTAATGGATTCCCGTGCAGCTTCTCTTGGACAGGGACTTCTTGTGTATCTTGCTCAGCAGCATAAAGAAGCAGGAGAGGACATGGAGACGGTTGCAAAATGGGTAGAAGAGAACAGAAACCATATTGTTCATCTGTTTACGGTAGATGATCTTTTCCATCTTCATCGCGGGGGAAGGGTTTCCAAGACAACTGCGATTGTAGGAAGTATGTTAAATATTAAACCGGTTCTTCATGTAGATAATGAGGGAAAGCTTGTTAATATAGGAAAAAGCAGAGGAAGAAAGAAAGCTCTGCAGGAGCTGGTAAGCCTGATGGAGCAGAAAATTGGCAGCTATAAAAATTCCTGCCATACAATTTTTATCAGTCATGGAGACTGTGAGGAAGATGCGCAATACGTGGAAAAGAAAGTAAAAGAAAAATATGATATAGATACGGTAATGATTAACTATGTAGGCTCAGTCATTGGAGCACATTCTGGACCGGGAACTCTGGCGCTTTTCTTTGTAGGAGAAGAAAAATAAATAGAAATTTTTTCGAAACTCTTTTTTGGAAATGAAAAAACATTTTCAAAAAAGAGTTTTTTTCTTGACATATAAAAAACAATGTGTTATATTAATGATACTTTAATAAAGCAGTGTGGCTCAGTGATAATATAATAAAATTCAAAAGGAAGGTACAGGTGTGGATATTTATGAAGAAAAAATTATTTGCAGGAATTATGGCAGGATTATTGGTAATGGGATGTGTTTCCTCTGTCACTGTCTGTGCAGACGCGGAAAATAAAGAACTGGTAGTTGGTTTTGATGCGGAATATCCGCCGTTCGGATATATGGATGATAATGGGGAATATGTTGGATTTGATTTGGATACAGCCCAAAAAGTATGTGATAATCTTGGCTGGGAACTGGTGAAAAAACCAATCAACTGGGATTCCAAAGACATGGAATTAAATTCTGGAAATATCGATTGTATCTGGAATGGATTTACCATGAACGGACGTGAGGATGATTATACATGGTCTGAACCTTACCTTAATAACGAACAGGTTATGGTAGTTGCAGCAGATTCTGGAATTGAAAATCTGGAAGACTTAAAAGGGAAAAATGTAGTTGTGCAGGCAGCTTCCGCAGCGCTTGACGCGTTAAACAGTGAGGACAATAAAGAACTGACAGAAAGTTTTGGTTCTCTCACAGAAAATCCGGATTACAATACTGCTTTTATGAATATTGATTCCGGTGCGGCAGATGCCGTTGCAGTGGATATTGGAGTTGCAAAATATCAGCTTGCAGAGAGAGAAGAAGGAAAATATAAGATTTTGGATGAGCCGATTCAGACAGAACAGTATGCTGTCGGTTTTGCAAAGGGAAACGAAGAGCTTCGTGATACAGTATGGGCAGAAGTGATAAAATTATACGAAGCAGGAGAAATTGACAAACTTGCAGAACAGTATGAAGTGGCAGATATGCTTTGTATTGGCAAAGAAGAGACAGAAAAATAAGAAAGGCAGAGACAGGATATGACCTTAACAGTAATGCTTCAGCAGCTTTCAAAGGGAATGCTGGTAACAGTGGAGATTTTCGTGGTAACACTTTTATTTTCACTCCCACTGGGACTTCTTGTATGTTTTGGAAGAATGGCAAAAAGCAAAGTGATTCGTGGAATTGTTTCCGCATACATTTCTATCATGAGGGGGACACCCCTGATGCTGCAGCTTATGGTAGTATATTTCGGACCATACTTTATTTTCGGAATCCGCATCTCCATGAGCTACAGTCTGATTGCAGTATTCATTGCATTTGTGATTAATTACGCGGCGTATTTTGCGGAAATATACAGAGGCGGAATTGAGTCCATGTCTGTAGGACAGTATGAGGCAGCCAAAATTTTGGGATATACAAAAGGACAGACATTTTTTCGGATTATTTTTCCGCAGGTGCTCAAACGGATTCTGCCTTCTATTACAAATGAGGTCATTACCCTTGTAAAAGATACGTCTCTTGCTTTTGTAGTCGCAGTGGCGGAAATGTTTACGATTGCAAAGCAGATTGCAAGTGCACAGACGACTATGATACCTTTTGTGATCGCTGGTATTTTTTATTATATTTTTAATAACAGGAACCTGCTTATATGTAGCACCTTTTTC
>UQJE01000046.1 GCA_900541345.1 uncultured Blautia sp.
GTAGAGCACTTGACTTTTAATCAAGTTGTCCGGGGTTCGAATCCCCGATGCTTCATTTTTGCGGAAAGCAACGCTTTCCGCTAATTTTTTGCAGATGTGGCGGAATTGGCAGACGCGCCAGATTTAGGTTCTGGTGTCTATGACGTGCAGGTTCAACTCCTGTCATCTGCATCCGGAGCTTTGATTCCGGATAATTAAATATTCATCGCGCGGAGAAATATCTCCATGAATGCGATATGCGGAAGTGTCGGAACTGGCAGACGAGCAAGACTAAGGATCTTGTGAGCAATGCGCTCGTGTGGGTTCAAGTCCCATCTTCCGCACACAAAAACACCGAGATGCTATTCCCGGTGTTTTTTCTTTGCCTTTTATTGCAATTGTAAATTGCAGTTTTCTTTTAAATTTTAATCAAGATACTTAATTTGTGCATCTATATTTCCCCGAATATCTGTATTTAAAATTACATAACTGGATTTGCGTCCTGACTGACGGGGATATGCCAGACTTCCCGGATTTATCACAAGGACTCCATTCTTTTGTGCCACAACCGGTTTGTGCGTATGACCAAAAAATGCGATCTCGCAGCCTCTTGACCTTGCTTCATCTGCAATTCCACTTAAATCTATAGAAACCCCATAGTAATGCCCATGTGTTACAAGCGCTTTCTTACCTCCTATGGTAATTTCCTGCTCTCTTGGCAAATCACAGAAAAAATCATTATTTCCAGCTACAATACAACAGGGACAATCCGCCAGTGCCTCTATAAAAATCTCTCTTCCCTCTACATCTCCGCAATGTATCAGTTTATCAAAAGGCGCTTCTCTCTCCACAGCCGTTTCCAGTTCCCTGTCTCTCCCATGCGTATCACTTACAACTAAAATCTTCATAAAAGCTCTTCCTTTATGGCGCGAAGCGCTTTTCCCCTGTGACTGATTTTATTTTTTTCTTCCATAGAAAGCTCTGCGGAGGAGCAGCCATATTCTGGAAGATAAAAAATCGGATCGTAACCAAAACCGTTTTCTCCCGTTTCCTCGTAGCCTATACGCCCTTCCATCGTTCCTCTTACTGTCTTTACTGTTCCGTCAGGAAAAGCCGCTGCAATGGCACATACAAAGCGCGCGGTACGTTTTTCATCTGGTACACCTTCGAGGCGCTCAATGAGATTTGCATTTTTAATTCGGTAAGAAGTATCTTCTCCCATATATCTTGCAGAATAAATTCCAGGTTCTTTATTCAAATAATCAATTTCCAGACCGGAATCATCTGCCAGAGCAATTTCCCCTGTCAGTTTGCACACAGTCTTTGCCTTAATAACTGCATTTTCTTCAAATGTTTTTCCATCTTCCACAATCTCGGCTTCCACGCCTGCCTCTTTCATGGAAAGCACTTCTGCGTCAAGATCTTTTAAAATCTCACGAATTTCCTTCATTTTTCCTGCATTGCCTGTTGCAAAAATAATTTTTTTCATCTCTCTCACTCTCCTTTGTTCCTTTTCGGCGGACGCGGTCCTAAAAATTGATAATAATACGTTTTTAACATACCATTATAAATTTTTCTGTTTTTATCCGCTTTTTTTCCAATATCAAGCTCCGCTTTATCATAAGAAGTAATCAAGTACATGGACCACTTGTCCAGGCGATTATAACTCTCTCCGATTTCTCTGTAAAGAGCAGGAAGCGCTTCTTTTTCTTCCAGTCTTTCTCCATATGGCGGGTTTGTAATGATAAATCCGTAAGGTTTTGGATGACGCAGTTCTTTTACTGGTCTTTGCTGAAAATGAATCAGCTTGTCCACTCCTGCCATTTTTGCATTTGACCGCGCAGCCCGCAGAGCGTCCGGATCAATATCAAATCCCTGAATATCCGTGTCCACATTTAAATTTACCCTGTCCTGAGCCTCCTCAAGAGCCTCATACCAGCATCTTCTTGGAACAAGATGTTTCCAGTCCTCTGCAAGAAAAGAACGATTCATGCCCGGCGCAATATCAGCAGCCATCATAGCAGCTTCTATGGGGAAAGTTCCGCTTCCGCAGAATGGATCTACAAGAATTCTTTCCTTATTCCACGGAGTCAGCATAATAAGTGCAGACGCCAGAGTTTCCGTGATTGGCGCTTTCACCGTCATCTGACGGTATCCCCTTTTATGGAGGGAAACACCAGAGGTATCAATTCCAATCGTGGCAACATCCTTCATAAACGCCACACGAATAGGGAAGCTTGCTCCGTCCTCCGGAAACCATGAAATGCCGTATACACCTTTTAATCGCTCCACAATCGCCTTTTTCATAATAGACTGTATGTCTGAAGGGCTGAACAGCTTACTCTTGACAGAATTCGCCTTTGCAACCCAAAATTTTCCATCTGAGGGAATAAACTTTTCCCAGGGAAGTTCCTTTGTCTTGTCAAAAAGCTCCTCAAACGTGGTAGCTTTTACCTCTCCTACTTTAAGAAGAATCCTCTCTGTTGTGCGAAGAAACATATTTGCATCTGCAATACCCTGCGCATCTGCAAGAAATGTAACTTTTCCATCCTCTACTTTACTGATTTCATATCCCAAATCCAGTATTTCTCTTTTTAACACTGCTTCCAGTCCAAAATGACAAGGCGCAATCAGTTCCCATTTTTCCATCTCTTTTTTCCTCCCTGTCCTATAACTGAATACTCTTCACAACATTTCTGTCAAAATCTTTAATCTCAAACAGCCCATTTTCCAAAACTGCATATGTAGGCGGATTTCCTTCTTTCGGAATGGAAACAGAGCCAGGATTCAGCCATATATAATCTCCCATATTCTCTGCTTTTAAAACATGCGTATGACCGTGGATCAAAATATCACCTTTTTTCGGAGGCGGCAGATGGTCTGTGTTATACACATGTCCGTGAGTTGCAAAAAAAGTTTTCCCCTCAATTACAAGCACACAGTAATCCGCCAGAACAGGAAACTCAAGCACCATCTGGTCCACCTCTGCCTCGCAGTTTCCTCTTACTGTATAAATCTCATCTTTTTTGTCATTCAACATGGCAATGACTTCTTTTGGAGCATACTCCTTTGGAAGGTCATTTCTCGGTCCGTGATAAAGCAGATCTCCAAGAAGAACAAGGCGTTCCGCCCCTTCTTCTCTATATGCCTCCAGCATTTTTCGGCAGAAATATGCAGAGCCATGTACATCTGATGCAAACATGTATTTCATATAGTTTTCTCTCCTGTTGTTTTTTCTCTTACTACATTATCACGCTTAACGGGAAATTACAAGATTTCTTCCTCTATATGCGGCAAATCCGCCAATTACACTCCGCGTTCTATATCCTTTTGCCCCAAGAAGCTTTGCCGCTTTTAAACTGGCGCCTCCCCTATCACAATACAGAACAAGAATTTTGTTTTTCGGAAAAATATGACCTTCTTCTATTTTCTGATAGGAAACATTTTCTGCTCCTTTCACATGGGAAACACGGTATTCCTCTTCTCCTCGCATATCTATAATAAGCGCATCTGCCCTGTTCACATAATAGTCCAGCATTTTCGCTGAAATTGTTTCTACCTGGAACATAATAAACTCCTTTTTTATCTATTATATGATGCAGGCAACATTGTGGAAACCCGAAGTACAAAACGATTCATCAAAAAAAGGACGGCTTTACGCCGCCCTCCTCTCTGTTTTAGTATCTGTTTTTGGAATTTTCTGTTTTATCCTGTGCATTTTTACCGTAATTGCAGTTGCGGCTGTTCTGCTCATTTTTAGCATTTCTGGAATTCTGCTCGTTCATTTCATTTTTATTGGAATTCGCTGCTGTTCTTAAATTTTTGTTTTCAGATTCATAATTTTTTGCCATTTTAATAGCCCTCCTGATACAATAATTTTGTTCCTTACACTGGTTATTATGTCAAAAAGTCAGGAGAATATTCAGCAAAATATTATTGCTTTTTTTTCCAATTTATATTATAATTACTGTTGTAAAAAGAATTTACCCTTCAAAAATTTTTTTTACATAACCCCTTATTTAATTATTTATACTCCCCTCGAAATACCCGGTAGCTCCCCTACCGGGTATTTCTCTTTTTATATGCTGTCAGATACAAAACACCGCACAAAATCGTTTTCTCATTCCAATCTTGTGCGGTGTCTGATTATTTCATTATTTCCACATCGTATATTTCCACTTTCGCATCTTGTGCAAGAATACCAAGCTCATATTCCGGTTTTGCATAAATACGATATGTAAAAGCAATCTGTTCTGCTACAAAAACTTCCACCATATCATGCTCCACAAAAATTTTAATATCTATAGACTCGCCTTCTTTAATAAGAAACGGCTTTTCACAGACACGGATGCCATCCGGTCCCGGTTCTGTAGCAGGCGGAACTGCCTGACAGGACTGTACCCAGAACGGGTCTACTCCCATCGGAAGAGAAAGAAGCGATACCCGATTCATTGCAACATCGAACTCAAGAAGAAGACAACCGCTTGCTTCTTTATCGGATTTCAGTAAAATCCCGAAATGGTCATATACTTCTCTTGGAAGAATCTTACATTTAAAAAGAAAGCTTTCTTCCTCATGCTCCAGGAATCCATACGTACACGTACTCACAGAATCCAGCTCGAAGGCATTATTCCCATACTGTTTACTTACTCCCAGAACAGGAGTGTATTTCCAGTTTACCGGTTTCGAGAATGCTTCAACATATTCCTGCGGTACTTTCACATCAAGCTCTCCCTCTTCTGTTGCTACAACCTCATGAGGTATGCAGAATGTACCACCCCAATACCACTCCCCTCTGTCACTTCTCTCTGCTCTGTCATGTGCCCAGGCAAAATAAAATCTTCTTCCATTATCATCTTCCATTGATTTTGCAGCATAAAATCTTCTTCCTCCGATTCCGTCCTTCTTCGGTTTCCTCCAAGGACCAAAAGGAGATTTCGATACACGATAAATTGTGTTAACAAACTCCGAAAATCTGGAATAAGAAAGATACCAGTTCTCTCCAATTTTGTACATTTCACAGCATTCCGGGCAATTCGTATGACCTGGTGTATAAATCGGACCGTAATATTCCCAGTTTGCAAGATCTTTCGAACGATAAAGCACAATACACCCTCTTCTTGTAACCGGCATATCCAACTTTCTTGCAGAAATCAAAATCCAGTAATTTTCATCTTCTTCATTATAAAAAACGTAAGGATCACGCCAGTCCAGTTTTTCGTAAAGCTCAATCATAGGGGTAATCACTGGATTTCCCGAATCCTTTGTCCAGGTAATCCCATCTTCACTTGTGGCATGACAAATTGTCTGCTGATATTCTGCTGTAAGGCAATACCCTGTATAAAAGGCATGATATTTTCCCTCTCCATATATCACAGAACCAGTCCATACTCCTGAAGCATCCGGCTCATCTCCTTCTCCGGGATAAATAGCTGTAGGAAGCTCTTTCCAATGTACAAGATCATCTGAAACACTGTGACTCCACGTTGTGCGAAGTCTTGCGGGATAGACTGTAGTTCCCGGAGGCGGTGTCAGGGAAAAAATATGATACTGCCCGTTATGGTAAAAAGGAATCGCATCTCCTGTTGAATCTGCAAATGACATTTTTCTGAAAATTTCCATATTCTTATCCTCACTTTATCTGCTGTTTTTTTCTGAAAGAAATCTTATCCTTCTGCGCATCAAGCAAAACTGCACATGCGATAATAAGACCTTTTACAATTAACTGCCAATAAGAGCTGACTCCAATCAGATTTAATCCATTGGAAATAATACCGATTACCATAGCTCCGATTACTGTGCCGCTGATACGCCCTCTTCCCCCGGACATGGAAGTTCCTCCAAGAACACACGCAGCAATTGCATCCAGCTCATAACCATCTCCTACAGATGGCTGACCGGAATACATTCTGGAACAAAGTACAAGACCTGCAAACGCAGATAAAAATCCAGAAAGAGTAAAGACTGCAATTTCCACTTTTTTAATAGGAACACCAGAAAGCCTTGCTGCCTCACGGTTTCCGCCAATAGCATAAATATATGTACCAAATTTTGTTTTGCCTAACATAAAGCTGAAAACCACAATAAGAATTACCATATACACAACAGGCAGCGGAATCGTATTAAAAAGATAACCTGTTCCGATTTCTGCAAAAAACTTATTATTAATTCGTGTAGACTGCCCTCCTGAATATACATAAGGAATTCCTCTGCAGATATTCATCATTGCCATTGTAATAATAAATGCCGGAACCCGGAAATGTGCAACAACAGAACCACTTACAAAACCAGCAATTACACCGAAAAGAATTCCAAACAAAATAGCAAGCCCCATAGGAATTCCCTGGTTTACAATAAAACCAACTGTCAATGTTCCGCTCATTGCCACAATCGCACCTACTGACAAATCAATATGCCCTAGAATAATAATAAAGGTCATGCCAAGTGCAATATAAGTATTGATAGAAATCTGTCTCAATACAGATACAATATTATTCGTTGTCAGGAATTTATCAGTTGCAAACGTAACAATTACACATAAAAGAACAAGTACGCATAAAATTCCTTTATTATTAATAAAAACCCCAAGAAACGGATTATTTTTCACAGATGTCTTTTTACTTTCATTCATATTATTCCACTCCTCCTGCTGCATATTTCATAATTTTTTCCTGCCCCAGCTCTTCTCTTCCAAGTTTCCCTACTAATCTTCCGTTTCTCATAACGCACACGTTATCGCACATGTTGATAATTTCCGGAAGTTCACTGGAAATCATAATAATCGCGATTCCTTCTTTAGCAAGAGCATTAATTGTGCGGTAAATCTCGTATTTTGCATTTACATCTACACCTCTTGTCGGTTCATCTAAAATCAAAACTTCCGGTTTTGTAGCAAGCCATTTTCCAAGAACAACCTTTTGCTGATTTCCTCCGGAAAGGCTTCCCGCTTCAATCTCCGGAGACGCCGCTTTTATTTTCAGTTTTTCAAAAAACTCATTAATTACTTTATAACGTTTTTTTTCGCTAATAGAAATTCCCTTCATATAAAAATGAAGAGAAGACAGGGTAAGATTAAAAGCTACAGTATTCCCAAGAATCAGCCCCTGTTTTTTTCTATCCTCTGGAACTAAAGCAAGGCCTGCTTTCAGCGCCTCCATAGGATTTTTAAACTTTTTCTTTTCTCCATTTAAATATACTTCTCCGGACTGGTACTCCCGCGCTCCAAATACACTCTCCATTGTTTCGCTTCTTCCAGCTCCTACAAGTCCTGCAAATCCGAGAATTTCCCCTTTTCGAACTTTAAAGGAAATATTTTCGAACACCCCCTCATTTGTAAGACTTTTTACTTCGAGAGCTGTTGCTGCCTTTGTAAGATCATTGTAATCTCTTACATAAAAGTTCTGAAGATCACGTCCAACCATCATTGCAACCAGCTCATTTGGATTTGTTTCCTCTGTTCTTTTCGTCCCTACATAAGCACCATCACGAATTACCGTTACCCTGTCTGAAATTCGGAACAGTTCTTCCATACGGTGAGAAATATAAATAATACTTACCTTCTTTTTCTTTAAATTTTCGATAATTTCAAACAGCTGCTCTACTTCTTCATTGGAAAGAGAAGATGTTGGTTCATCCATTACAATAATTTTCCCATTAAAAGATACTGCCTTTACAATTTCCACCATCTGCTGCTGTGCAATCGTAAGATTTTCTACAAGCTCCTCTGCCATAAGTTTCACACCAAGCGCATTTATCATTTCCTGGGCTTTTTTAATAGTTTCCTCCATATCTATTTTTCCGCCCTTTGTAATTTCTCTTCCGAGAAAAAGATTCTGAGCAACTGTAAGATACGGAACAAGAACAATTTCCTGATGAATAATTCCAATTCCTCTTTCCCTTGCCTCAGGCACATTATGTATCTTAACCTCTTCTCCATTTATTTTAATCGTACCGCAGTCCGGCTGATGTATTCCTCCAAGCACTTTAATCAATGTAGATTTCCCGGCTCCGTTTTCTCCAAGAAGAGCATGAACTTCTCCAAGTTCCAGAGAAAAATCAATTCCACTGAGTGCATATATTCCGGAAAAACTTTTTTTGATTCCTTTCATTTCCAGAACTGTCTGTCCCATAAACTTCCCTCCTAAAGAAAAAGTACGGCGGCAAAAATCACCGCCGCACTTTTTCAGTTTTCTTTTACTGCCAGTTTCCCAAAGTTTCTTTTGCTTCATCCGCTAATACAAGATGAGAATCCAAATACACCTTCTTGTCCCCAAGATCCGTTTCTCCATCTAAATACTTCATAGCGGCTTCATAAGAATACTCTGCAATCTGAAGTGGAACCTGAGCTGCCACTGCTGTAAATTCTCCATCTAAAAGAGCCTGTTTTCCATCCGGAGAGGCGTCAATACTGTAAACTCCAATTTCCCCTGTTTTGTTGGCTGCCTTAATTGCTGCCGCTGCACCAAGCGCAGAAGGGTCATTAATACAGAAAAATGCTGCTATATCCGGATTGGCTGTAATGATATCTTCTGCAAGAGAAAGAGACGCATCAAGAGCAGCCTCGCCATCCTGCTGTGCTACAATATTAAATTTATCTTTATTCTCTCCCAACCCTTCCAGGAAGCCATTTACACGGTCAACACAGCTTTCATTAGAAGGAAAATCAAGAATTGCAATATCTGCTCCGTCCGGATAATCTTTCGCCATCTGTTCTCCTACAAGCTGTCCTGCCATAAAGGCGTTTGTCCCTACAAACTGTGTAACAAAAGTATCTATATCTTCCTCGATTACCGCTGTATCTACATTAAAGATAGGAATCCCTGCTTCGCTTATTTCAGCAAGACCTGATGTAATTCCGGCAGAATCAACTGGGATTATAAAAACAGCATCATATCCACTGTTTGCCACATCAGATAACTGACTCAACTGTGTATTTAAATCGTAATCTGGATCAAGACATGTATAGGAAATTCCTGCTTCTTTACAAAGTTCACTGAATTTTTCATCCATAGAGCTCTGGAACGTATTATTTAGTGTGTTGGTACAAAATGCGAACGAAAACTCTTTTTCTGCATCTTTCGCTGAAACTGCAACAGGAGTGAGCGCTGCTGATGACATTGCTGCTGTAAGAATAAGTGCGGTTATTTTTTTCTTCATAATGTTGCCCTCCATTTTCAGGTAATAATTTGATTTTTGTAGTTGCTTGGCAATAGAAGTTACGTAATTTCTGTTTGCGTTTGTCTTTCTTTTTCTTTACGCAAATTTTATTATTTTTCGCACTATTTGTCAATATAATTTGTTTTCGTTCCATATTTTTCAGCATTTTCTCTAATTTATCGCGATCCAATTCAGCGATATTTCCTACTTATCATATTTTTTTACGTAATTTTTTAATTATTTACGGACATTGGCCATGAAAAATCTCTTTCCAGGCTCTTTTTAACTGCTCGGGTTCTACCGCGCACGGCTGTACACCTACATATTTTGGAACCATATCACTTACAAAAGATTTTGCAAGAGCGAGCGCTGCGGCTCTTCCCTGTTCATATGGTCTTTGTGTGCTCATTCCCTTTATAATTCCTTCCTCCATACATTTTGCAATTTCCCTGTCTAAATCTGTTGTAAATACACATATATCTTCTCTGTGCATTTCTTTTAATGCCTTTATAGCAAGGAGAGCCGGTCTGTCCCAGCTCACATAAAGTGCTTCCAGCTCTGGATATGCCTCCAGCATTTCCCTGCAGACGCGATAAGCATTATCAATCTGCACTGTAACAACCTCTATTTCTGGATATTCCTCTTTAAGAATCCTCTCAGCAGCCATATCTCTTTCCCTTGTGCCATAGAAAATAGCGCCATGATTTAAGAAACCTGCTTTTATTTTCTTACCCGGCTTTTTGTTTCGAAAATATTCTCCCAACATCCGTCCGGCATTTGTCCCATTCTCCCATTCATTTACGGAAATACATGATACATAGTGATTTTTGGTCACATCTTCTGGAAGATTGCTAATAAAGACAAGTTTTGATACTCTGGAAAGTTTCATAAACATTTCTGAAGTTTTCTTATCATCTGTAGGAATTGCAATCACTCCGTCCGGCTTCTGAATCATCAGACTTTCCAATTGTACATTTTGAAGCGCCGGGTCAAAATGTGCATCCATTACAGAACTTACTTCAATCCCATATTGTTCCAGTTCATCACGTATTCCCTGTTCATGTAATTCTGCCCAGGCAGTTCCCGTATAATGAAAAGAAATAGCCACACGGAACCTTCCCCTTCTCAGCATTTTTTTCTCCTCTTTACTCAAAACAATATTTTCCGGAGAAACTGCCATTTCGCCTCCCGGTCCGTTATCCAGCATTCTTGTAGATTTTTGAACATTTAATTTTACTTCCGCATATCGCTGTTCTGTTTTCACATATCCGAATTCTATTTTCTCAAAAAGGATTTCTGCTGCCAATTCTGACAAGCCCTGCACATCTCTTTTTAAAGTTGTAAGAGGCGGATCTATCAATCCCGTCCATGTCTCGTCGCCAAAACCAAGAATTGAAATCTCATCCGGACACCGGATACCCATATTTCGAATTGTCTTTAAAAGCTGCATGGTAAGCCAATTTCCACTTGCAATGACTGCCGTAGGCATCACTCTTCCAATTTCCTTTGCAATTATTTCCTGAATTTTTTCTTCTTCCCACCTCAAATCAATATCTGCCATATTGACATCATTCACATTCAAATTATTCCTTGCAAAGGCGTTTAAATATCCCCTCGTTCTTTCTTCTCTTGTAAATCCGATAATTCCCGCAAATATAAAATATTTTTATGTCCGCACTCAATAATATAATTCGCTCCCTTATCCATCGCATCTCTTTCCGGAAACTCCACAGAGTCTATATTTTCTCCCCGGATTCTTCTCTCCATACACACATACGGAAGACTAGATTCTATGAGTTTTTTATAATTTGCAGCCTGTTCACTGACAGGTACAAGAAAAAGTCCTGCAAAACGTTTATCACTGATTACGCTATCCAAAAGCTGTTGTTCTTCTTTCAGATTCTCTCTGGAAATCCCGCAATAAAACTGGTACCCTTCTTCACTTGCCCGTTTTCTTAAAGAAGATATCATATCTCTGTAAATAGCGCTTTCGATATTTGGCACAACACATACAACAACCGACTTATGTCCAACCTTCAATTTTTTCTTTTTTGCCGCCACCTTATCAATGTATCCTGTCTCTCTTAAAATTCCCTCTACTTTATCAATCAACTCAGGGCTTACGTATCTTGTTCTGTTTATTACGTGAGAAACTGTTGCTGTAGAAACACCAGCCAACTCCGCCACTTCTTTTATGGTTATTTTCTTCATATTTTTCACCTTTTTTACGTAAATTTTTATTAAGCGTAGCATATTCTGGAAAAAAAATCCATAAAAAATCCCCCGGAAGAATCGAAATTTTCATTATCCGATTCTCCGGAGGCTTACGATAATTTACAATATTCCTACAAGAGATAATCCGGCATATCCTCTGTGATACGCACAGGTTCTCCCGGCTTTTTATCTATCTTTTTCCCAGAAAGAAATTTCACCTGAATTTCCTCTGCGTTCATGGGGCTGATAACAGATTCTGCCGCCACATTTTTTCCTGCTGTTTTTCCGGAAACTGCTTTTTCTGCACCTGCTGCTCTTTTAATACTTGCTTTACCTAATGACACGATTCATAACCTCCTCTGCCAATGCTGTATATTCCTTTGCACTTCTGCTGCTCTTTTTAAATTCCACAACCGGCTGGCTGTTATCCTGCGCCCATTCTACTGCGCTGTCTACCCTTATATAAGAATCCAGAAGTGTAATATCCTCCATCTCATGAAGAATTTCCAATGTCTGTTTAAAATAATTTTTTCTTGTGTCTGCCTTTGTGATTACAATTCCGAGAACCTTAAGTTCCGGTGCAATCTCCTTTACTTCCCCCAGAAAGTCAAACATATTTGCAAGTCCGAACATTCCCCAGGGACTTGCTTCAACCGGAACGAGCACCTGGTCTGATGCACAGAGAATATTCATAACCCATCCGCCTAATGTGGGCGGTGCATCAATCAAAATGTAATCATATACACCGGAGTCTTTGATTTTCTGAAGGCACTTCTTCAGAATAAATTCTCTCTGCCATTTTGTAAAAAGTTCGTATTCAATGGAACTCATCTGCGTAGATGAAGGAATTAAATCCAGATTTTCATAAGGAGTATGCACAATGTAATCCGACAAATCCCTCTGTTTTCCAATAGCATGATAAAGGTTCTTTCCCCCTGCTGCCATTTTCAGCACTTCCTCCTCAGAAAAGAAGGAAAGAGAAAGATTTAACTGCATATCTCCGTCTACGAGAAGAACTTTTTTCCCCGCCTGTGCCATTGCTGCACCTACATTAGAACAGGTCGTAGATTTTCCGCTTCCGCCCTTATTGTTTGTAAAACAAATCGTTACTGTTTTTTTCATTTTTTCTTTTGCTGCTCCTTCCTGTCTATTTTACTGTAATGTATTTTTGATTGCGGCTTCTTGGTTTTTCAGGAATTGTCATTTTAAGTTTTCCCTCGTCCAAAAGCGGTTTTATATACCGTAAATTAAAGCTTCGTCTATCTTTATATCCAAAAAATTCTATGATTTCTTTTATAGATTTAGGTTCTGTACAAAACTCTGTCACTTTCTGGGAAGTCACATTTCTATCTTGGTGGTTATCTTGGTGGTTATCTTGGTGGTTATCTTGGTGGTAGTTTATGTTTTTCAGAACAACTTTAAAATCGCACGAAGTTGAAAAAAATTCCGGTTTTAACTCTTCTCTGTATCCCGGCAATTTCTCTGTCTCGCTCACTATTTTTCTAAGTCCGCTTCCGCGCCGTTCCATATACTTCATTCTATGAAATAAATCGGCAATAACAGGATTTCGTCTTACCGATCTCATCGTATTAATATCGCACTCCTGTACCGGTTCTCCCTCAAACATTCCCCCTGGTGATACAATTTCCACTCTGTCATCATACATATCTATGTGTATTTCACTTCCCAGGACAATATAATCACGATGAATCAGTGCATTTACAACAGCCTCTGTTACAGCGCGCTCCGCGTAATCCGGTTTATCCACACGATACTGTGCTTCTTTTATAAAACGGGTTTTCGAGTTATTTCTAATAAATTCGCTTCCGTTTTTCAACAAATAAATTAAATTCCCCTCATATTCTTTATCATCCAACGCGTCGTCAAAAACAGAACCTCGTTCTATACCATTCCATCTTGTACAAAATATACGGGAATTAAAAACAATATGCTGATCCGCTAACAGTTTTCCTGCGTTTGTTAAAAATCCATTTTTATCTGCCAAACCAAAGGAAACATAATCAGACAATTCCATATTTAGCCCTGTTCTCTCCCGATATGTCGCTTCCAATAATGTAAAACTATAGTCCTGCTTTCTCGTATCTGTAATAAGTCCATCAAAAGAACGATGTGTTCCTTTAAGAATCAGTTCATTTACTATATAATCCGGAGCAGTTACGCTCTCGTTTCCCACACGTACATAAGCTTCCATTACTCCATCTGCTTTATAATAATACGGTGTAGTTGCTCCAGCTACTACTTTTAATGCCAAAATGTCTTTTTCCTTCTCCCGGAATGGAGTTAAAACAAACTGTGGCAATGGAGTTATTCTCTCTTTAATCAACCTGCTGATTATCTCCGCGTCTTTTTGTATTTCCTGCAGTCCTATCGCCGCTCTGTCATCATTAATTCCAAAAAACAGCGTGCCTCCTATTCCATTGGCAAAAGCACTTACACTTTTCAACCAGCTTTTCGGTTTTTTAATTTCCAGTGCAACTTTAAAATCACATTCTGTTGCTTCTGCTACTAATTGTTCTATCATTCATTCTCCCCCATAAATACCTTTTCCATCTTAGTTTCATTATACCCACCCTTCCCTCTTATTGCAATGAAAAATCCCCTCCGAATCATAACCCGGAAGGGATTTCATTACCGTTCATATCATTTGCCGATTTTGTACTGTTTTTTTACCAGATTTTTGAATCAACTGCTGCTCTTTCTATTCCAAGACCTTTTACGTATCTGTCCATAAATGTCTGGAAACCTTCCACACCTTCCGGATTTGGCTCTAAAGATGTTCCTTCGTTTCCTGCAAACACCTTTTTATCCAGAAATCTGTCAAGAGTTTCGCCCTCTTCTTTATTTACAAGATAAGATGCCAGAAGGGCAATACCCCACGCACCGCCTTCTCCTGCAGTTTCCATAACAGAAACAGGTGCATTGACTGCGTCTGCAAGAATCTGCTGTCCCACTCCTTTTGTCTTAAAGAGACCTCCGTGTCCAAGAAGGCGATCCACCTTTACTCCCTCTTCTTCAAAGAGAATATTTAATCCTACGCGCATAGCGCCAAGACAGGTATAAAGATTTGTTCTCATAAAGTTTGCAAGTGTGAACCTGCTCTCAGGAGAACGGACAAATAAAGGACGTCCCTCTTCAAATCCTGTCATATGCTCTCCTGAAAAATAGCAGTAGGATAAAAGACCGCCACAGTCCGGTTCTCCTTCCAGCGCCTTATTATAAAGTGTTCCGAAAAGCTTATTCATATCTACTTCCATACCCATTGCTTCTGCAAACTCCTTAAATACTCCGACCCATGCATTTAAATCAGAAGTACAATTATTGGAATGTGCCATGGCAACAAGGTCTCCTGCTGGTGTTGTCACCATATCAATTTCTTTATACGGCTTTGAAAGCTCTTTCTCAAGAACGATCATGGCAAAAACAGAAGTTCCTGCGGAAACATTTCCGGTACGTCTTGCTACACTGTTTGTGGCAACCATGCCAGTTCCTGCATCGCCCTCCGGCGGACACATGGGAATTCCTGCTTTCAGCTTTCCGCTTGGATCGAGAAGCTTTGCCCCCTCTTCTGTAAGAAATCCTGCCTTTTCTCCCGCAACAAGCACTTTCGGCATAATATCACGAAGCTTCCATGCAAATCCGTACGGAGCAACAAGACCGTCAAACTTGTCCATCATAGACTGATTATAATCTTTTTTCTCAATGTCAACCGGGAACATTCCTGCCGCGTCTCCAATTCCAAGAACCTTTTCCCCGGTAAGTTTCCAATGCACATACGCTTCCAGAGTTGCGATATAATCAATATCTTTTACATGCCCTTCTTTATTCAAAATTGCCTGGTAGAGATGGGCAATACTCCATCTCTGCGGAATATTGTAATTGAAAAGCTCTGTAAGAGCATTGCTTGCCTCTTCTGTAATATTGTTTCTCCATGTACGGAAGGGAACAAGAAGCTCTCCCTCTTTATTAAAAGGCATATATCCATGCATCATGGCGCTGATTCCCATAGCACCTACGGAAGTAAGTTCTACATCATATTTTTTCTGTACATCTTTTACAAGCTCCTGATAGCAATCCCGGATTCCACCCCAGATATCTTCCAGACTGTAAGTCCAGACACCGTTTTCATAGCGGTTTTCCCACTCATGTCCTCCAGATGCTATCGGTTCGTTTTTTTCATCTACAAGGACGGCCTTGATTCTTGTAGAACCAAACTCAATACCAAGCGCTGTTTTATTTGATAAAATCGCCTCTCTTGCGTTCATCGTAAAACCTCCTATTTTCTGTAAGCCATTTCATTCCATCTCAGTTCATTCTTAAAGTTGCGAATTGTTGTATCTTTGTCAATGTATACAGCCTCAATTCCCATAGCAGCTGCCCAATCACCCATCTGCTCTGCAGTAAGGTCGTAGGAAAATGCAGTATGATGTGCACCGCCTGCAAGGATCCATGCTTCCGCACCGGTTGCCAGATCAGGCTGCGGTGTCCAGAACGCCGTTCCCACCGGAAGCTTCGGCATCGGTTTTTCTACTTTCTTACAATCTACATCATTGATGATCAAACGGAAACGGTCGCCAAGATCAACAAGGGAAGTTGCGATTGCAGGACCTGTCTTCGATGTAAATACAAGTCTTGCCGGATCCTCTCTGTCTCCCATAGAAAGCGGGCAGACTTTGATGCTGATTGGTCCTTCTGCAACAGTCGGACACACCTCAAGCATATGAGACTGCAGAATTCCTTCTTTTCCCGGAACAAAGTTATATGTATAGTCCTCCATAAAGGAAGTTCCCTTCGCATCTTTTATTCCCGCTGTCATAATCTTCATCAGACGAACCATAGCCGCAGTCTTCCAGTCTCCCTCTGCTCCGAAACCATAGCCTTTTTCCATCAATCTCTGCATTGCAAGACCAGGAAGCTGCTGTAAAGAGCCAAGATCGCCAAAATGTGTGACAACTGCCTGATAATTTTTCTCCTCCAGGAATTTTTCAAAACCAATTTCAATTCCTGCCTGAACTGCCACATGTCTTTTAAACTCTTCCGGATCGCGTCCTTCCAGAAGAATATTATATTTACTATAATACTCTTCCACCAGAGTGTCAATGTCTCCCTTTTTCACATCTTTTACATAATCTGCCACTTCGTTTACAGGATAGGCGTCTACTTCCCATCCAAATTTAATCTGTGCCTCTACTTTATCTCCTTCTGTAACGGCAACATTACGCATATTGTCGGCAACACGGCACACACGAATATGGCTGCTCTCCATAATGCCTACTGCTGTACGCATCCACGATGCAAGTCTTTCCTGTACCTTTCTGTCTGCCCAGTGTCCCACAATAATTTTTCTTTCAATTCCCATACGTGTTACAATATGTCCATATTCACGTCCGCCGTGTGCAGACTGATTTTCATTCATAAAGTCCATATCAATGGTATCATATGGAATCTCCTCATTAAACTGTGTATGAAGATGGCAAAGTGGTTTTCTGTATTCCTTTAAGCCAAGAATCCAGGATTTAGCAGGAGAAAATGTGTGCATCCATGTAATAACTCCGGCACAGTCTTCATCTGCATTTGCTTCATTAAATGTCTTTCGAATCAGCTCGTTTGTAATTAATGTAGGTTTCCATACAAGTTCAAATGGCAGAATACCTGACTTATTCAGTTCCTCCACAATGATTCTTGAATGCTCTGCTACTTTTCTGAGGCACTCGTCTCCATAAAGATCCTGTGATCCGGTACAAAACCAAAACTTATAATTTCTTCCTGTTTTCATGTGAAAATCCTCCTTAAAAAAATATATAAATGTTATTTATTTTCTTTATTTACTCGTTTTTCTGTAGATCCCCTCACAATGAGCTCCGGCTGAATCAGGCGTTCCACCTTGCTTTCTTCCTCCGGAATATGGTTGATTTTTTCCAGAAGAAGCTCTGCCGCCATCTCTCCTAGTTTTTCCTGTGGATGAGCAATCGTAGTAATGCCATCTCCTCTCTGCGCGTAAAGAGAATTATCGTATCCCGTCACGGAAACATCTCCTGGAATCTCTACCCCTTGCCGAGCAAGCGTCTCTGTCACCTGTACGGCAATCTGATCATTGTAGCACACAATTCCATCCGGCATCTTTCCTTCCCGCAAAAACTCTAAAACTGCCATAGAAGGCTTTGTTCGCCTGTCCTCTGTATGAAACCACACAACTCTGTCCGGGTCATAAGAAAGACCAGCTTCCTGCAAAGCACGGACATATCCTTTATGTCTTGCAAGTCCCTGAATATCATCTGCCTTAAAAAATCCGGCTATTTTCCTGTGATCTAATGCAAGAAGGTGTTTTGTCACAAGATAACCGCCCATTGCATCGTCCATAAGAATATGAGGTTTTTCCTTCATTTCCCCATAAATTCCCTGAATAAACACATATGGAATCTCATACTTATCAAGAGTCTCATACAAGTTTACATGGCGGCATGACATCTGGCTTTTGCTCGGCTCGATAATCAGCCCGTCTATATCTTTCTGAAGAAGCTCTTCCAGACATCTTGCTTCCTTCTGCCGGCTGTTACCTGTATTTTTCAAAATAATACTATATCCCCTTTCAGACAGCACGTTATCCATACCCTGAATCAGCCTCGGAAAAATATAATCAGATATATATGTAGTCACAACCGCAATATTTCCTGATTTTTTTGTATGACGCATATTTTCCGAACAGAAAGTACCTTTTCCATGAAAAGCCTCCACATACCCTTCCTGTTCCAGAAGCCCCAGCGCTTTGCGCACTGTATGACGACTTAGGGAATATGCCTGCACCAGTTCATTTTCTGAAGGCAGCTTGTCTCCTGGTTGGATTCTGCCGGATAAAATATCATTTTTCAATTGTTCCATCAAGGTGTAATACTTAGGTTTTCCACTCTCCGTCATCTATCTCCCCTTCTTTCAACTCAAATAGTAGCACTTGTACGCTCATACGAACAAGTTGTTTTTGCATGAATTTTTCACAAAATCTCAAGACATTTATTGTGGACATTGTACAAAAAGAGCTTTGGAATATTTCCAAAGCCCTTTAGTGTTTTCTCCATCTTGATATTAAATACAAAACAACGGCAAGCACAATTAGAAAGGGAAGTACTGCCGCAAGAACGCTTACCAGCAGAAAAATAACAACTGCCGCAGCCGCAATCACGATCAGTTTTCCATACCAGGTGGAAAGATTTAGTTTTTTCTTCCAGTTTTTTTCCTCCTGATTTCCATAGTCTCCTGTATCGCTTTCCGAATAGCTTCTGCTCTCCTCGTAAACTTCTTCCCCTGTATCTGTATCAAGAAGCGTTTTTGCAATCAGTCTGGGATCTCCAAGCTGTGCGATTACGTCTTCCTCCGGTGTTCCGCCTCTTACCTTTGACTGAATGTAATCCTCATAATACCGAAGGTGCGCTGCTATCTTCCCTTCGTGCATCTGCCCTGACAACTGGGTTTTTAAAATGTCAAGAAACTCCGCTCTGTACATTCGATAATCTCCTTGTTTCATAATTTCCCTGTTCATTATACCTCTTTATTTTAACATACTATTTATCAGATAGTAACTGTGTAAATCATAAAATTTCTATAAACCTTTTACAAGAAATTTTAAATAAATCTCATACACTTCACACATTTTCACAAAAAAATTGATAGTTTTTTATCAACTCCTTGACAACCCAGGATAAAGGTGCTAAACTTTGCTTATCAACAAAAAGTTTCCTGATTACTGACGGAAAAAGTGGAGAAAACCACAAGGGATTCAGGAAGCTGGTTCAGCCGACCGTCTGGGCAGTATTTGATGAAAAATCTTATCAGGTACTGCCCTTTTTTGCTAAAAGGAAGGCTATTATAGCCGGCTGTATTTATGCCGGCTGCAAAGTGAAAGGAGAACAAAATTATGGGATTCAAAAGCGACATTGAAATTGCACAGGAAAACACTCCGCTTCCAATTACGGAGATTGCAGCAAAAG
>UQJE01000047.1 GCA_900541345.1 uncultured Blautia sp.
CTCCCAGTCTTTTCGGATTTCCCGTAAAACCTCCATTCCATCTATATCCGGAAGTCCCAGGTCAAGAAGCACCAGGTCTGTCTCCTCTTTTTTGATATGACAAAGCCCTTCTCTTCCTTTCGTCACACCTTTCACAGAAAATCCTTCATTTTCCAGCGTGTACATAATAAAATTGGAAATCTGTACATCATCCTCAATTACAAGTATCTTTTCCTTCATAAGCTCTCCTCTCCTGCTGGAAGCCAGAATGTAAACTCAGCTCCCCTTCTGTCCGTTCTGTTTCGTCCAGAAATTCCGCCTCCGTGAGCCTCCACAATGGTTTTACAGATGGTAAGCCCAAGTCCGATGCCTCTCTTTACATCTGCTGCCCTCTCCTTTGATGTATAAAACATCTGGAAGACATTGGGAACATCCGTATCTGCAAGGCCTTCTCCCTCATCACGGACGGTAACCGTTGCTCTGTCATTTTCATATCCGATAATCAGCTCTATCTTTTCTTCTTTTTTCGTATGCTTTACTGCATTTGTCAGAAGATTGGTGATCACCTGCTGAATCAGCTTTCCGTCCATTGGTACAAGATAAAACTCTTCCGGCAGCGTAATCTGGATTTCTCTGTCCGGAGATGCCTTTTCAATGCGCTCCACGGCACAGGCAGCTACCTCCTCCAGAGCTTCCATTTCTTTATTTACATGAATTTTCCCATCCTGAAGTCTTGTAAGGCTTAAAATATTTTCCACAAGCTCCTTCAGCCAGTCTGCATCGTGATAGATGCCCTGTATCATATCGTACCGCCTGTCCGTCTCTTCCGTCATAGAAAGAAGCATCTCCGAGGTTCCCATAATCCCGGAAAGCGGTGTTCTGATGTCATGGGAAATGGAACGAAGAAGATTTGCACGGTATCGCTCCTGCTCCATTTTCTCCCTGTCACGCATTCTCTCCGTGATAATCTGAATCCGCTCCATCGCAAGAGCGATATTTTCAAGCACAGAATAAAGAAGCTTTTCCTTTTTATGGATCTGATGCCACTCCGTCTCTGCCGGAAGCTCCATTACTGCAAGAAGCCTTCCATGTCCTCTCACCGCATAATACCAGGCATTTTTATCTTTCCAGCACTCTTCCTCCGGATTTCGAAAACCTTCCCGTATTTTTTCCCAGTTTTCTTCTTTTCTTTTTTTGATCCCATCCCCGCACTTCCAGATGGAAAACGGCTCTGTCTCCCCTGTAAAACAGATACAGCCCGCCTCTGTCTGAAACAGCGCGCCCACACTTTCCGATGCAAGAATCATAATGTTTTCCATATCTGCTGCATCGGAGAGCCGGCTGGACAGATCATACAGAATCCGACTGACAGAAGCATTTTCCTCCGCCTTTTCCTTCAGTAGCTTCCCTTTTGTTGTAAGAGCGCTGGTCATAACAGCCGTAATGACCATAATGACAAATGTGACAAAATAAGAAGGATCATTCACTGCAAGAGTGTGATAGGGCGCTGTAAAAAAATAATTATAGCAGAGCACTGCTGCAATGGAAGAAATAAGTCCCCACAAATACCCTGATGTAAATCTTGCAGTTAAAAGCACTGCAAAAATATAAATAACTACATTGTTTGTCTCAGGAAACAGAAGTTCCCGGAATCCTGTGCCCACCAGAGTCGCCCCTGTAAGAATCCCCGCTGTTTTCAGCAGATTCTTTCCCTTAAATCTTTCCACTTTTCTCCCTCCCTGTATTTCTTGTCTGTATCATACTCTGGTCTTTACAGATTTACAATAGAAATTTGATAAATCTCCCTCTTTGCGCTATAATGGCAGAAAGACCATTTCACGAAAGGATATTGAAGAATGAACTATAAAACTCAGGAAAAATGGCTGGAGACGGCAGATGCCCAGACCTTTGTAAACAATACCGCCAAATTCAACGACCTTATGATGATGTATCGCTGTACAGTCCGTGAAGTGCGTACAAAACTTGAGGTTTTAAATGATGAATTTTCTGTAGAATACAAAAGAAATCCGATTTCTTTTATAAAAACAAGGATAAAAAAACCGGAGAGTATTTTAAAAAAGCTGAATAAGCTTGGATATGATTTTACTGCCGAAAATATTCAGGAGCATTTAAACGATGTGGCAGGCATTCGCGTTGTATGTGCCTTTATTGATGATATTTACACCATTGCGGAGCTTCTTTCCAGCCAGGACGACATTACTGTCATTCAGATAAAGGACTATATTAAAAATCCAAAACCAAACGGCTACAGAAGCTATCATATGATTGTGGAAATTCCCGTATTTTTCTCAAAGGGAAAGACACCTATGCGGGCAGAAATCCAGATCCGCACAAACGGTATGGATTTCTGGGCAACCCTTGAACATCAGCTTCGGTACAAAAAAGGGATTGAGGAGATGGAAGGCTACGACCAGATCAGTGATGAGCTTACAAAAACAGCACATGAGCTTATCTCAATGGACAATGAAATGCAGCGCATCAAAAACAAAATCGGACGTTTCCATGATATTTAAAAAGGAAAAAGGACAGGCTATAAACGAACCTGTCCTTTTTTGCTGTTCTCCATCCGAAATGCTCTTGGCGTCATATGATACTGCTCTTTAAATACCCTGTGAAAATAACTGCTGTTCTCATAGCCCACTGCCGCAATAATATCTGTGATGGCAAGGTCTGTATCGCACATGAGAGCCGCCGCTTTTTTAAGCCGCTTCCTCTGCAAAAGCTCCTTAAAATTATACCCTGTGCTCTTCTTGATCATTCTGCTCAAAACATGCATAGGAAGATGGAGCGTTTCACAAAGCTCTGTAAGTGTTGCTCCCCTGTATTTCTGCTCTATATAATCAAGGGTTGTCATGGCTACCATATTTTCATACTGATCGGGAAGGCGCATTTCCGCATACTGGACAGAATCCAAAAGGTAAAGGAAGATTAGACCCATTGTTGTCTGATTAATTTTATTATCTTCTCCTTTTCCTGTCACAAGAGAATAAATGATATTTTCCAGAAGATTTTGTATCTGGAGAACCTCGGATACCTTAAAATAGAGATATTCGCCTCTCTCCTCGTCTTGTCTTAAAATATTCACAAGAAAATCAGCAAGCACATTATTCCGACCTGCCATCTCGTATGCAATATCAAAAAATTCCGGAAGAATCATAAAATTAATAGCAATATCATTTTTTCCGGCTCTCTGAATTTCATGGCGTGTAAACTGGTTAAGAAAAAGGAGTTCTCCTTTTCTCACCACAACTCTCCTACCGTCAATGATATTTGCAATCTCCCCTTCACACACGTAAAGCACTTCTATATAATTGTGTCTATGTACGGGAAAATCAATAAAACGTGTATGTGTTCTCACTGCGATCAGTTTGCCCTCTTTCAGCATTTTTTTACTGTCAACCGTAAAATCCTGCCCTGAGGTATAAAGCTCTCTTTTCACATGATGTTCCCCGCTCAAAATTGCCCGTTCCTCTTCGGTAATTACTCTCAGCTGCTCCAGCAATTCTTTCTGCATAGGCGTCAATCCAGATGAAATACCTTCTGAAGATCAATACTTACCGGACTATTATCCGGATTTGTCTCCATAATATCCGCCATAAAATCCCACCATTTCCGATTAATAGCAGTATCTGCTCCTTTTGCCCAAAGCTCCTCGTCCTCAATTTCAATGTATCCGAAAAGAGTCATTGTTTCTCTGTCAAGAAAAATGGTATAATTCTTTCCTCCATGCTCGTGAATCATATCCTTCATTTCCGGCCAGAGTTGATTGTGGCGTTTTTCATACTCCTCTTCCATTCCCGGAAAAAGCTTCATTTTAAATCCTTTAATCATGGTTGTTTCCTCCTCTTTTTCTGTTTGTATATTCTATTTTAGTACAATTTCAGAGTTTTGTGAACTACACATTTCTTTTATTTCCTATTGAATCGATCTTTTTTTTCATGTAAGATAACAGTAATCATTTAATCATTCAGGAAGGTAATAAATAATGGCAGAAGTTTTACTTTATAATTTTGTAGAAAATGAAAGATACCGCCAAATTCGGCGGTATCTGAACAAGTCGCATATTGAACTTCATATTGTACGGGCACCGGAATTTTCAAAGCCCCTCGGCGCTCTTTTTCAGCTTCCCGGATTCCCGGAAAATTCATCCTTTTTTCTTGGAGAACATTTCACAGACGAAATGATGGTCATGAAAGATTTTTCTCCACAGAAACTTGACGATTTTCTCTCTTTTTTCCACAAGAATAACCTTGCCCCTGTGGAATTAAAAGCAGTTCTCACTCCCGTTACCATTCACTGGAACTCCATTCAGCTTTATAAAGAACTAAAAAAAGAACAGAAAGCTCTGAACAGAAAAAAGTAATACCCATTTTTATAAAATTATTTTATAAGAAATATCCATTTTCCCATACCCTTTCCATATTTTGATACAGGCAGGAGAATTATTACACTAAGTGCTAAGCTTACAAAAAATAAAATTCCTGTCTGAAATATGAGGGGCAGACTATCCATTGGCAAATATTTTACCAGAAGTATCTGAAGTGGTTTATGAAGAAGATATATTCCAAAACTACATTTGGCGGTCCATCTCACCGCTTTCTTCGGAATTTCCCACCTGTTTCTCCGAATCAGCTCAAATACACAGACTGCCCATACAAAAATCCCGGCGCTTGTATACCAGGTAAGTTTTGTGGAAGCATAATACTGATGGCTATACAGGAAATACTGTCCCACAATATTCAAAGACATCGCAGCAATTCCCGCCGCCAAAAAACAACCTGTATGTATTCTTTTTAGAATCTTCCGCCTGCCTATCATATATCCGAAAATAAGATAAAGTCCATAAATTCCACCCAGGAATTTTACGTCTGTCTGCGGATTCAGTGAAACTCCTGAAAAAGCCTCTTTTCGAAACACCTCAACTGTAGGAATCAGTACAAATGTAAAAACAGCAAGCATTCCCGGAATAAGGAAACTTTTATTATCTTGAAAACTCATCAGAAGCTTTGATAAAAACGGAATGATCACATATATTCCAATAATCATAGGCATATACCACATATGGGAAAGCCCCGGATCTTTTAAAAACAGCATTTCTCTTAAAAGTCTTCCCGGAAAAAATCCCTCCTTCTGTACTTTCCACTGAAATATGTAATTGATAAAAATCCAGATTTCTGTTGTGGCAATCATAGGAATCAGATATTTTTTATAAAAAGAAAATGGCTCCCATTCCTTTCCCAACATAAGTACTCCTGTAATACCCAGAAACAGTGGTACGCCAAGCCTGCCTGCCATAAACAGAAAATTTAAAAGAAACCACTGTATGAATCCGGTCTGTGCCTGTCCCAAAAGAATTGGGCGATAATATGTTTCTGCAGCGTGACATATTACGACACATATGATGGCAAATACACGTGCATAATCAATCCAGATAATTCTCTTTCCTTCTATGTAACTCACCTCCGTAGGCTATTAAACCGTTTTATATCGGCTGAAATTTTATTCGTTTCTATTCTATCGGACAATATAAAAAATCGCAACTGTTTTTTCGGTTATCACAAAAGACCGGGATAAGCTCCCGGTCTTTGTAAATCCATATCTTATTTTACTCTCATACTCTTAATTCCACTCCAGTCAGAGTAAATTCTCTTTCCGTTTACTACATTAAAAGTTCTTACACGAACATAGTATGTTGCTCCGCTCTTTACGTCTTTCCTTGTATAACTGCGTATTCCTCTGTTATGAACAGCTACGTATTTTGCCCCTTTCATATTGGAAGACATTCCATACTGAATCTGGTAGCCGTCTGCATTGGAATTAGCTCTGTACTGAATATTCAGCCATCCCTTTTTCTGACTTAAAAGCTTTGTAATTGGCGTTCCATTTGGTCTTACATTTATGGTACATTTTGCAGATTTTCCGTTAATTGTCATTCCTGTGATTACTGCTGTTCCCGGATGTTTCGCTGTTATCTTACCGCTTGCAGAAACAGAAGCAACCTTTGAATTGGAACTTGTCCATGTAACGCTCTTAATAATGGCATTGTCCGGTTTTACAACTGCCTTTAAAGTAAATGTATTTCCCACCTTCATATTCCCGGATTTTGCATTTAAGGTAATGGAAGTAATGGCAGGCTCTGCTGTACGAATATCCTGGAAACGTACGCCTTGTTTCCTTGCAAAATCCTGCGCTGTAGAACCGGAATAACCATACATCGTCAACTTCGGTGTTACCTCGAAAGAATTTATCTCCATACGAGTATCCGGATTGCATACATAAACTTTCTCTAAAGAAGAGCACCCTCTAAAAGCTTCTCCTGAAATATACTGAACACTTTCCGGTATTCGAATTTCTTTTAAGCTTGTACAATATCTAAATATGTTTCCGATTGCTCTGCACTTTTCCATCTTTACGTTCTGTAAATTTGTGCACCCGGAAAATGTATCACTGCTTATACTCTCACAATTTTTTAAATCTATGCTTACCAGACTGGAGCAATTCTCAAACACAGCACGATTCAGCTCTTTCAGAGAAGATGGGATATTTATAGAAGTCAGACTTCTGCAGTTCTGAAATACGTAACTGTCAATTTCTCTTATTGTATTCGGCAGAGTAACACTCTTTAAATTAGAGCACCCGTTAAAAGTATTCATTTCAATCTTTGTTATAGGTGCTTTGATGACTACACTTTCCAGATTGCTGCAGCTATAAAATGCAGAGCCACTTAACTGAGTAACTGTTTCCGGAATTGTAATTTCTCTGATTCCACTTTCCATAAATGCTCTGGCTCTTATGCTTTTTACTGTTGAAGGAATATTTACTTTTACAACATTTGTCTTTCTTAAAAAACATTCACTTCCCAGACTTACCACCCGATAACCGTCAATGCTTTCCGGCACATTTACAACTGAATCGTTCCCCAAATACCCCTTAAGCACACAGGTATTATTGTAAAAATCAGCCTCGTACTTAAATGTTCCATTGTTCAGTTCTGCACCTGCAAAACAGGAGGTTGCGCAGCAAAACCAAACTGTCATAAATACAGCGATTGTGCAGAGCCCTTTCCATAACTTTTTCATTTTTCATTTCCTCCTTATCCTTTTTTTCCTGATATTATTATAACATACGTCACATTATTTTCAACTGTTTTAAAAAACTTTAAAATAAAAACAGACACGTTTTCTTCGCCCTCTCCTAGACATCCGTCCTATTTCCCTATTATATGACAAGAATATTCTCTATTTGTAAATATATTTTTTATAAATATTAAATTTTATTACAATTTTCATATTAAATCCATTGACAATCTATGTTTTTTTATATAAAGTTAATATATATGTGTAATATTAACAGCGAGGTATGAAGCAAATGAAATTTTTACAACCTGCCATGACGCCTGCCCAGAGACTGGACTGGCTTGATATGGCAAAAGGAATCGGCATGATACTTGTTGTATACGGACACAGCTATGGTCCCAGCAACTATTATGTTTATCTTTTTCATATGCCGCTTTTTTTTATTCTTTCCGGCTTTCTTTTTAACAGTGAGCAGAAGTTCGGAACGTATTTTTATAAAAAATTTACAGGCTTATATATCCCCTTTGCAGGGTGGAACTTTATTATAATGATTGTCCGACTCATTGCCGCACAGCAAAGTGGACTCCTTACACAGAAGCTTCTCAATGGGCGTGTGGAAAACATGAAGCTTATGTTCCTGACAGTTGGAAAAGATGGCGAATACATGGGAGCTACCTGGTTTCTCGGTTCTCTTTTTGTCATTTCCATTGTATATAAACTGGTAGACATGATTATTCCTGAAATAAAATCCAAGCAGAAAATTATTCTTTTAATTTTCGCACTTATTGCTGTCTATGGTTTCCGGAACACACTTCCAAACGGACAGAGCCGTACTTTAATTCTCGGCTTTTTCTTTGCACTGGGAAGATTTCTGAAATTTTATGAAGAAAGCTTCGAGCGTTTTACCAGTATTATCATGGCTCTTCTTGTCGGAGTCCTATTCTGGATTTTAAGTGATTTTACAAGAGCAGATATGGGAAACAACGAATACCAGAACGCTCCGCTTTTTGTAATATGTGCGCTTCTTGGAAGCTACATTGTAATCTGTATTTCCATGTGCCTTGAGAGAAGTAATTTCTCTCTTGTGGAAATAATACGAAGACCCCTTCGTCTTCTTGGCACAAACACACTTGATATTCTTCTGTGGCAGTTCGTGGCATTCCGCTTCTGTGTTGCCATTCAGCTTGGACTTCAGGGACTTCCTGTCACGGAAGTATTTGCCCAGGAATCCAGATATTATACGGACAATGGCTGGTGGGTTCTCTATCTTGTTATTGGAATCGTTCTCCCGCTTATCTGGGGCTGGTTCCTCAGAAAAGGTCCCTGGGGCTGGGTTCTAAAAAAACTTCATCTTGTTTAAACTTATGCTCTCCTGTCCTCCTCAAAAGGACACCGGAGAGCATTTTATTTTATACAGATAAATGCCGAAAGCATGGAATTCACTTCACATTTCTGCAAATAAAGACTCTTTTTTTGACAAACCAGGTTCTTCTCTATTGCTGTTTCCTATAGTAATATGTTATCATAATATGGAAGAAAAATTACAAACTTACATATTATTGAGGAGGTTTTATCAATGGCAACATATTATTTAGCAGTAGACATCGGAGCATCCAGCGGACGTCATATTCTGGGACATCTGGAAGACGGAAAAATGGTTCTGGAGGAAGTTTACCGTTTTGAAAACGGAATGGTAAAAAAAGGTGATGAGCTCTGCTGGGAATTTGACCGCCTGTTTCAGGAAATTTTAAACGGTCTGAAAAAATGTAAGGAAATCGGCAAAGTTCCGGTAAGCATGGGCGTTGACACATGGGGCGTTGACTTTGTTCTGTTGGACAAAGACGGAAATGTTCTCGGAAATACAGTCGGATACCGTGACCATCGTACAGAAGGTATGGACGAAAAGGTTTACGAAGTAATTTCCCAGGAAGACCTGTATGCAAGAACCGGTATTCAGAAAGCCATCTACAATACTATTTTCCAGCTTATGGCTGTAAAACAGAAGCACCCGGAATATCTGGAACACCGGATTACTTCCACTATCTTCTCACAGGAAACAAGACATGCGAATACACAGAAGCAACAACAGGACAGCTTGTAAGCCCAGTTACAAAGGACTGGGATTTCGAACTCATTGATATGCTCGGCTATCCAAGAAAAATTTTCCAGAAACTGATTATGCCTGGCACAAGCATCGGTCATTTCAGTGAAAAAGTAAAAGAAGAAGTAGGATTCGACCTTGAAGTGGTTGCTCCTGCAACTCACGATACAGGCTCTGCTGTTCTTGCTGTTCCGGCTAACGATGATGATTTTATTTATATCAGTTCCGGAACATGGTCCTTAATGGGACTTGAGAGAGAAACTGCAGACTGCTCCAAAAAGAGCTGCGAACTGAACCTTACAAACGAAGGTGGCTATGCCGGACGTTTCCGTTATCTGAAAAACATTATGGGTCTTTGGATGATCCAGTCTGTACGTCATGAATTTGATGACAAATACAGCTTTGCGGAAATCTGCGCTATGGCAGAAGAAGCAAAAGATTTCCCGTCAAGAGTAGATGCAAATGACGAATGCTTCCTTTCCCCTGAAAATATGACAAAAGAAGTGCAGGAATATTGCCGCAAAACAGGTCAGAAGGTTCCGGAAACACTTGGCGAAATTGCTACTGTCATTTACACAAGCCTTGCAGACTGCTACGCAAAAGCTGCAAAAGAGCTTGAGGAAATGACAGGACGTACATACAGCCGTATCCACATCGTAGGAGGCGGTTCCAATGCAGGTTACTTAAATGAGCTGACTGCAAAAGCAACAAAAAAAGAAATCCATGCAGGTCCGGGAGAGGCAACTGCTATTGGAAATATTACAGCACAGATGTTAAAAGCGAAGGAATTCGATACTGTTGAAGAGGCACGTACCACCATTCACGAATCCTTCGGCATTAAAATTTATAAAGCATAAACTTTAAGCGCATTAAGGAGGAACTTTAAAATGACTGCGAAAGAGAGATATGAATCAGCAAAAGCATTGTATGCTTCCATTGGCGTAGATACAGATAAGGCGATTGAAGCATTAAAATCTGTTCCTGTTGCCATGCACTGCTGGCAGGGAGATGATGTAAAGGGATTTGACCAGGACGGTCCTCTTACAGGAGGTATTCAGACCACGGGAAATTATCCCGGAAAAGCAAGAACTCCGGAAGAACTGATGGCTGACATGGAAAAGGTTCTGTCTCTCGTTCCAGGCAAAAAGAAACTGAATCTTCACGCAAGCTACGCTATTTTTGAACCAGGCGAATATGCGGACAGAGACAAACTCGAACCAAAACATTTCGCAAAATGGGTGGAATTTGCAAAAAAACATGATATGGGAATTGATTTTAACCCAACCTTCTTTTCCCATGGCATGGTACGCGACGGTCTGACTCTCTCAAGCCCTGATGAAGAAATTCGCCGTTTCTGGATTAATCACGGCAAGGCATGTATCCGTATCTCCCAGTATTTTGCCGAAGAGACAGGTATTCCCTGTGTTATGAATATCTGGACAGGCGACGGATATAAAGACATTCCAGCTGACAGAATGGGACCGAGAATGCGCTACAAAGAATCCATCGAAGAAATTCTTTCTGAGCCATTCGACAAATCAAAGGTAAAACCTTGTGTGGAATCCAAGGTATTTGGAATTGGTGTAGAATCCTATACCGCAGGAAGTGCAGAGTTTACTTTAATCTTTGCTGCAACACATGATGGCTGTCTTCCTCTTATGGATAATGGTCATTACCACCCGACAGAGGTTGTTTCCGATAAGATTTCCGCACTTCTGTGCTTCTTCCCGGAAATTGCACTTCATGTTACAAGACCGGTTCGCTGGGACTCTGACCATGTTGTTCTTTTTGATGATGAAACAAGAGAAATTGCAAAAGAAATCGTAAGAAATGACGCTCTGGACAGAGTGTATATTGCAACAGATTTCTTTGATGCCAGCATCAATCGAATTTCTGCCTGGACAGTGGGACTTCGAAGCGTTCAGAAAGCTCTTTTAAATGCTCTTCTCACTCCTAATGAGGCACTTAAAAAACTTCAGGATGAAAACTGTTTCACAGAACTTATGGTAATACAGGATGAAATAAAGACGATGCCATTCGGAGACGTATGGAAAGAATACTGCGAACAATGCGGTGTTCCGGGCGACAGAGAGTGGATTAACGATGTGAAGACATACGAAAAAGAAGTTCTTTCTAAGAGAAATTAAATAAAACCAGAAGCACAAACACTTCTGAAAAAACAGGGGCATCGCAGCCGTCTCACCAGACGACATGGGATGCCCTTTTTGCATGCTTAATGATTTATTATCCTCCGGTATTTTCTGAGGAATAAATACGACAGCGCTTTTAATTTATGCGGTGGTAACCTGCATATCTCCATGTTCCCGCCTGTCCGTAATTAATCATATAACCATTTTTTCCAGTGCTATATGTGAAGTTGGGATCACATACATATGTAGAACCATTGACTACAATTTCCACCCAGCTGTGCGCTCTCATTTCCTCATAGGACAGCGGTACAAAACCATTTACCTGGTGTACCTCATACCCCAGAAGCCCTGCCATGTGATAAAATGTCCCTGCCATAATATAGCAATTTCCTCTTCTATTGGAAAATCCGTATTCTGCATAATAGTCCGAAGGATTTTTGTAGTTTTCCGGAACAGAAAAATCATGATTGTAGTAATCAATGGCTGATGAAGACCATTTAAAAGCAGAATATAAATCCCATCCAATCTCATCAAGGATTTCCGCTGCAAGCTGCTCTGCCTTTGACATTTCTGTTACCACACCATTTTCATTGATGTTATAGCGCTTTCCGTTAATTGGATATGCTCTTTCATTTGTAACCATTTTTCCGTTTGCTTCAAAATAATAATTTTTGCCTGTAATTTTTTTAAGTCCTGTGCATCTGGAGCCATCCAGATCCATATAATATCTGTCTTCACCTACAGTCAGCCAGCCTGTACGCATATAACCGGTATTTTGAAGCGGCATAAAGTAGTAAATTTTCCCACCTATAGAACGCCAGCCAAAAGTCTGCTGTCCATCCTTTTCAAAATAATACTTTTTATTATCTAAGGTAAGCCATCCCTTTTTCATTTTTCCTGTTTTGGGAACAAAGTAATACTTTTTACCTTTTAAAGATTTCCAGCCTGTATAGAGGCTTCCATCTTTATTCATATAATACTTATCAGACCCGATTGTTACCCAGCCTTTTTGCATATATCCGTTCTTTTGGTCAAAATAATATTTTTTGCCGCGAATGGAGCGCCACCCCTTTACCATCGGTCCGGACTGATCAAAATAATATTTCTTCTCTCCCACTGTCAGCCAGCCCTTTTTGCGAACGCCATTCTTATCAAAATAATACTTTCCGTCTTCCAGTGTTTTCCATCCTACTACCATTCTGCCTGCCGGTTTGCTCACAGGATCAAAATAATACCATTTGCCCTCAACCGGCTGCATTCCTGTCTGCACTTCCACTGTCTCCGGATCAATATAAAATTTTCTTTTATTCCAGGAAATCCATCCTGTTCTTCTCCGTCCGCTTCCGTAATTGAGAAAATACATTTTGCCGTCTAATTCATGCCAGCCACCTTCACGAAGAATCGTTCCGTCCACTTTCTGCCAGTAGAACTCTCCGTCCTTTTTCTGAACCCATCCGGCTTTTTCTCCCATTTCCTCTTTCTTGTAACATACACCGGATTCATCGAAATAGTATTTTATGTTTTCTACTGTTCGAGTATCATTTTTTACAAGAAATCCGTCCTTTTCCAGATAGTATAATTCTTTTTCATTTGCCTTGTAAAGACCTGCAAACACCTCCTGGTCTTCTTCATCTGCCTCTGCACCAATATAAAAATTATCCGGCAGGGCTTTGTTGTAAAAATCCAGTTTTGAAGCTTCTGCTTCTACATCTTTTTCTGTAAGATAATATTTCCAGGTTCCATAATTGCGATTGATAACGTAACCGCCCTGTGCTTTTGTGGCTCCGGACGCCGCATCTGCCAATTGGATATTCCATCTGCCGGTTCCGAGAAGTTCCCATATTCCTGTATAAGGAAATGGTTTCTTTGTCTCTCCTTCCACACTGGACCATGTTTCATCCGCCGCATTCCAGTAAAAAGCGGTGAGAAGCTTATCTCCCTTGTATTTTTTTACGGAAACACCTGTAATATTTCCATTTTCATCCTGTTCTGTCACAACCTCATCATGGTAGGAGTCATCTGTTTTCGCATCTTCTTTCCCGAAATCCTCTGTTTCCGGAGTTTCCTCTGTCATTGTCTCCTTGCCGTCATCAAGGACATCTGATAAAACAAGGGAGCCATCTGTCAATTCTCCTGCAAATGCCGGAGAAATCGTTCCTGCTGCCATTGATGCTGTCAATAACATAGCCAGTATCGCTTTTCTCTTCTTCATATTTCCACCTCTCTTTTCAAACCAGCCAATAAGACGCATAGATATTTTATGATTGTTTTATTTTACCGGAGTTAATACTCCGTTTTTATCAATGTTGTATTTCTTACCGTTAATCTTATATCCCTTTTTATTTGTCACAAGCTTTCCATCTGTCTGGAAATAGTAGTTTTTGCCTTTGATACTTCGGATTCCGCTGAAACGAGAACCATCTTTGTTCGCATAATACTTGTAGTTTCCATCAATAATCCAGGTATTCTGTTTCATTATGCCGGTTTTACGCTCAAAGAAATATGCCTTTCCGCTGAGGGATTTCCAACCCAAATGCTGTTTTCCGTCTTTGTCAAAATAATATTTCTTTCCGTTTAAGGTAAGCATTCCCTTTTTCATGATTCCCGTCTGCTCATTAAAGTAATACTTATCTTTTCCAAGAGTTTTCCAGCCTTTTATCATTTCCCCTGTTTTATACTGAAGAAAATATGTATTTCCTTCAATGGTTTTTAAGCCGGTTACAAGTCGTCCTGTTGCGGGAGCCATGTAATATTTATTGCCTTTCCATGTCTGCCAGCCTGTTTTTCGTCTTCCGCTCTTATAAGCGAGAAAATATCTGCTTCCCCCAAGAGTCTGCCAACCGCCTTCTCTTAAAATTGTGCCATCGTCCTGCTGCCAGTAATAACCGTCTGATTTTTTAATCCACTTTTCCTCTACCGGAACATAAGATTTGTAACATTTACAGTCGTTACCAAAAAGATACGCTTTTCCATTTACAATCATCTTTTTGTTACGAACCATCGTTCCATCTTTCATCAAATAATATATGCTCCCCTCAATAGGACGAAGACCTGCATGTTTTGACAAATCTGCACAGGCACCTTTATAAAATGCATCCGGAACATCCAGTGTATTACTCCACTCTTTATGCTGCATATCTTTTTTTACATCATTGGCTGTATAAGTGTACGCCCAGGCTGCTTTTGAAGTATTAAGCTGATAGCCGGTAATTGCATGACCGTACTCTCCATTCCCCTGAATAAGCCAAAACATATCAAACCATACATTATAGAAATTTTTTCCTGATATTGTAACTGGAATCAGACCACCATCTTCTTCCGAGTATGCATATATGCCCCATTCTTCTGCACCGTAATACCATATATAGCTAAGCCAGTGGCTTTCTGGAGTACCACTTTCATCTGTATACTGGTCTACCTGAATTCCTACGAAACGCTTGTCTTCATCATAAAGCTTAAACGCGTTATAATAAATCGTATCAGGAGTTTTTATTCCATATGTTCTGCTTCCCATTGCCACTTCTGTATCCACTAATGGCCCAGATGTCTGAGCAATCAGCTCTTTTGTGTACTTCTCTGTCTCAAGATGTTCTTCTATCATGTCCGGCGCTTCCAAACGCTCATATGCCGCATTTTCCAGTTCATTTATTTCCTCCTGGGGAAGTTTGTCTGTTTCTTCCATCAGAAGCTCATCTGGACTTTCTGTAAGAACCGGCATTTGTTCCGCTTCCGTATTTTCCTCCTGAATTTCCTCCATCGGCTCTGTTTTTGTCTCTTCTGCAGTTTCCATAACTGCAGTTTCTCCATCCGTAAGCGATTCTGCAAATGCGGGCGTTACACTTGAGGATGCCATTGCTGCTGAAAGCAAAGCAGCCAGCAAAATGTTCTTTCTTCTCATATTTTTTGTCCTCCATATAAGAAATATATCATGTATAGAAATTCCAATTAATATTACTCTTAAAGAAGTGTCAAGACACCATTTTTATCAATATTGTATTCTTCGCCTTTAATCTCATACCTTTTTTTATTTGTTACAAGCCTTCCATCTTTCCCAAAATAATATTTTTTTCCTTTGATACTTCGGATTCCGCTAAAACGAGAACCATCTTTGTTCGCATAATACTTGTATTTTCCGTCGATAATCCACGTATTCTGCTTCATCACACCGGTTTTTCTGTCAAAGAAATATTTTTTTCCTCCAATAGACTGCCAACCAAAATGCTGACTTCCATTGCTTTCCAAATAGTATTTTTTTCCATTCAGTGTAAGCATTCCCTTTTTATTGATTCCGGTCTTTTCATCAAAATAATATCTTTTGCCCATGTAAGTTTTCCAGCCCTTTACCATTTCTCCTGTTTGGTACTGAAAGAAATAGTGATTTCCCTCGATATTTACAAAACCTGTCATTAATACACCTGTTCTTGGTGACAAATAATATGTATTTCCTCTCCAAGTCTGCCAGCCTGACTTGCGTCTGCCACTTTTATATGCAAGAAAATATTTTTGTCCTCCAAGTTCATGCCAACCGCCTTCACGAAGAATTGTATTATCATCCTGAAGCCAGTAATACCCGTCTGGTTTCTTAATCCATTTTTCTTCTACCGGAACATAAGACTTATAGCATTTACAATTACTTCCAAAAAGATATACCTTCTTTCCCTCAGTTATTTTCTCATTGCATGCCATTGTTCCATTTCGTTTCAGATAATATATATCTCCATTAATAGAACGTATACCTTGATAGCGATCCAGATGAGAACAAGCTCCCTTATAAAATGCATCCGGCAAATTATTTGGTATATCCCCCCAATCTACACGATATAAGTCTTTCTTGACATCCTCTGCCGTATATGTATAATCCCACAGTGCCTGCTCCGTATTGATTAAATATCCTGTCCTCGCATATCCATATCCGTTACGGGCACGAAGAACCCAGAACATTTCAGGCCACACATTGTAATAGGCCTCTCCCGCTATGTTAACATGCACAAGCTTTCCAGCTTTTTCTGAATACCGCAGAACCTCCCACTTCTCCCCTTTATAATGCCACCGATAAGTTATCCAATGTCTTTCCGGCGTCTGTTCCAAGTCTGTGTACTGGTCTATCTGAACACCCTTAAATTCTCCATGTTTGTATATTTTTGATGCAGTGTAATAAATTGTCTCTTCTTTTCTGACTCCATATGGAATCGCTGATATGTTGCCCATCATATTGGCTGAAGAATTTGAAGCTTGCGCAATCACTTCTTTTGCATATTCTCCATCCTCTGTACTTCTACTGTCTTCTGCCATATTTTCCGGTGCTTCCAAAAGTTCATCTGCCGCATTTTCCAGTTCACCGTTTTCCTCCATCGGCTCTGTTTCTGTCTCTTCTGCTGTTTCCATAACTGCAGTTTCTCCATCCGTAAGCGATTCTGCAAACGCGGGCGTTACACTTGAGGATGCCATTGCTGCTGAAAGCAAAACAGCCAAAAAAATGTTCTTTCTTCTCATGCTTTTTGTCCTCCATATAAGGAAAGATTTATGTGTTGTGTTCATTGTATCATTCTGAAAAAACAGTGTCAACAACCGGGTTTCGGCCAAAAACGAGTAAATACGACCTTTCATACACATAAAATACAAAAAAACGGAGATGCCAAAGCATCTCCATTTTCTATTTCATGTCAGTATTGTTCACAATCCTGTGAATTAGTCGTAAAGGTTTGGTGCGATTTCTTCGCTTTCCATGTTTTCTGCTGTAAACCACTGGCATCCAGTGTCAACATCTTCTACTTTTTCACCTTTAGCTGCATTGTAAGCAAGTTCAACTACTGCTTCACCCATAGCTACAGGAGCCTGAGTAACAGCACCAGCAAATGTTCCGTCAGCAACTGCTGCTTTGATAACTGCACCAGAGTCGAATGTTACACCAAGAACCTGATCTTCGCCTGTACCGAATTTCTGAAGGTTTTCGTTACCTACAACCATAGAGTCACCGGAGTGCTGGTTGGAGCCGTAGATACAAATTGTGTCTTCTTTGTTTAACAGAGTCTGGCAGTCGATAGCGGACAGCTCAGATGTTACCTGTGAAGGAACAAGGATTTCAATGATTACGTTTCCGTCATCAACAGATTCCAGTTTGGAATCTCCTACGTATTTTTCGTTACCTTCCAATTTTACTTTATTTCCATCAGCTGTAGCAAGCTCACCGATTTTGTCGATGAATCCAAGACCACGGTTTACAATAGACTCGGAAGTAGCATCCTGTCCCATAACACCGATTCTTACAGGTCCTTCTGCATTTTTGATTCTGTCTTTCAGAAGTTTGTATGTCTCTTCAGCTGCAAGCTCACCTGCTGCATAGTTATCTGTTGCTGCATTTGCAAGGATAGCACCTTCCGGAGCGCCTGGAACACCAGAGTCAAATCCGATGATCGGGATTCCTGCTTCCTGAGCCTGTTTGATGGAATCAAGAGCTGCATCTGTATCAAGAGCTGCAAATGCGATTGCATCTGGTTTCTGGTTGATAGCAGAGTTTAACATCTGAACCTGGTCAGCAATATCAGATTCGGAGTTTGGTCCAACAAAGTTGATTTTGCAGCCTAATTCTTCTGCTTTTTTGTCTGCACCGGCTTTAACTGCCTGCCAGAACTGATGCTGGAAACCTTTAGATACGATTTCGATGCTGATTTCATCCTCTGCGTGTACAGTTGTTGTTACACCAACCATGGAACCAACCATTGCTGCACATAATACTAAGCTCATGAGTTTTCTTTTCATTTTTGTAATCCTCCTTAAGAATTATATAGTTTGTGGTATATGTGAACCGCGACACCCTCTGCGGTACATATCTTTTTATAAATAGTTCTTGCTTACCCCAATTTTAACCTTCAATTTTATGCTGTTTTTTTGTTTTTAATTACGTCGATGAAGATTGCCACAATCAGGATAATTCCAGTGATAATCTGCTGCCAGTTTGCCTGAAGTCCGATAAACGGAAGACCTGTTTTCAGCAGGGACATTACAAATACACCAAGAAGTGTTCCTGTAATAGTACCTACACCACCTGTCATGGAAGTACCACCGATGATTGCACCAGCGATTGCATCCAACTCAAGTCCTGCACCTGTTCCAGGAGCGATAGACTGGAATGTTGCTGCAAAAGCCACACCTGCAAGTCCTGCAAAAAATCCGGAAATCACATATGCAAGTCCCTGATATTTGATTACATTTACACCAGAAAGTCTTGTTGCTTCTTTATTACTTCCGATTGCAATGATGTAACGTCCCGGTCTTGACTTATTCAGGAATACAGACATTACAAATACAAGAAGCAGAATCAGGATAAATCCTACTGGAATGATTGTTCCGTTTACATTAATCTTGAAAATGTTTCTGAACCATCCCTGTGGTGCTGCTGTTGGCGGCCATGCCACACTCATTCCTCCTGTAAGGATAGAACCAAGTCCTCGGCAGATCATCATTGTACCAAGTGTTGCAATGAAAGGCGGAAGGTCCATCACAGCTACAAGAACTGCATTTAAAAGACCGATCAGCATACCAAGAACGACTGTTGCAAGGATACCAACGCCAACCGGAAGACCCATCTTTGTAACCAGATATCCTCCGAAAAGGCTGTAACAAATCATACCTGTTCCAATGGAAAGGTCAACACCGCCTGTGATCAGACAGAATGTAACACCGATTGCCATTAAACTGATATAATAAGAATATCCAAAAATACTTACTACTGTTGAATACTGACGGAAAGCCGGACTTTTAATTCCGAAAAACAGCGCCAGAAGTACAATTACTAAAACAACTACAATTTTCTGTGTTCCAATTGCTTTTACAATGGGATTATTGGTAAAAGCATTTCCTTTTTTTTCTTTACCTGCCATCTCTCTCTCCTCCTCTTAATTTCTAAGGGTTGCCGCATGCATAATGTTCTCCTGGGTTGCCTCGGAGATGT
>UQJE01000048.1 GCA_900541345.1 uncultured Blautia sp.
TTACCAGATTGAAATCCTGGAAATGAATCTTCCTCTTGTAAAAATGCGTGTTTCCTGCAGTAAGGGAACATACATCAGGACACTTTGTCACGACATGGGAGAAAAACTCGGCTGCGGCGGAGCAATGGAGGCACTTCTTCGGACGAAATCCGGAGACTTTACCCTGGAGCAGAGCATGACGCTTCGGGAGGTGGAAGAAGCCGTAAAATCTGGGACGATCGAAGAAAAAATCATTTCTGTGGAAGAGGTGCTTTCCTCTTATCCTGCTGTATATGCAGAAAAAGAGGGAGAACGTCTTCTTGCAAATGGAAATCCTCTTCATGAAGGGCTTGTAAAAGGCGAAGTGAGGCAAGGCTGGGTTCGTATGTATACAAGCGGCGGAGTTTTCATAGGAATTTATCAGTGGAAGCAAAATAGGCAGCAGTATTTTCCAGTGAAAATGTTCGTGTAAATATAGGAGTGGCATATGGAATACTTGAAAATAACAGAAGAGTTTCCGCGGCTCTCAAAAAGTGCAGTTACGCTCGGAAAGTTTGACGGCATTCACAAAGGTCACCAGAAGCTTGTAAAGAGTATTGTCCGACAGAAAAAAGAGTTTGGGCTTCCTACAGTGCTTTTTGCTTTTGATGTGTCGGAAAAGATGATTCTTTCCAGGGAGGAACGGTGTCGGCTTGTTGAAAAAATGGGCGTAGATATTCTTCTGGAATGTCCGTTAAATGAGCGCATACGCCATATAAAAGCCGAAAACTTCGTAAAAGAAATTTTAGTGGGTGATCTGCAGGCAGAATATGTGGCAGTAGGAGAGGATTATCGTTTCGGATATGAGAGAAAGGGAACTCCGTCTCTGTTAAAAGAGATGGGAAGAAAATACGGTTTTCATGCAGATGTCATTTCAAAAGAAATGGAAGGACACAGAAAAATCAGCAGTACCTATATAAGGGAAGAGTTAAAAAAAGGAAACATGGAAAAATTCCAAAGACTTATGGGAATGAATTTTTTTGCAGAGGGTACAGTAGAACACGGAAGAGGACTGGGGCATAAGCTTCTGCTTCCTACTGCAAACATCATTCCCTCCAAAGACAAACTTATGCCTCCCAGCGGAGTGTATGCCACAATGTCTTATTTTGGAAACAGATGCTTTTCCGGTGTGACGAACATTGGGTATAAGCCTACAGTTGGAGGAGAATTCTTAGGGGTGGAAACCCATCTTTTTGACTGTGAAGAAGATCTTTACGGTCAGAAGTGTAAAGTGGAATTTCTTCATTACCAGCGCCCGGAAAAGAAATTTGAGTCTCTGGAGGCCTTAAGGCGCCAGATTTTCGCAGATGCAGCTTTGGGGCGGGAATATTTTGACAGACGAAACAGAGAAAATACAAGGGAGAATATTTAGGAATGGCAGAGATTATTCTTGGACTAATGGGAGGTTTGGGCCTCTTTTTGTTCGGTATGAAACAGATGAGCGATGGACTTGAAAAAGTTGCAGGCGCCAAGATGCGAAGTATTCTGGAGTTTTTTACAAAGACGCCTATCAGAGGAATCCTTGTGGGAACATTTTTCACTGCAATTATCCAGTCCTCCAGTGCATCTACAGTTATGGTCGTAAGTTTTGTAAATTCAGGACTTATGAACCTGTATCAGGCAGCCGGTGTAATCATGGGTGCCAACATTGGAACAACCGTAACGTCTCAGTTAATATCATTTAACCTTTCTGCCCTTGCACCGGCGATTGTTATGGCAGGCGTGGTCATGATGATGTTCTTTAAAAAAGTAAAGGTGCAGCGTATCGGAGAAGTTCTTCTGGGCTTTGGTATTCTGTTCATGGGTCTTACCACCATGTCAGATTCTATGTCCGTTTTGAGGGAGTCTCCTCAGGTAGTGGAGATTATGGGTTCTCTTACCAGCCATTTTCTGGCTGTACTTGTGGGACTTGCTGTTACAACTGTCCTTCAGAGCTCTTCTGCTACAGTCGGTATTGTGCTTCTTCTTGCAAACCAGGGGCTTCTTGATATACGTATCTGTTTCTTTATTATCATGGGCTGTAACATCGGTTCCTGCGTATCTGCCCTTCTTGCCGGTTTAAGCGGAAAGAGAGAGGCAAAGCGGGCTGCTTTGATTCATCTTGTGTTTAATATTATCGGAACCTTTATTATTTACGTTATCTTAAGTGTGGCGCTTGAACCGATCACTCAGTTTATTTCTTACATTTCTGGAGGAAATCCGGGACGAGAGGTGGCAAATGCGCATACCTTAATAAAACTCGCAGAAGTTGTTTTTCTTGCTCCGTTTATCAAGCAGATTGTAAAACTGACAGGCTTTCTTGTACGCGGAGAAGAAAAGAAAAATCAGGATACGCTGGGACTGCAGTTTATCGGAGAAAAATCTGTATTTTCCCCGACAACCGCTGTATTTGATGCAACAAGAGAAATGGAGCGTATGGGACAGATGGCAATTTCCAATCTGGAAAAGGCAATGAATGCTCTTCTTACTCTGAACGAAAAAGAAATTCAGGAAGTGTATGAGACAGAAAAAAATATCGATTATCTCAATCACGCGATTACAGATTATCTTGTAAAAATCAATCAGACGACACTTCCTTCAGACGACGCAAAAAGTATTGGCGGATTGTTCCATGTAGTGAACGATATTGAACGTATTGGAGATCATGCGGAAAACATTGCAGATGCCGCAGCTTCCAGGATGGAACGGGGAATTGATTTTAGTGATCAGGCTAAAAAAGAACTGTCTCAGATGCTTGATATGGTAATTAAGGTCACTACTTATGCACTGGATATGTTTTCACATAACAACCAGGAGCATATGGAAGAAATTCTGGAGCTTGAGGATAAGGTAGACGATGCGGAGAGATATCTTCAGGAATCCCATGTACAGCGTCTTACAAGAGGTGAGTGTACAGCAAGTGCGGGAATGATGTTCTCAGATGTAGTATCCGGTCTTGAGCGTGTGTCAGACCATGCTACCAACATTGCCTTTTCTCTTCTTGAGGACGACCCGATAGAAAGACAGAAAGAAATGCGAGCAGCAGCAAAATAATAAAAAAAGAGTTTACAGGAAAAAATCTTTGTGTTATACTAACGAAGGTGAATTTAGCCCTTATTCAGAGACAGGACACTCCGACCATCTCTTAATATGCGGCGGTTTAATAAAAAATATTTTAAGGAGGAAATCAAAATGATTTCAAAAGAAAAGAAAACAGCTATCATGAAAGAATATGCAAGATGTGAAGGTGATACAGGTTCACCAGAGGTACAGATTGCCGTTCTTACAGCAAGAATTCAGGAATTAACAGAGCACTTAAAGACACACCACAAAGATCACCATTCCAGACGTGGTCTTCTGAAAATGGTAGGTCAGCGCCGTGGCCTTCTGGCATACCTGAAGAAAACAGACATCGAAAGATACCGTACACTGATTGAAAAATTAGGTTTAAGAAAATAATTAGTATGCGGAAGGGGCGGATTTCCATCCGCCCCTGTTTGCTGTTATTTTGCTTGCTTTATAAGTTATTTATATATATAAAGAAGACATTAAAGAAGCTATTAAGAAGAAAAGGAGAAAGAATATGTACAAAAGTTATTCCATGGAATTAGCCGGAAGAACCCTTACTGTAGATATTGACCGTGTTGCGAAACAGGCAAACGGTGCTGCTTTGATGCACTATGGTGATACAACTGTATTATCTACTGCAACTGCATCAAAGGAGCCGAGAGAAGGAATTGATTTCTTCCCGTTAAGTGTTGAATATGAAGAGAAAATGTATGCAGTTGGAAAAATTCCGGGAGGATTTAATAAAAGAGAAGGAAAGGCAAGCGAGCATGCAATCCTGACTTCCCGTGTAATTGACAGACCAATGCGTCCGCTTTTTCCGAAAGATTACAGAAATGATGTAACACTTGTGAATATGGTTATGTCTGTAGATCCGCAGTGCAATCCGGAAATTCCGGCTATGCTTGGTTCTGCTATTGCTACCTGCATTTCTGATATTCCGTTTGATGGTCCATGTGCGACAACCCAGGTGGGACTGATTGACGGAGAATATGTAATCAACCCTACACTTGCACAGAAAGATATTTCAGATCTTCAGCTTACTGTTGCGTCTACAAGAGAGAAAGTAATTATGATCGAAGCCGGAGCAAACGAGATTCCGGAAGATAAAATGATCGAGGCAATTTACAAGGCGCATGAAGTAAATCAGGAAATCATCAAATTTATTGATACAATCGTTGCAGACTGCGGTAAAGAAAAACATTCTTACGAATCCTGCGCTGTTCCGGAAGAACTTTTTGAGGCAATTAAAGAAATCGTTCCTCCGGCAGAGATGGAAGAGGCAGTGTTCTCTGACGATAAGCAGACAAGAGAAGAAAATATTCGAAAAGTAACAGAGAAGCTTGCTGAGGCTTTTGCAGAAAAAGAAGAGTGGCTTTCTGTTCTTGGTGAAGCTGTTTATCAGTATCAGAAAAAGACAGTCCGCAAAATGATATTAAAAGACCATAAACGTCCGGATGGACGTGAGATCACACAGATCCGTCCCCTTGCAGCAGAGGTTGATATTATTCCGAGAGTACATGGTTCTGCTATGTTTACACGTGGACAGACACAGATCTGTACTATGACAACACTGGCTCCTCTTGCAGAAGCACAGCGTCTTGACGGTCTTGATGAATTTGAGACATCTAAGAGATATATGCACCACTATAATTTCCCGTCTTATTCTGTGGGAGAGACAAAGCCATCCAGAGGACCGGGACGCCGTGAAATCGGTCATGGAGCGCTTGCAGAGAGAGCGCTTGTACCTGTACTTCCGGCAGAGGAAGAGTTCCCGTATGCAATCCGTACCGTATCTGAGACATTTGAATCAAACGGTTCTACTTCTCAGGCAAGTATCTGTGCGTCTACTATGTCTCTTATGGCAGCAGGCGTGCCGATTAAGAAACCGGTAGCCGGAATTTCCTGCGGACTTGTTACAGGAGATACAGACGATGATTATATTGTTCTCACAGATATTCAGGGACTTGAAGATTTCTTTGGAGATATGGACTTCAAGGTAGCTGGTACACATGATGGTATCACTGCAATCCAGATGGATATTAAGATTCATGGACTTACAAGACCGATTGTAGAGGAAGCAATCCGCAGGACAAAAGAGGCGAGAGAGTATATCCTTACAGAGGTTATGGAAAAATGTATTGACAAGCCTCGTGCAACAGTAGGCGAATATGCTCCGAAAATCATCCAGATCCAGATTGATCCGCAGAAAATCGGCGATGTCGTAGGACAGAGAGGAAAAACAATCAACACAATTATAGAGCGCACAGGTGTCAAAATCGACATTACAGATGAAGGCGCTGTATCCATTTGCGGTGTAGAGCAGAAGATGATGGAAGAAGCAAAGAGAATGGTTGAGATCATCGCAACTGATTTTGAAGCAGGACAGATTTTTACAGGTAAGGTTGTAAGCATTAAGGAATTTGGAGCATTTATTGAATTTGCACCTGGCAAAGAAGGAATGGTTCACATTTCCAAAATCTGTAAAGAGAGAATCAACCGTGTAGAAGACGTTCTTACACTTGGAGATAAGGTAAAAGTAATCTGCCTTGGAAAAGACAAGATGGGAAGAATCAGTTTCAGCATGAAAGATGTACCGGAAGAAGCGTAAATTATGAGATACCATAATATAACGAAAGACGATATGTTAAACGGAGACGGACTTCGTGTAGTTCTGTGGGTGGCAGGCTGCTCCCACGGCTGCAGGGAGTGCCAGAATCCCATCACCTGGGATCCCAAGGGCGGACTTCCTTTTACAGAGTCAGAGCACAGAGAGATTATGACGGAGCTGGATAAGGCATATGTAAGCGGCATTACCTTTTCCGGCGGAGACCCGCTTCATCCTGCCAATGTGGAAGGTGTGACAGCCCTTGCAAAGGAAATCCGTGAGAAATATCCGGATAAAACAATCTGGCTGTATACAGGTTCTTTGTGGGAAGAAATTCAAAATCTGGAGATTGTCCGTTATCTTGATGTTTGTGTAGACGGTGAGTTTGAGGTTGACAAAAAAGAACTGCTTCTTAAATGGAAGGGCTCTTCCAACCAGAGAGTGATTGATGTTCCCGCCTCTCTAAGAGAGGGAAAAGCAGTTCTTTATCAGGATTAAGGAGAAATTCGGAATATGAGAAGAATTGCAAAATTTCATAAGGTAAGCGAAGCACGTTTTGTGGAGGATTGGAAAGACACTTTTGGAGAAGTTTCTGCGGAAGAAGTGCAGGAGATATATGAGGGAATTTCTCTTCCTGTGCGGGCTACTGCCGGAAGCGCAGGATATGATTTCTTTGCTCCTGTGGAGATAACTTTACAGCCTGGAGAAACCGTGAAAATTCCTACGGGAATCCGTGTGGAAATGGAGCAGGACTGGGTTTTGAAATGTTATCCCAGAAGTGGTCTTGGATTTAAGTACCGTCTGCAGTTAAATAATACAGTAGGCATTATTGACAGCGACTACTTTTATTCAGACAATGAAGGGCACATTTTTGCGAAGCTTACAAATGATACAAACGAAGGAAAAACTCTTGTGATTCCTGCAGGAACAGGGTTTATGCAGGGGATTTTCGTGGAGTATGGAATCACTGTAGACGACGTTGCAGAAGGCGTTCGAAACGGCGGTTTTGGAAGTACAACAAAATAAAAATGAAAAATGGCTCGGAAGGTTAAATCTTCCGAGCCATTTTTCATTTACTGGGAAAGCAGTACATCATGTACTGAACTGCCCTTTGTTTTGAAAATTTATAAAAGGAATTACGCTTCTTCCGGACCGCCTTCTGCCACTGTTTTTGCATTTTCTAAAATTGCGTCAAATGCATCAGCAGCTGCCTGGTATTCTTCATCGTCCTCAATGTTGGCAAGCATCGGATCTCCGTTTTCTGTGCGGGAGAAGGTGTAAAGATAAACTTCACCGCTTTCGCTCTGGCCATTTTCGTCAAGGGGAAGAAGGGCAATGTATTCCTTCTGGTTTACCGGATATATGGTAAGAACGGCACATTCCACCTCTGTATCATCGTCCATAGTAAGGGTGATGGTACGGTGTTCTTCGAAATCAGAGCCGCAGGAGCTGCAGCCAGCCTGACAGGAAGCACAGTCACTTGGGTCACAGCCGCCGTTGTTAAATAATTCGTCACTCATAAATTTATCCTCTCTTTCTTTTATAAACACATTGTAACAGAAGCATTCGGGGAAAGCAATACAATTCCTGCACTAAGCGTGTTTTCTGTAAAGAAGCTTTAATACGATCGGTGTAACGATAGAAGAAACAAGGATCAGGAGAATGACGGCTGTAAAGTATTTGGATTCAATCATTCCCACAGAAAGTCCCTTCTGTGCCACAATCAGAGCAACCTCTCCTCGTGTCATCATTCCCACACCGATTTTTAAAGAATCTCCTGTAGAGAATCCGAGAATTTTTGACATAAAACCGCATCCTACGATTTTTGTAATTAGCGCTACAATGACGAAAAGAATGCAGAAAATAAGAAGAGAAGAACTCATATCTTCAATGTCTGTTTTCAGACCGATACTTGCAAAAAACATAGGAGCAAACAGCATATAGGAGCTTACATCTACCTTTCTTGCAATATATTCGGAATCGTCAATACTGCACAGGACAATACCGGCTACATAGGCGCCTGTAATATCTGCAATGCCGAAATATTTTTCGGCTATGTATGCCATAGCGAAGGCAAGAACAAAACCGAAGATAGGGATTCTTCTTGTATGCGGATAATGTTTATCCAATATGGCAAAGAGTTTGTAAATAATTACTCCGAAAAGAATGGCGCACAGGAAGAAAAGCGCTGTACTGATAATAACGGAAGATGGCTTTGAAGCAGGGTCTTTCATTCCGATGACAAAGGTAAGAACAATAATGCCGATTACATCATCGATAATAGCTGCACTCATAATGGTAGTACCTGTTTCAGATTTCAGGTAACCCAGTTCCTGAAGAGAGGCAACCGTAATGCTGACAGAAGTAGCTGTCATAATGACACCGATAAAAACAGAGGCATAAAACTGAGAAGAACCTCCTGGAGCAAAGCCATAATAAGCGCTGTGAAGGAGATAACCTCCTGCAAGGGGAACAAACACTCCGGCACAGGCAATGAGAAGAGCTTTCCAGCCCGTCCGCATCAAATCCCGAAGATTTGTCTGCAGCCCTGCAAAGAACATAAGAAGTACAACGCCGATTTCTGCCATGCCGCTTATAAGCTCATTTTGTTGTACCAGTCCTAAAATACTGGGACCGATTAAAAGACCGGCGATAATCTCACCCACAACCTGGGGTGCGTGGAGCTTACCAGCAAGAAGACCGCAGAGCTTTGCGGAAATCAGAATAATGGCAAGATCCTTAAAAATTTCATAAGTTTCCATTTTCTTTCCTCTTTTCCTAAATAATTTTCTTAATTATACCACAAAAGCATTTGTTGTGCGGAGAAAATATGATAGAATATTTATGTGATTACAAGAGTGCGAAGAACGGAACAATCCATGTAATCACTCATGTATGCAAACACTATATTTAATCTAATAAAGGAGAATCATATAGATGAAATTAATTTCCTGGAATGTAAACGGAATCCGCGCCTGCCTTACAAAAGGTTTTGAAGAGCGCTTTCAGGAACTGGACGCAGATATTTTCTGCCTTCAGGAAACAAAATGCCAGCAGGGTCAGGTAAAGCTTGATCTGCCCGGTTATTACCAGTACTGGAATTATGCAAACAGAAAAGGATATTCCGGAACTGCCATTTTTACAAAAAAAGAGCCGCTTTCTGTTTTTTATGGAATGGGTATTGAGGAGCATGATAAAGAAGGAAGAGTAATCACTCTGGAATTTGAGGAGTTTTACATGATTACGGTGTACACTCCAAATTCGCAGAGTGAACTTCGTCGTTTGGAATACAGAATGCAGTGGGAAAAAGATTTTCTTTCTTATCTTTTAAACCTGCAGGAGAAAAAGCCGGTAATTGTCTGCGGAGATCTTAATGTGGCACATAAAGATATTGACCTTAAAAATCCGAAAACAAACAGAAATAATCCGGGATTTACAGATGAGGAGAGAGCCTGCTTTTCTACAGTAATGGAAAGCGGTTTCATTGATACGTTCCGTTATTTTTATCCGGAACTTGAGGGGGCGTATTCCTGGTGGTCTTATCGGTTTAAGGCAAGAGAGAAAAACGCAGGTTGGAGAATTGACTATTTTCTTGTGTCTCCATCCCTGGAGACAAAGCTTGCGGATGCGAAAATACACAGTGAGATTATGGGCTCAGACCATTGTCCGATAGAACTTACAATAAACATTTAGCATAACGGAGAGGAGAGGAAAGTATGTTGTTGACAGAGAAGGGAAATCCGTTTCTTCTGGGGGCAAATCGCACAGTGGAAGGGTATAATTTTGCTCTTGACGTGCCGGAAGGAGAAGAGGTAAAGCTTCTTCTTTATAAAAAAGGAGGGAAAATGCCCAAATATGTTCTCCCATTTCCAGAGGACGAGAAAATGGGAAGAATCTGTGCAATGGAAGTAAAAGGAATTTCCGGGGAAATGTACGAATATAATTACGAGATTGACGGAAAAATATGCCAGGATCCATTTGCTTACTGTATTAGGGGAAAGAAGCATTTCGGGGAGCGAACAGAGGATGTGCACAAGGTGCGCTGCGGATTTCTTCCGGAAGAAAAATATGCCTGGGAGGGTGATAAGTCTCCTGGAATTTCCTATGAAAATATGGTGCTTTACAAGCTTCATGTAAGAGGATATACAAAACTTGTGCCAAATATGGGAAGAAAAAAGGGAACGTTCGCTGGTCTTACAGAAATGATTCCTTACTGGAAAGAACTGGGGGTTAATACTCTGGAACTGATGCCTGCATATGAATTTCCTGAAGTTCCTTCTGTAAAGCAGGAGGGAGAAAAAGAATATATCACTGACAGAAAAGAAAACGATCGGGTGAATTACTGGGGATATGCGTCAGGCTATTACCTTTCTCCGAAACGGGCATACTGTACAGAGGATAATGTGCAGAATGAGGTGAGAGATTTTGTAAAAGCTCTTCATAAAGCAGGTATGGAATGTATCATGGAGTTTTATTTTCCGGGGGAAACAAATCCTTTTGCAGCCCTTCGGGCTCTGCAGTTCTGGAAAACTTATTATCATATAGATGGTTTTCATATACAGGGCGAGGGTGTTCCGGCAGAGTTGATTTTAAGAGACGGAATTCTTTCAGATACAAAGATTATGATGACAGGATATGATTTTTCGGGATTTTATGGCGGAAAAGAGCCCAAGAAGCGTGTACTTGCGGAGTATAACCGTTCTTTTCTCGAGGATATGCGCAGATTTTTAAAAAGTGATGAGGGAATGGCAGAAGGTGCGTCCTGGCATGTAAGAAGAAACAGCAATTATAACGGAGTAGTAAATTTTATGACCTGCCAGGATGGTTTTACTCTTTATGATCTTGTGAGTTATAACTATAAACATAATGAAGAAAATGGAGAGAATAACGAGGACGGAAGCAGCTACAATTACTCCTGGAACTGCGGAATAGAGGGAAATACAAGAAAGCTTGCAGTGCGCCAGATGCGGGAGCGCCAGATGCGAAACGCCTTTCTTATGATGACTTTAAGTCAGGGAGTCCCGATGATTTATGCAGGAGATGAGACAGGAAATTCCCAGGAGGGAAATAATAATGCCTGGTGCCAGGACAATCCTGTAGGATGGACAGACTGGAAAGGATTAAAAAGAAATGATTCTCTTTTTCAGTTTGTAAAAAACGCTCTTGCGTTTCGAGCTGCGCACCCAATTCTCCATATGCCGAAGGAATTAAAGGGAATCGATTATCTTGCCAAGGGTTTTCCGGATATATCTTTTCACGGGGAGCGTGCATGGTACGTAAGCTATGAAAACACAAGCCGTCTTTTTGGTGTGATGTATTACAGTGCTTATGAAGAAGAAGGAAAAGATGAGTTTATTTATGTAGGGTATAACTTCCATTGGGAGGAAAGAAGCCTGGCTCTTCCTAATCTTCCGGAAGGTTATTCCTGGAAAAAGGTGGCGGATACGGGAGATTTAAAAGAAGGCGGGAAATTTCTTCCGTCAGAGAAAGAATATAAAAAGACGGTAGCGGCAGCACCGCGCACGATTGTAGTTTTGACGGGCAGACAGGAGGAGGCAGAATGAAGGCCTGGGGTCATTTTAAAACGATTACAAAACATAAATTGATGGTTATGAAATATTGCTTCCGTGCAGGACTTTACAAACAGGGACTGCTTCACGATCTGTCAAAGTATTCTCCCACAGAGTTTCTTGTGGGATGTAAATATTATCAGGGAGACAGAAGCCCCAATAATGCAGAGAGAGAGGCGACGGGCGTTTCTACATCCTGGCTTCATCATAAGGGAAGAAACCGCCATCATTTTGAACACTGGGTGGATTATTCTCTTGATGGAGAGCATGTGATCATGGGCGCACAGATGCCAAGAAAATATGTAGCAGAGATGATCATGGACAGGATCAGCGCCTGCAGAACATATATGGGAGATGCCTATACACAGGAGAAGCCTCTTGAATATTACAGAAAAGGAAAGGATTCTCTTTGGTTTATTCATCCTCAGACAAAGAAAGAACTGGAAGGGCTTCTTCGCATTTTAAACGATTACGGGGAAGATACCGTTATCTGGTATATAAAAAATGTATATCTTCGAAAGGGCAGAAAACGAAGGAGAAAACTTCGGGGTACCATTTTCAGGTAAAATATGTTATGATAATACCAATTTGAAATAAAGGAGAAGGTGCTGTTTCATGAAAAAATACGATTATTTAATTGTCGGTGCAGGTCTTTTCGGTGCAGTATTCGCCCATGAGGCAACTCGCTGTGGCAAAACTTGTCTCGTGATCGACAGAAGAGACCATATCGGAGGAAATATTTATACAGAAGAGGTGGAGGGAATTCAGGTACATCGTTATGGTGCGCATATTTTCCACACTTCAAGAAAGCACGTATGGGAGTATATTAATCAGTTTACGGAATTTAATCATTTTATTAATTCTCCTATCGCTATTTATAAGGACGAGCTCTACAATATGCCGTTTAATATGAATACCTTTCATCAGCTGTGGGGAGTAAAAACTCCGGCGGAAGCACAGGCAAAGGTGCAGGAGCAGATTGCAAGAATGCATATTACACACCCGCGCAATCTGGAAGAGCAGGCGCTTGCTCTTGTAGGACAGGATGTATATGAAAAACTTGTGGAGGGCTACACAAGAAAACAGTGGGGAAGAGAATGTAAAGACCTTCCGGCGTTTATTATCAAACGTCTTCCTCTTCGCTACACATATGACAACAATTACTTTAAAGACCCGTATCAGGGTATTCCAAAAGGCGGATATACCAGAATTATCAAAAAGCTTCTGGAAGGAGTGCAGGTTTGCTTAAATACCGATTTCTTTGATAACAAGGAAGAGCTTTCCGCTCAGGCAGACAAGGTTCTTTTTACTGGTATGATTGATCAGTATTACGATTACTGTTACGGTGAGTTGGAATATCGTTCGCTTCGTTTTGAGACAGAAACACTTGATATGGAAAATTATCAGGGAAATGCAGTTGTCAATTATACAGATTACGAAGTTCCGTACACAAGAATCATTGAGCATAAGCATTTTGATTTTGGAACACAGCCAAAGACAGTTATTACGAGAGAATATCCTGCAAAATGGGAAAAGGGAGAAGAGCCTTACTATCCTGTAAATGAAAAACACAGATCTTTTTGCACAGTATGAGCGTCTTGCTATGAAGGAAAAGAACGTAATTTTTGGCGGACGTCTCGGTATGTACAGATATATGGATATGGATCAGGTTATTGAAGAAGCGCTTTCTCTTGCAGAGACTGAACTTACTTACGAGAAACCGTGACAGGAGGCAGTATGGATACACCCAAAATAGCACAATACTACAGAGAGCATGACCCTCTGAAAAGAAAACAGCTTCTGGAAGACTCCATAGCCCAGGGAGAAGAGCCGGAGAATAATGAAATCCGTAAAAAAATCTGGGAGATCCGCTATAAAGATAAGGCAGAGACAGGCGGGGATGCCAGGGCAGACGGCTTTCTGGCACTTTGGATGATTCTGGAATTTAACAGAAACGCAGGAAATAAATTTTTCGGTGCAAGAGGCGCGAAAAAAGATATAGAGAAACAGCTCAAAAAGCTTCACTTTCAGGAGTTTGCAAACGGAGGAGAGAGGGCGAGAGAGCTGCTGTATAGAGAATGCTGCCATCTTGTAAAAGTTTATATGGAGCTTTGTGAATCAGATAAATCCTATACGAGTATGCTTTGCGGCATTATGAGTATGAGCGAAGATAAGGCGAAAGCGAAGCTTCAGAAAGATATGCATGAGACTGCCATTATCCTTCCGGCTACCCTTGGTATGGAAAAGGAGCTGGAACTGATTGTCAAAGCTGCAAAGGAAATGTATGAGCTTCATTTTCCGGGAGAAGGCGGACTGAAATAATAACGTGATATGGTATCAAACCGCCCTGCCGGGATTCCGGCAGGGCGTTCAAGAATGAAAGACAAAAATAGAAACTACCAGGAGGCAACCATGAAAACAGAAAATCTTACAGCGTATGAAATGGTAAAAGAAGAGAACCTTACCGACATTCATTCCAAAGGAACATTTCTTCGCCACAGAAAAACAGGAGCGAGGGTTCTCCTGATTGAAAACGAAGATGAAAATAAAGTGTTTAATATTGCATTCCGAACACCGCCTAAGGACAGTACGGGTGTGGCGCATATTCTGGAGCACAGCGTTCTTTGCGGATCCAGAGAATTTCCTTTAAAAGATCCTTTTGTAGAACTTGTAAAGGGTTCTCTCAATACCTTTTTGAATGCAATGACATATCCGGATAAAACATGTTATCCTGTGGCAAGCTGCAATGATCAGGATTTTCAGAATCTGATGCACGTATATCTGGATGCTGTTTTTTATCCGAATATTTATAAAAAAGAGGAGATTTTCCGTCAGGAAGGCTGGAACTATCAGCTGGAAAATCCGGAAGGACCGCTGAAATATAACGGCGTGGTATATAACGAAATGAAAGGAGCCTTTTCGTCACCGGATGAGGTGCTGGAGCGGGAAATCATGAATTCTCTCTTCCCGGATACGCCATATGGATGTGAATCCGGCGGAAATCCGGAGAACGTTCCGGAATTGACGTATGAGGGATTTCTTGATTTTCACAGAAAATATTATCATCCGTCAAACAGCTTTATTTATCTTTATGGAAATATGGATATGGAGGAAAAACTGGATTTCATTGACAAAAAATACCTCTCCTCCTTTGATGTGCTCTCTGTAGATTCCGTAATTCCGGAACAGGAGGCATTTTCTGCATGTAAAGATATTACGATTCCTTATCCTGTATCTGAGCAGGAAGGTGAGGAAGATAACACATATCTTTCTTACAATATGGTGGCAGGAACAGCTACAGATAATCTGAAATGTATGGCGTTTGAAGTGTTGGATTATGCACTTTTAAGTGCACCGGGAGCTCCTCTTAAAAAAGCACTTCTCGATGCGAAAATCGGAAAAGACATTTACGGTTCTTTTGACGACGGAATTTTACAGCCATATTTTACAGTAGTTGCGAAGGGGGCAAATGCAGATAAAAAAGAAGAATTTGTTTCTGTGATTCGAAAAGTTCTTACAGATATTGTGGAAAACGGAATTGACAAAAAGGCAGTAGAAGCAGGAATCAACTATATGGAATTCCGTTATAGAGAAGCGGATTTTTCTTCTTATCCAAAGGGATTAATGTACAGCCTTGATATTCTCGGAGACTGGCTCTATGATGACGCAAAACCATTTGCTCAGGTGCAGCAGCTTTCTGTATTCGAAACTCTGAAAAAAGCTGTTTACGAGGGATATTTTGAAGAATTGATTCAGAAGTATCTTCTTGATAATCCACATGGCTCTGTTCTTACTCTTGTGCCGGAAAAAGGGCTTCAGGCAGAAAGAGAAAAAGCTCTGGAAGAAAAGCTGGAAGCATATAGAAAGAGTCTTTCCCCTGAAGAATTGCAGAGCCTGGTGCAGAAAACAAAAGCTCTGGAAGCTTATCAGGAAGAAGAGGAAGAGCCGGAGGCACTTTCCTGTATTCCTATGTTAAAAAGAGAGGACATCAAAAAAGAAGCAGCGCATCTTACAAATGAGGAACTTGATCTGGAGGGAAGTCTCTTCTTATATCACGATGTATGCACAAATGGGATTGGCTATCTTGATCTCCTTTTTGAGTTTGGAACGCTTACAAGAGAAGAAACTCACTATCTGGGACTTTTGAAATCGGTTCTCGGATATGTAGATACAGAACATTATACCTACGGAGAGCTGTTTAACGAAATCAATGCAAATACAGGCGGCATTTACAGCGGCGTGGAAGTTTTTGATAACGAAAATGCACAGGATGGATTCCGTGCCATGTTTTCCGTCCGCGGCAAAGCACTGTATCCGAAGATGAATTTCCTTTTTGATATGGTCCGTGAGATTTTGGAAACCTCAAAGCTTGAGGATACCGGACGCCTCTATGAAATTGTGGCGCAGGTAAAATCAAGGGCGCAGGCAAATCTCGCAAGCGCAGGCCATTCCACAGCTGTACTTCGCGGCGCTTCCTATGCTTCTCCTATGGCGGCTTTCCAGGACGAGATGGCAGGCGTTGGGTATTATCATTTTATTGAAAAGCTGGAAAAAGAATTTGAGGAGAGAAAAGAAGAGCTTGTTTCTTCTCTTAAAAAGCTTATGAAACGGATTCTCCGTCCGGAATATTTTCATGTAAGCTATACAGGAGAAAGGGAATCTCTGGAAAATGTAAAAGTTCTTTGTAAAGATTTAAAGAAACATCTTTGTACAGAGCCGGCAGAAACTTTTGGGGAAGCAATTATCTGTGAAAAGAAGAATGAGGGATTAAAGACCTCTGGTCAGGTACAGTATGTGGCCCAGACAGGAAACTTCTGCAAAAAAGGACTTTCTTATACAGGGGCTCTTGATATTTTAAAGGTAGCGTTAAGCTATGATTACCTCTGGATGAACCTTCGTGTAAAAGGAGGGGCATACGGTTGTATGAGCGGATTTAAGAGAAATGGAGAGAGCTATTTTGTTTCTTATCGTGATCCGCATCTTGGACGCACCCTGGATGTGTTTAAAGGCATTCCGGAGTATATTCGTACATTCCAGGCAGATGAGAGAGAGATGACAAAATACATCATCGGAACTATCAGCGGAAAGGATGTACCAAGAACGCCGCAGATGCAGGGAAGTCTTTCTAAAACAGCATATTTCTGTGATGTTACAGAAGAAATGCTTCAGAAAGAAAGAGATGAAATCTTAAATGCCACAGTGGAGGATATTCACAGACTGGCTCCTCTTGTGGAGGCTGTTCTTTCAGACGGGCAGATTTGTGTTGTGGGAAGCGAGAGCAAGATAGAAGAAGCAAAAGAAACATTTAAAGAAGTGAAAAACTTAATTACCTGCTGACAAACGGCTGCCGGGAGCAGCTGAAAAGGAAAGGAAAATCAATGAACGAAAATTTTAAATCCGGATTTGTGGCAATTATCGGACGTCCCAATGTAGGAAAATCTACGCTGATGAACCATCTGATCGGACAGAAGATTGCCATTACCTCCAAAAAGCCTCAGACAACAAGAAATAGAATCCAGACGGTATATACAGATGAGACAGGTCAGATCGTGTTTCTTGACACACCGGGAATTCACAAGGCAAAAAACAAGCTCGGGGAATATATGGTACAGGTCGCAGAGCGCACTTTAAAAGAAGTGGATGCTATAATGTGGCTTGTAGAACCAACTACCTTTATAGGAGCAGGGGAACGTCATATAGCGGAGCAGCTTCAGGGAATCGGTGTTCCGGTAATCTTAATTATCAATAAAATTGATACGGTATCAAGAGAAGAAATTCTCCCGGCTATTGACACATACCGGAAAATCTGTGATTTTGCGGAGATTATCCCCTGTTCTGCGCTTCGCGGTCAGAATACAGAAGATATTATAAACTGTATTTTCAAATATCTTCCGTATGGTCCTATGTTCTATGATGAGGATACCATTACGGATCAGCCTCAGAGACAGATTGTGGCAGAAATCATAAGAGAAAAAGCACTTCATGCGCTGGATGCGGAAATTCCTCATGGTATTGCAGTAGCAGTAGACCGTATGAAGGAACGCCCTGGCAAAGGAAAGCTGATTGATATTGATGCGACTATTATTTGTGAAAAAGATTCCCATAAGGGAATTATTATTGGAAAACAGGGGGCTATGCTTAAAAAAATTGGCAGCAACGCAAGATTTGAGCTGGAGCGTATGCTGGAAGCCAAAGTCAACTTGAAACTCTGGGTCAAAGTAAAAAAAGACTGGCGCGACAGCGATTTTCTGATTAAGAATTTTGGGTATGACAAAAAGGAAATCTGAGTATGAGTGATCTGATTACCGTGCAGGGAGTGGTACTTTCTGCTATGCCTGTGGGGGATTACGATAAGCGAATCGTTCTTCTTACAAGGGAAAGAGGAAAAATTGCCGTTTTTGCAAAAGGGGCAAGAAGACAGAATAGCTCTTTTATGGCAGCAGCCAATCCCTTTGTATTTGGAAATTTTACTCTGTTTGAGGGAAGAAGCAGCTATAATTTAAATCAGGTCAGTGTGACGCACCATTTTGTAGAGCTTGCGGGAGAGCAGCCGGGAATTTATTACGGATATTATTTTCTGGAGCTTGCAGATTATTTTGGTCATGAAGGTACGGACGAGAGAGAGATGATGAATCTTCTTTATGTGACAGTAAAAGCTCTTTTAAATAAAAATATCAGCAACCGTCTTGTGCGCTGCATATATGAGCTTCGTACTATGGCTGTGCAGGGATTGATGCCGGAGCTTTTAAACTGTGCAGCCTGCGGAAGAGAATTCGCAGAAAAGGAAGAACTGTTTTTCTCTCAGGAAGTCCACGGTATAATTGGTAAAGAGTGTCTTGGAAAGGTTTCTGATACCAGGCGTCTTTCCCCTGCTGCCCGTTACGCTATGATTTATATAGTAAGTGCTCCTATGGGGAAACTGTATACCTTCACTGTTACAGAGGAAGTGTTGGGAGAACTGGAGTACCATATTCACCGGTATGTTTATCAGAATACAGACAAAAAATTTAAAAGTCTGGACATTTTGGAGATGATGTGTTGAAAAGCGGTATTGAAAAAGAAGAAAGATGCTAGTATAATATAGGCATTGAAAAAAATTTAGGAGAGATGACATGGAAAAAACAATGGACAAAATCGTAGCTCTGGCAAAAGCGAGAGGCTTTGTGTATCCGGGCTCTGAAATTTACGGAGGTCTGGCAAATACATGGGACTACGGAAATCTTGGTGTAGAACTGAAGAATAACGTAAAACGCGCATGGTGGCAGAAATTTATTCAGGAATCCCCTTACAATGTAGGTGTGGACTGTGCTATTTTAATGAATCCTCAGACATGGGTGGCATCTGGACATCTTGGCGGATTTTCCGACCCGCTTATGGACTGCCGTGAATGTCATGAGCGTTTCCGTGCAGATAAGCTGATTGAGGACTTCTGTGCAGAACACGACATTGCCATTGAAGGCAGCGTAGATTCCTGGTCTCAGGAACAGATGGCAGATTTCATCAGAGAGCATGAAATTCCATGCCCGACCTGCGGCAAACATAATTTTACAGATATTCGCCAGTTCAACCTGATGTTCAAAACATTCCAGGGTGTAACTGAAGATGCAAAAAATACAGTATATTTAAGACCTGAGACAGCACAGGGTATTTTTGTAAACTTTAAAAATGTGCAGAGAACTTCCCGTAAGAAAATTCCGTTTGGAATCGGACAGATTG
>UQJE01000049.1 GCA_900541345.1 uncultured Blautia sp.
CATAAGAAGGGTTGTGAACGATTTCAGTTGTTCCTGTGATGCCATACTTGGTTAAATTCATTTCTGCCATCTTACATGTACCTCTTTTCTTTTTAATTAAGATAAGCACACCTGGAAAAAGCAGGTGCTTCTATCCGTTCTGAAAGAAGTGAAAGTACCACTTCTAATCTATATTATACATATTTGCTACAAGAAATCAACAAAAAAAATCTGGTTTTTTTAAAATTGTTTAAAGTTTAACAACTTCAAAAAAGATTTTGAATGAGCGCTTTCTGTCGGCAGGAACGGCGCGTTTTCTTTTTGGGGAAAAGGGATTCATATTTCTTTGTACGTATAGGATTGTGAGATTTTAAAAGAGTTTTCAGAAAGTAAATAAAAACAGGGGAGGATGGATTGCCTCCCCGAAATTTATATTCCTTCCGGATAATGAATGCCTTCCGGAAGAGGGTCCCATTCGTTTAATCCAAGACGTTGTTTAAACGTTGCCTGTTCCAGTGTGAGAGGCACCGGGTCATCGGCAAGATATTCAATCAGTTCATCAATACCTTCTCTTGTTACGTTATTTACAAGAAAAATACGTTGACAGCCGGAATTAATAAGCCATTGTTTTACCATGGGGATATTGGCATATGGGGAATCCGTTTTGGTAATGATTCCAATAATAGGGCGAAGAATAAAAGCACCGAGGCAGGGACTGAAAAGATTGTACGGTTCATCTGCTGCCTGGACGATTCCCACTACGTCAGCCTCAAAAGAAAAACAGGCAAGTCCAACGCTGAAACGTTTGGATTCTGCATATTCTCCGGGAGAATCAATGGTATCGTCATCCGTAATCGTGTATTGGGTTTTTTCGTAATGCAGTTCTTCACCTTTTAATGCCTGTGTAAGAGAAGTTTTTCCTGCTTCGCTTCGACCCATTAAAAATAATTTTTTCATAATAATATTGCTCCGCTTCTTCTAACTTCTGTGTATTTCACATGTTTTAAATCCGAGTTCTTCATGGAAGAAACGAACGACTTCTTCCACGGCAGTCTGCACCTGAGAAAGATTTCCTGTGATAATAAGAGAACCACAGAAACGATCCATAAATCCAATTTCTACGTCTGCACTTTTCATTGCTATATCAGCTGCAACAACAACAGCTTCCCAGGGAGTGAAACGTATCAGACCAAGAGATTCCCCTGTATGGTTTTCTCCTTCGTGAACGCCGATATGGAGTCCAAGATTCTGGTAAATAGAAGTCTGAGAAGTGCTGATAATATGGGCAAGGCAGACTTCTTTTCCGGGAACGCGCACGCGGGTCATGCGAAGTCTTTTTCCTTTCAGATGCTCATAGTCATCATGGAACAGCTTTTCCAGCAGTTCTTCCTTTGTTATACGGGTCATGATTTACACTTCCTATCTCTTTGTAATGTCACAGACTACATATCCGAGAGAATCTCTGAAAAAGGTCACGATTTCTGTCAAAGCTGACATTACATCTGAAATTTCTCCGGTAATAATGAGTGTACCTGTAAAACGGTCTGCAAATCCAAGATATACATTTCCGCTTTTCACTGCAATATCAGAAGCGATGACGGCAGATTCCGGCGGCGTCATATTCATAATTCCAATAGCAGAAGAGCGATAATCAAGCTGTGGGTTTAATCCAAGCTTCTGATATACAATAGGAGCCGGACTTCCCATAACGTGGGCAAAGGTAATTTCTTTTCCGGCAACGGTTTCCTGTACAATTCTGATTTGTTCTTCGTGGTTATTTGACATTTTTTTCAAATCCTCTCTTTAAATTCCATAGGTAAATGATACTATCTGGAAGAACACCTGTCAAGCGCAGAAGAAAAAGAAAAGACAGATGTCTTTTGCTAATTTTTTGTTGAGGTTAAAAGTGGGGAATGATAAAATGGAATAAGGAAAAAACGAACAGAGTGTACGGGGTTTTTATTTGGAAAGGCGTATTTATGAATACAAAAGAAAACATTTTGGATGCGTGGATTGTAGTGGAAAATCTGTCGGAGGGTTCTATTGATACGGGAGAGCAGGGAATGATGACTCTGGACAGAGAAACAGAAAACTGGGAAGAAGATTTCAGAGATTTTTTAAAACAGAATAAAGAAAAGGAAAAACTTTCAGATAAGGCGTTTCAGAAATCAGGGCTTGTGTTGTTTCTGGGAATTTTTGATTTTGATGAAGTGATTGATATTTTGAAAAAGAAGTACAATCTTGAGGATGTATATGAAGACAGAAGTAAATCAAAAAAATTTACAGCGGCACTCTTTTTTGATAAAGACCTGCAGTTTCTGGGAAATAAATTTTTCTATACAATGAGCGGATATATTCGAAATTACGGAGATTTTCCAAAAGATATAGGAGAAGCAGAACGCAATCTAAGCGATGAAATAAGAGGGAAATTTGAAAGAGAGAGAAATAAAGAAAATGGCTTTCATTCTGTTGTCACGTGGATTTTAAAGAAATATAAAGCGGATATAAGTAATTTCCGATATAAATTTGTGAGAAATCTTGAGAAGGACGTAGTAAATCTGCATTCATTTTTTATTCGGGATCTGGAAAAAGCAAAGAAGCTTGATACAGAAAATTTAAAGAGATATTTGAAAGAGGAGCCGGGGGAAAGAGTAAATCTGGACAGCAGAAAGGAATCTTTAAATTTTTATCCGGAGATTTTTGAGAAAATTCTGCAGCCACAAAATTATCCGGACGGGCGTTTCCCGGGAAATTCTGACTATGCTCTTGCGTTTATGCAGCAGACTGCCACAAATATTGCAATCCATGATCCGGAAAATATGCGCAGTGTAAATGGACCGCCAGGTACAGGAAAAGTTTTACGGCTGATAGGAATGTATTACAATGTCAGTGAAAAATATCTGTCAGCAAATACTTCTGTGCAAACGCTTATGGACGATGCCGGTAAATATGGATTTTACAAAAAGGAGCAGGAATGGATTGGGATTCCTCTTTGGGTACACAGGCGTTCTGATTATCCAATGTTTACCATTTCCAATGAGATTTCTTATAATGGTCTGATGGTACAAGGCAAACCTGAGGACAAGGCGCAGGGAAGGGGGTTCTGGTATTCTGTAAAGGGAACGGCAAACGATAAATTCGTAAAAGAGCAGGCAGATTTTCTTGTAGATTTAATATCCAAACGGCTGGAGAAAGAGGAAAGTCTGAAAGAGAAAATTTATGTGATATCTCCGTTTCGAAATGTAGCACAGCAGACAGCAAGGGAATTAGACCGTATTCAATTTACAAAACGCGACAAGAAAGGTCCGGTTAATGTGGGAACGGTCCATACTTTTCAGGGAAAAGAAGCAAAAATTGTCTATCTGATCCTGGGGGGGCAGACGAGGCAAGTAAGGGTGCTGCAAGTTGGGCAGTATCAGAGCCAAACATTATGAATGTGGCAGCTACACGGGCAAAGGAAGAGTTTTATATTATCGGCGATAAAGAGTTATACAATAATCTGGGAAGTAAGACTGCAAACAAAACCATTCGGATACTGGAAGAGTATGGAGAAGGAAAGGGTCGGTAAGAAGATTTAAAATAAAGGTGAATCAGAGGGGAACGATATGTATACATATGTATTCCTTATTTAAAATAAGAAACGCTTTTTTTGCGTCCAAAGATCATCGTTTGCCTGGAAAGAATTGCAGCACAGAGGATTATAAGATCGGATTATCGGATAAGCAGAGAGTACGGCATTTTTCTGAAACGGAAAAACACCTGGCTCACAGCCGTATATCACCCTTCAGCAGTACTGCGGGATGAAACGAAGCTTCCGTAAATGCAGGAGGATTTCCGGAAAATCAGAAAGAAGCTGGAAGAGGTGAAGGGGATATAGGACTAGAAGTTTCTGATAACAAAGACTTGCCTGTTTGGCCTTAATGTGATATACTCATACCAATTTTAGAGAAAGAGGTGAAAGGATGTTTAATTTTTTCTGCAGATAATATTAGAATATATAATAATATCAGCTGATGGTATTATTATGTCTGTTGCAGAAAAGTTAAACGCTTTCTTTGATATAATTCCCCTGTTTAATAGGAGGATAAACCTGAAAGAATGAGCTGTAGAAGTGAACTTTTCTGCAGCTCTGTTTTTATGTTATGGGAAATTCCTTTGTAATGTTCCACAACATAAAAACGCTTCCGTAGAATTGCACTGCGGCGGAAAAGAAGTAGGTCGCTAAGTGCCCCGCCGCAGGCGGAAAATCCTGCGAGCAGGATTCTTTTTTAGCAGGAAAGGGGAATTTTATATGTCAGTAATCAAAGTAGAAAACCTTACATTTTCGTATGATACAAGCTGTGATAAGATATTTGATGACGTAAGTTTCCAGATTGATACGAACTGGAAACTTGGATTTACAGGCAGAAATGGCAGGGGAAAAACCACTTTTTTAAAGTTGCTTCTTGGAAAGTATGAATATCGGGGGCGTATTTTAAGCTCTGTACAATTTGACTATTTTCCTTACGAGATTAAGGATAAAAATTTAAGAACAGAAGAAGTTTTAAGAGAAGTCTGTCCCATGGCAGAAAACTGGGAATTTATGAGGGAGCTGTCATATCTTTCGATGGGAGAAGAGACATTAGAAAAGCCATTTGCACTTCTTTCCCAGGGGGAACAGACAAAGGCGCTGCTTGCGGCTCTTTTTTTGAATGAAGGACATTTTCTTTTGATTGATGAACCCACAAATCATCTGGATATAGAGGCAAGAGAGCAGGTTTCTAATTATCTAAAACGAAAAAGAGGATTTATTCTTGTGTCTCATGACAGGGCGTTTCTTGATGGATGCACAGATCATATTTTGTCTTTAAATAAGGCAAATATAGAAGTGCAAAGTGGAAATTTTTCTTCATGGATGGAAAATTTTAAGAACAGACAGAAATTTGAGGCAGCAGAAAAGGAACGTCTTCAAAAAGACATTCGCCGTTTGGAAAAGGCGGCGGAACGTACATCAGGATGGTCGGACAAAACAGAAGCTTCGAAATACAGAAACGGACCAATAGACAGAGGTTATGTAGGGCATAAAGCGGCAAAAATGATGAAGCGTTCTAAAATTATAGAAACAAGAAACCAGAAGGCAATAGAAGAAAAATCAAAGCTTCTTAAAAATAAAGAAAGGGCTGAGGATTTAAAACTTTTTCCTTTCGAATACACACAGGACATTCTTGCATCGTTTTCAGAGATTGTGATATATTATGATGAAAAACCAGTATGTCATCCCGTGTCTTTCCATATTCGAAAGGGAGACAGAATTGTGCTTGAGGGTAAAAACGGAAGCGGAAAAAGCAGTATTTTAAAGCTTCTGGCAGGAGAATCAAAGACGTATAGGGGAACGATGGAGAAGGGGAGAAATCTCATTATTTCCTACGTCCCTCAGGATACATCCTGGCTTCGGGGAAGCATCCGTGATTTTGCAAGAGAAAATAGAATTGAGGAAAGTCTTTTTAAAGCACTTTTGCGTAAACTGGATTTTGACAGAATACAGTTTGAAAAAGATATGAGTGAGTTTTCAAGCGGACAGAAGAAAAAGGTTCTCATTGCAAAAAGCCTTTGTGAGCAGGCACATTTATATGTGTGGGATGAGCCTTTAAATTTTGTGGATTTGTATTCCAGAATACAGATAGAGACATTAATAAAGGAGTATAAGCCAACGATGGTTCTTGTTGAGCACGATAAAGCTTTTCGGGAAGAAGTGGGAACAAAACAAGTTTCAATAGAAAAGGAGACAGAATGAGTGCAGAAGAAAAATACAGATGTCTGAATAAAGATGCGATTAAATATATTGCAATGCTTACTATGCTTTTCAATCACATTGCAACTATTTTTATGAATCCGGAATCTGTGGTGGGAACGATTTTTATTTACGCAGGATATTTTACAGCTCCTGTTATGATTTACTTTCTTGTAGAAGGGTATGATTATACTCGATCAAGAAAACGATATCTTGTCAGATTGTTTTTATTTGCGGTTGTTTCTGAGCTGCCGTTTTGTCTGGCACTTACCCAGGGAAAGATTCTTGAATTTTACGGATTTAATATGTTGTTTACCTTATGTCTTTGCTTTCTTCTTATTTACATAGAGAGAGAAATGACGCATATGGCGATGCGAAATCTTTTGATAGTGGGAATTTTTTTTGCAAGCATATTTTGTGACTGGGCGCTTATAGCGCCGGCGTTTACTTTGTTTTTTATTCATGGGAAAGTATCTGCGGCAGGGATGAAGGCGGCGTTTGTGAAATCAGCCATTTTCTTTGGAGCCTTTAATTTCCTTGGGGGAATTGGAAGATTTCCCATATGGCAGAATCTTTTGTATGCGTTTTTATCAATGGCAGCAGTAGGGGCGGCAGGCTTTTGTATCACTGTACTTTATAATGGAAAGAGAATGGAAAAGGGAAAAAATTTTTCCAAATGGTTTTTCTATATTTTTTATCCGGCGCATCTTTTGATTTTAGGGGGAATTCGAATTTCTCTTCTGTGATTTTGGGATAAAATAAAAAAGAGAAAGGGATATCTCTTGAAAAAAACTCTTTTGTATGGTAAACTTTTAGCAGATTAAAATAAAGAGGTGAGAATATGAGCCTTAAAATTCCAATCGAGACGTCTGCCAGACATATTCATCTGTCTCAGGAAGATTTTAAAATATTATTTGGTGCAGATGCAGAGATGCACTATACAAAGGAATTAAGTCAGCCGGGGCAGTATGCCTGTGAGGAGAGACTGACGGTAACAGGACCAAAGGGGAGTTTTGAGCGTGTTATCGTTTTAGGACCTTGCCGTTCGGCTACTCAGGTAGAAATCTCTGTGACAGATGCCCGAAAGCTGGGAGTTCCCGGTGTGATAAGACAATCCGGGGATATAGCAGGAACTCCAGGGTGTATTCTTACAGGACCATGCGGTCAGATAGAATTGAAGGAAGGCGTTATCGTTGCAAAGAGACATATTCATATGACGCCTAGCGATGCCATTCGCTGTCGTGTGTCAGATAATGAAAGTGTGTTTGTTATTACTAACAGTTATGAACGTTCGCTGATTTTTTCAGATGTTGTGGTGCGTGTAAGCCCTTCTTTTCGCCTTGCTATGCATGTAGATACAGATGAAGCCAATGCTTTTGCAAATGAGACAGACCCAAGCGGCGTAATTTTGAAGCTATTTGGAGGAAGTACTTATAATCTGCAGTCCTGGGCAGATGAAATTCAGCAGGGGATTTATCGTTGAGAAGGCAGAAATTATTATAGAAAAAAGAATCCTGCTGGCAGGATTCTTTTTTCATGTTATGAGAGAAGAATGATTATAAAATTTTTGTTGTCCACTTGCTGCAGTCCCACACTTCGGATACGACATCTCTGTAAAATTCCGGCTCATGACAGATGAGAAGGATACTGCCTTTATATTCTTTTAAAGCCTGTTTCAGAGCGTCCTTTGCATCTGCGTCAAGATGGTTTGTGGGCTCGTCGAGAAGAAGGATATTTGTCTCTTTATTTACAAGCTTACAGAGACGTACTTTTGCCTGCTCTCCTCCGCTTAATACACGAACCTGGCTTTCAATGTGCTTTGTAGTAAGTCCGCATTTTGCAAGTGCAGAGCGCACCTCATACTGGGTGTAGGAAGGAAATTCTGCCCAGATTTCATCAATACAGGTTGTCTTGTTGTCGCCCTTTACTTCCTGCTCAAAATATCCAATCTGGAGATTTTCTCCCAACTCACAAGTACCTTTCAGAGATGGAATCAGTCCAAGAATACTTTTTAAAAGCGTTGTTTTTCCGATTCCGTTTGCTCCTACAAGAGCGATTTTATGTCCTCGTTCCATAGCAATGGAAATTGGTTTGGAGAGGGGTTCCTGATAGCCGATTACAAGGTCTTTTGTCTCAAAAATATATTTACCGGGAGTACGTCCTGTCTTAAAATGAAATTCCGGCTTCGGCTTTTCTGCGGCAAGTTCAATTACGTCCATTTTATCCAGCTTTTTCTGTCGTGACATTGCCATATTTCTTGTGGAAACACGGGCTTTGTTTCGTGCAACAAAATCTTTTAATTCACTGATTTCCTGCTGCTGGCGGCGGTAAGCTGCCTCAAGCTGGGCTTTTTTTACAGCGTAGACTTCCTGGAAGTGGTCATAATTTCCTACGTATCGGTTCAGCTCCTGATTTTCCATGTGATAGACAAGATTGATTACCTCGTTTAAGAATGGAATGTCGTGGGAGATAAGAATAAAGGCATTTTCGTAGTCAAGAAGATAACGTTTCAGCCATGCAATGTGTTCTTCATCAAGATAGTTTGTGGGCTCATCAAGAAGAAGAATGTCCGGTTTTTCCAGGAGCAGTTTTCCCAGAAGTACCTTTGTTCTCTGACCGCCGCTCAAATCTGTAACATCGCGCTCAAGACCAATGTCAAGAAGTCCAAGTGCACGTGCAACTTCTTCTACCTTTGCGTCGATAACATAAAAATCGTGAAGAGTCAGGTTATCCTGAATCGTTCCCAGTTCTTCCATCATTTTATCCATTTCCTCAGGAGAAGCGTCTCCCAGGGCGTCGCAGATTTCATTCATTCTTGATTCCTGTTCAAAAAGCCATGCAAAAGCAGACTTTAATACGTCGCGAATGGTCATTCCTTTTGTGAGAACGGTGTGCTGGTCAAGGTATCCTACCCGCACGTTTTTTGCCCATTCTATTTTTCCCTCATCCGGCATGAGGTGGTTTGTTACAATATTAAAGAAGGTAGATTTTCCTTCGCCGTTTGCGCCTACAAGACCAATGTGCTCTCCTTTTAGAAGACGGAAGGAGACATCATTAAAAATGGCGCGGTCTCCAAAACCGTGTGTCAGGTGCTCTACGTTTAAGATACTCATAAATGTATTAATCCTCCGATGCTTCTTTTAATTGGGAAATATCCGGTTCTGCCATAAGGGAATAATTTGTGTAGTATACCACAAACCCCGGTTTGGCTCCGCCCGGTTTTTTTACGTGCTTTTTCTGAATATAATCAATTTCTACTTTAGGGGCGGTGCGTCCCTTGGAATAATAGGCGGCAAGGCGTCCTGCTTCTTCAAAGGTGCGGTCAGGAAGTTCGCCGTCCTTGGTTTTTACAACTACATGGGAGCCTACCATTTTTTTTGCATGAAACCACCAGTCGTTTCCTGTTGCAAACTTAAAGGTAAGTTCATCATTCTGGAAATTGTTTTTTCCAACATAAATGTCAAAGCCGTCGCTTGATATGTAGTGGAATGGCTTTGACTTTGCCTGCATTTTTGCTCCTTTTTTGCCGGAGAAATGGCGCTTGATGTAGCCGTACTGGGTAAGTTCTTCTTTAATTTGGGCAAGGTCGCTTTCAGAACGGGCAATGTCAAGAGCATTGGAGATGGATTCCAGGTGCTCGATTTCGCTTTCTGTATCTGCGAGCTGGGTAGTAAGTGCCTCCTCTGTACGTTTCAGTTTTGTGTACCTGTCAAAATATTTTTTGGAATTTTGTGCAGGTGTGAGCGTTTCGTCAAGAGGAATGGTGATTTCTTCATTTGTGTAATAATTTAATGCCTGAAAAGATTTGCTTCCCTCAGGAAGATTGTATCCGTAAGTGTTGATTAATTCTCCGTAAACTCTATATTTTTCTTTTTTTGCGGTGTCCTTCATCTGCTTTTGCTGGAGAATCAGCTTTTTGCGGTTGCGTTCCAGGGCAGTCTGCACAATTTTACGAAGGTCTGCAGATTTCTGGCGGATACGGGTCAGAATATTTTTTGATGCGTAATACGTTTCCAGCATGGAAGAAACACTGTCAAAGGCAACAGAATGATATTCCGGACCATACTGCTGAAAAAGAAATACACCGTATTCTACCGGTTCTTCTCCCCGGTAAATAATGTTAGGTGTGAAATTACCTTCTTTCACATCCTCCATCATTCTCTGAAGGGTGTGGTAAAGATGGATACAGGAGATTTCATTCAGAGACAGAATCGAATCGTTTCCGTCAACAGATGCCCGGTAACAAAGCTCCTCTGCTATCACAGGGCTTAAACCGGTAAGGGAGGAATAAAGCGCCTTGGCAGCGGAAACCGGCTTTTTGCATACGTTTTCCAGAAATTCCTCCTGAGTAATGGCAAGGGGGTCCCATTTATCCTGTGTTTTTGTAATAAAATATTCTCTTCCGGGAAGAACTTCTCTTACAGAACTCATGTGGGAGGAAACATGCTTGATACTGTCAAGAATCATGTTTTTGTCGTCACAGAAAATAAGGTTGCTGTGTTTTCCCATAAGTTCGAGAATCAGCACTTTTTTACATGGATCGCCAAGTTCATTTAGGTGTTCCAGATCAAATTCTACAACACGCTCCAGTCCAGGCTGTCGGATTCCGGCAATCCTTGCGCTTCCGATATGTTTTCTTAAAAGCATACAGAAGTTCGGCGCAGTGAGCGGACTGATTTTGTTTTTTTCTGTAAAATATATAAGAGGAAGAGAGGCGCTTGCAGAGAGAAGAAGGCGTTTCTGGCCTTCTGTGCCTCTGGCAGTGATCATAAGCTCGTCACCTTCCGGCTGTGCAATTTTATTGATACGCCCTCCGGCGAGATTATTATTTAATTCCCGGACCATTGCGGCGATGGTAATTCCGTCAAAAGCCATGATAATACTCCTTTCGCTTAAATCCCGCTGATTTGACAGCGATAAATCATTGCCCTTTAGTATAACACATGAAAAAAGGGTTTGACTAGGGTTTTAGAATGAATTATAATAAATCTGTATGTAAAGTTGCCAAGGAGACAGACGATGATTAGAAGTATGACCGGCTTTGGCCGTGCGGAAGTAATAACCAGTGAGCGGAAAATTACAGTAGAACTGAAATCCGTAAATCACAGGTATCTTGATATGAATATCAAAATGCCGAAAAAGCTGAGTTTTTTTGAAGGTGAGATCCGCAGCCTGATGAAAACTTATATACACAGGGGTAAAGTAGACGTATTTATCACTTACGAGGATTACACCCTGAATAGAGTAGTTTTAAAATATAATAAAGACCTTGCAGGAGAATATCTTGGTTACCTTAAAAGCATGGAGGAGGATTTCGGGCTGAAAAATGATGTTACCGCAGCTTCTCTTTCACGGTATCCGGAAGTATTTACTATGGAGGAGCAGTCTGTAGATGAAGATGCTCTCTGGGGGTATCTGGAACCGCCTCTTCGTGAAGCGTGCGAACACTTTGTAGAGACAAGAAAGCGCGAGGGAGAGAATTTAAAGAAGGACCTCGAGGAAAAACTGGACGGTCTTGACAGAGAAGTAATCCTTGTGCAGGAGCGCTCACCGGAAGTTGTAACAGCATACAGGGAGAAGCTGGAGACAAAAGCGAAAGAACTTCTTTCTGACAGCCAAATAGACGATTCCCGTATTGCTGCAGAGGTGGTGCTGTTTTCCGATAAAATCTGTAATGATGAGGAAACCGTGCGTTTAAGAAGCCATATCCAGGGCATGAAAAAAATGTTGGAAGAGGACGAAGGAATCGGAAGAAAGCTTGATTTTATGGCACAGGAGATGAACCGTGAGGCAAATACAATTCTGTCAAAATCAAATGATCTTACCATTTCCAACATTGCCATTGATTTAAAGACAGAAATTGAGAAAATCCGAGAACAGATTCAGAATATTGAATAAAGAGGGTAAATACAGGTGGCAAAGCTGATAAATATAGGGTTCGGCAATGTGGTAAATTCACAGAAGATTGTGGCTGTAGTAAGCCCGGATGCCGCACCGGTAAAGCGTATGGTACAGAGCGTAAAGGGGACGAGAGCCCTTGTGGACGCCACACAGGGAAGAAAGACAAAAGCGGTAATCGTGACATCTGACGATTATCTTGTACTTTCTGCTCTGCAGCCTGAGACGATTGCCAGACGATTTGCAGATATATATGATTATGAAGAAAGGGGAGAAGTGCATGAGTAGAGGAGTTTTAGTTGTAGTATCCGGATTTTCCGGAGCCGGGAAAGGAACGGTTATGAAACGTCTCCTGGAAAAATATGACAATTATGCGTTATCCATCTCTGTGACCACAAGAAAACCGCGTCCGGGAGAGGAGGACGGAAGAGAGTATTTTTTCCGCACAAAAGAAGAATTTGAGAAGTATATAGAGGACGATGCTCTGATTGAGTATGCGCAGTATGTAGACAATTATTATGGAACTCCCCGTTTTTATGTGGAGGAACAGCTTGCAGCAGGAAAAGATGTAATTCTGGAAATTGAGATACAGGGTGCAATGAAGGTAAAAGAGAAAAATCCCGAGGCAGTTCTTGTATTTGTAACACCTCCTACTGTGGAAGAGCTGAAACGCCGCCTGACAGAGAGAGGAACAGAAACGCCGGAAGTCATTGCAGAACGCCTTGCAAGAGCAAGCGAGGAGGCAGAGGGAATGCACAATTATGATTATCTGCTTCTTAATGATATTCTGGAAGACTGTGTAGACGAGCTTCATCAGATTATTCAGAGCGAACATGCGCGTTCCTGGAGAAATAAGGAATTTATTTCCAGAATCCAGGAAGAATCCAGGCAGTTTAAATAAATAATGGCATTTTTATTATTGAAAGGAGAACATATATGATACATCCATCTTATTCAGAGTTAATTGAAGCAATCAACACAAACACAGAGGACGACGATAACACAATGCTGATAAACAGCCGTTATTCTCTCGTGCTTGCAACAAGCAAGCGTGCGCGTCAGATTATTGCAGGTTCTGAGCCTATGGTAGAAGGCGCAGCAGGCAAAAAACCTCTTTCCATTGCGATTGACGAGCTTTATAAAGGAAAGGTAAAAATTCTTGAGGATATTCACGAAGAGGAAGAAGTATCTGCAGAAGCAGCTTCTGAAAATACAGAAGAGGTAACAGCAGAGGCAAAAGCTCAGGAAGCATAAGAAAAAGAAGGCTGCTTTATGCAGCCTTTATGTACATTAGGAGAATTTATGAAATTATTATTTGTATCATTAGGATGTGACAAAAACCTTGTAGATTCCGAGGATATGCTTGGCGTTCTTACAAGAGCCGGATATGAGATTGTAGATGATGAAAATGAGGCGGAGGCTATTATCATCAATACCTGCTGCTTTATTCATGATGCCAAAGAGGAGAGTGTGGAAACCATACTGGAGATGGCAGAATACAAAAAGGCAGGAACATGTAAGGTTCTTATTGTGACAGGGTGCATGGCGCAGAGATATAAGCAGGAAATTATAGAGGAGATTCCGGAGGTAGACGCTGTTCTGGGAACAACTTCCTACGGAGAAATCTTAAAAGCTGTAGAGGAAGCTGTGGCAGGACGCCATTATCAGGAATATAGAGATATTGACTATCTTGTACCGGATCAGGGAAAACGCGTGCTTACAACAGGAGGCCACTTTGCTTATTTAAAAATTGCAGAAGGATGCGATAAGCACTGTACGTATTGCATTATTCCAAAGCTTCGCGGGAAGTTCCGAAGCGTTCCAATGGAGCGTCTTGTTCGTCAGGCAGAAGATCTGGCAGCGCAGGGTGTAAAAGAGCTGATACTGGTAGCGCAGGAAACTACTCTTTACGGAAAAGATTTATACGGAGAAAAATCTCTTCACCGTCTTTTGAAAGAGCTGTGTAAAATAAAGGGAATCCGGTGGATTCGTATTTTATACTGCTATCCGGAAGAGATTTACGACGAGCTGATCCAGACTATGAAAGAAGAGCCGAAAATCTGTCATTATCTTGATCTTCCAATCCAGCATGCAAGTGATGCGGTATTAAAACGAATGGGAAGAAGGACAACGAGAAAAGAGCTGACTGAAAAAGTTCAGAAGCTTCGGAAGGAGATTCCGGATATTGTGCTTCGTACTACTTTAATTACCGGATTTCCGGGAGAGACAGAAGAAGATCATGAAACTTTGATGGAGTTTGTGGACGAAATGGAGTTTGACCGCCTTGGAGTCTTTACTTATTCAGCAGAAGAGGATACTCCGGCAGCTTCTATGGAAGGACAGATTCCGGAAGAAGTCAAAGAAGAGAGAAGAGATGCGCTTATGGAGCTGCAGCAGGAGGTTTCCTACGATAAAGGAACAGAGCGTATCGGCCAGGAGCTTCTTGTGATGATAGAGGGAAAGGTTTCCGGAGAAAGTGCCTATATTGCAAGAACTTACGGAGATGCACCGAAGGTGGATGGATATATTTTTGTACAGACAGGAGAGCTTCTTGTGACAGGAGATTTTGCAAAAGTTCGTGTGACAGGAGCAATGGAATATGATTTGATAGGAGTGTTGGCAGATGAATACACCGAATAAATTAACGGTAGCAAGAATGATCATGGTCCCTTTTCTTGTGATTTTTATGCTTACAGGTTGGGGCGGGGAAGCAAACCGGTACATATCTTTCGGAATTTTTGCTGCGGCAAGTATCACGGACTGGTTTGACGGTTACCTGGCAAGAAAAAATAATCTTGTGACAAATTTCGGGAAATTTATGGATCCTCTTGCAGACAAGCTTCTTGTATGCTCTGCGCTGATTTGTCTGATTGAGATGAAGCGGCTGGAAGCCTGGGTTGTCATTGTGATTATCGCAAGAGAATTTATTATCAGCGGCTTCCGATTGATTGCGGCAGAGAATGGTGTGGTAATTGCAGCAAATTACTGGGGAAAATTTAAGACCGTTTCTCAGATGATCATGATTATTCTTCTCATCCTCAATTTGGGTGGAATCTGGAGTGTGATAGAGGAAATATTTGTATGGCTGTCTGTCGCTCTCACAGTGATTTCTCTTTTAACTTATATTTTACAGAACAGAAAGGTTCTGTCTATGCAGGAGTAATACCTGGCAGAAAGGAGTACCAATGATTACAGAATTTATATCCGTAGGTACGGAAATTTTATTGGGAAACATTGTAAATACGAACAGCGCATATCTTTCAGAAAAATGTGCACTGCTTGGACTTTCCGTATATTATCAGACCGTAGTGGGTGATAATGAAGAGAGAATGAAGGAAACGATCCGTACGGCTCTTGAACGCTCTGATGTTGTAATTCTTACAGGAGGTCTTGGACCGACTGAGGATGATATTACAAAAGAAGTGACGGCAGAGGTGATGGGACTTCCGCTGGTGGAAGATGCACATTCCAGAGAACGCATTGAATCCTATATGAAGCAGTACGAAAAGAATGATAAAAAGCGAAGGATTACTTCCAATAATTATAAACAGGCTCTTGTTCCTGAGGGAGCGCTTGTTCTGGATAATCACAACGGGACTGCGCCGGGGCTGATTATCGAGAAAAATGGCAAAACAGCGATTCTCCTTCCGGGGCCGCCAAATGAGATGAAGCCAATGTTTGAGGAAGAGGTCTATCCTTTCCTTCGAAAAAAACAGCCGGAAATTATTTATTCTCAGATGGTAAAAATATGTGGCATCGGAGAAAGTCAGGTGGCGGAAGAAATTCAGGATTTAATAGAGAGCCAGACGAATCCGACTATCGCCCCTTATGCCAAGACAGGAGAAGTACATCTTCGAATTACAGCAAAGGGATCAGATGAAAAAGAATGTAAAAAGATGATCAAACCGGTTGTGCGGGAATTAAAAAACCGATTTGGTAAAAATATTTTCGCAACAGAGGAAAACAAAACGCTGGAAGAGGCTGTAGTCGATATGCTCAAAGACCAGGGACTTGGTCTTGCTCTTGTGGAATCCTGTACAGGAGGCGCAGTGGCATCTAGGATTGTAAATGTTCCAGGCGCGTCCCAGGTATTTTCACATGGATATGTAACCTACAGCAACAAAGCAAAGCGTAAATGCGTGGGAGTGAAAAAATCCACTCTGAAAACAGAAGGCGCTGTTTCTGCAAAATGTGCAAAGGAAATGGCAAAAGGCGGCTGCGTAGTTTCCGGTGCAGATATTTGTCTTTCTGTTACAGGTCTTGCAGGACCGGACGGCGGCACAAAGGAACTGTCTGTGGGTACTGTGTTTATGGGATGCTGTTATAATGGAAAAGTTGAAACAAGAGAATTTCATTTTACAGGAAACAGAGGAAAAATAAGAGAACAGGCAGCAGCGCACGCACTTGTAATGTTAAGAGAGTGCATTATGGAAGGAATATACAGAAAAGGTTGACGTAAAGCCCCATGAAGTTCATGGGGCTTTTTTGCTCTATTTAATCATCTTCATCATATTTACAATTCTGTCAATCTTCGCTGTCTCTTCAGGTGATTTTCCCATTTTCATAACTTCAAGAATAGCAGAGACTTCCTGTTGATTAAAATGAAGCCCGTTACTTTTTCCCTGGCTGGCAGACTGCATGAGAAAGGGAAGAAGGTCGGAAGGACTCATGCCGGAGCCCTTCTGTGCAAGTCCCTGGAGCATGGAAAGTTTTTCAGGGTCAATGCCGGAAAGCTTTGGATTATTTTTCAGATCTTCGTTCATAGTACAAAACCTCCTTATTTTATAAGCTGTACCATTTGAAAAATCGCCATAGTATTTAAAATCTGGTCGAGCTGCTGGCGGCTTTTTCCATAACAGAAACGGCGAATGTCATTTAAAGCGTCAAGAGGATCCGTCATATTAAGAGAAGCGGCATGAAGCTGGCTGTCCTGTTTTTGTCCAGAAAAGGTATTGATGGTATTGGAAAGTTCCCGGGCTTTGGCATAAACAGAAAAAAACTGCTGCGCTTTCGGCGGCAGGTAAGGGACAGCTGCTTTTAAAAGTTGTGTGGTATCACTTCCTGTTATCTGGTCAAGTGCTGTCTGAGAGAGAAAATTCTGTTCCATAAAAATCCCTTTTTCCTTCATCCTATGTATAGGAAAGATAAAATATAACCAGAGAGACAAAATTTCATATGATATAGTATAGAAAAAAGAATGGAGAATTATATGGAAGCGAAGTCGGAAAGAGAGAAAACCAGAAAAGAAGGAAGACTTGTGATAGAAGGAAATGCTTTTTATGAATTGGATATGGAATGTCTGGAAAAACAGGAAAAGCGCCGGATGTTTCAGGAACAAAAAAAGAGGAGGCAGAGGAGTTAATCCTCTGCCTCGTTGGTCAGAAATGGAAATCAGCAGCCGCAGCCATTGTTTCCACACAGAAGAAGGAGAATAATAAGAATCCAGCAGGAATCACAGCCGCCGCTGTTTCCACAGCCGCAGTTACAGTTGTTTCCCCAACCTCCGTTGCCACACAGGCAGGAAAGAATGATGATCCAGAGAATACAACTGCAGGAGTTGTTTCCGAATCCAGGGAAGTTGTTGCCTCCACCATTGTTTCCGCAGCCACAGCCGCAGTTTGTTTCACAGCCGCAGCCACAGTTTGTTCTTTCCTCTGCACAGCCACAGTTTGTAGCAGCTAAATCACTCATATTTAAAGCCTCCAGAATTGGTGTACACTTTATCTTATGAAGAAAAGGAAAATGTGTGACGAAAAAGGAAAAAGAAATTTCATTGACAGGAATATAAGAGTTTAGTATAATGATTGTAACAATTTTGTAATAAATGAAATTGGAAAGGGAGAAGGAAGCGTGAATAATTCAAACGAAAGCTGTAATTCAAAAAAGACAATCTGGAAGGTCTGGTTTCAAAGTGCGTTTCTGGCTGTACTGCTCATGTTTTCTGTGCTGGCTGTGACATCTCAGCCCCGGGAAGTAAAGGCAGCAGTGGAAGGGTTTAAAACAATCAATGGAAAAGGATATTACATAAAGAAAGACGGATCCAAACTGAAAGGCTGGAAGAACATAAACGGAAAAAAATACCTTTTTGATTTTGAAACAGGTGAGCAGATAATTGGCTGGCAGAAAGACAAATGGGGAAAAAACATCCGGTATTTTTCCAGACAGTATGGTTCGAGAGGATATATGGCAACTGGATTCTGGGAAGATGGAAGAGGAAATGTCCGTTATTTTAACCCGGGCAACGGAATGATGACAAGAGGCTGGGCATATGATAACGGCAATCACCGCTTTTTTGACAGAGATAATGGGATTATGTACAGGGGAGTCCGCAAGGTAGATAAGTATTATTATTACTTTATGGGACATTCAGATCCTGCCAAAGCGGGATACCGCTGTAAGAAAGGTTTTACGCAGCTTGGAGATAAGAGGTATTACTTTAATCCAAAAGACGGACATGCCCATATCGGTTGGTCTACCATTGACGGAAACAGATATTATTTTGATAAAAAAGGCATTATGTATGTAAATAAAACCTTCAATATGGGAGGTAAAAAGTACACAGCAGATGAAAACGGAATTGTAACGGAAGTAAACGGTTCCGGAGGCGGAGGCAAATATCAGTACACGGTACATGAGGAGTACGGCGGTTATGTAAAGGCATACGACGCTAAAAACGGAAGATATTATTACCTTGCAAGGGAGTTTGCGACTCACCCCGGTGTGGCAAACGGAGAAAAGACGGACAGGGATCTTCTGGCTGCCATCTGTGAGGCAGAGGCGGGAGATCAGGGACTGATCGGTATGGAAGCAGTCGCCCTCTGTATTTTGAACAGAACGATAGACCCTACAAGGGAATTTCCGTCTGATTTCAGAATGGTTCTTTACGAACAGGGGGATCCAAAGCTTTATAAATATCCACAATATTCCCCTGTAAGGGACGGAGCGCTTTTAAAACGTCTGAATGGAAGCTTTTACAACAGGACACTGGCATATCAGGCGGCAGATGAGGCACTTAAAATTTTCAATAATTATGTGAAATATAAAAAACCAAGAACTTTAGAGGGATTTGACAGAAAAGATTTTAATTTCAAGTACTTTATGATGGAAGAAAGTTTCTGGAAACAGCCATTAGATTTTAAGCGGGTGGACAAGTTC
>UQJE01000050.1 GCA_900541345.1 uncultured Blautia sp.
TTTTTCATGTTTTCAGAAACAATTATCTCCGACAGCTCAATTAGATTACCACAGAAGAATCCATCTGTCAACACTTTTTTACAGTTTTTTCAAGAAAACAAAAGACCACCGGAAACCTCTTCTCTCCGCAGTCCTTTGTTTTTATTTTCTTATACTTTTTATTCTTTCTCTCTTTATTAGTTTTTTCTGATATACATAAGTGCGTCCTTTATCTGAGATACATAAATCAGCTCGATCCCCTGCACTTCTCCCACTGTGCTTTTACACACTTCCGGAAGAATTACTCTCTCAAATCCAAGCTTTCGTGCCTCCTGTACACGCTGTCCCGCCATACTCACAGCACGCACCTCTCCAGAAAGACCAATTTCACCAAATGCCATCGTATTATCTGGAATCACAATATCCTTATAACTGGAAAAAATCGCCAGGCAAATGCCCAGGTCAAGCGCCGGCTCTGTCATTTTCATTCCTCCAGCAATATTTACATACGCATCAAAAGACGCAAGCTGTACTCCCGCCTTCCGCTCCAGAACCGCCATAAGAAGATTTACCCTGTTAAAATCTGTTCCCACTGTCGTTCTTCTGGGAATCCCAAAATTACTCTGGCATACAAGTGCCTGGATTTCCACAAGAATGGGACGTGTTCCTTCCATAGAGCAGGCAACAACAGAACCGGACGCATTCTCCGGTCTTCCGTCAAGAAGAAATTCCGAAGGATTTTTTACCTCCTCAAGTCCTGTGTCACGCATCTCAAAAACGCCAATCTCATTTGTAGAACCAAAGCGGTTTTTTACAGCCCGTAAAATCCTGTAAGAAGCGTGGCGGTCTCCCTCAAAATAAAGTACGGTGTCCACCATATGCTCCAGAACTCTCGGCCCTGCCACATTTCCCTCTTTTGTCACATGCCCCACAATGAAAATAGAAATCCCCAGTCCTTTTGCAATTTGCATCAGAACATTTGTGGATTCCCTTACCTGCGAAACACTTCCCGGTGCAGAACTGATTTCTTCGTCAAACATAGTCTGAATGGAATCAATGACTGCAACATCCGGTTTTTTCCGCTCCATTACTTCCCGAATCGTCTCAAGATTCGTCTCACATAAAAGCGTCAGATTTTCATTAAATTCTCCAATACGGTTGGCTCGAAGTTTAATCTGGCGCAAAGACTCCTCACCTGAGATATAAAGCACGGAGGCATCCATATGTGCAAGATTTCTACATACCTGTAAAAGAAGGGTGGATTTCCCGATACCGGGGTCTCCACCCACCAGAACAAGAGAACCGGGGACAATTCCGCCCCCAAGAACTCTATCAAGTTCTCCGATTCCGCTTGTGCGCCTCTCGTCTTCTTTCAGGCTTATATCCTTTAACACAACCGGCTCCGGTCTTTTATTTCCGGGAAGCTTGCCTCCCGCTGCAGAAGAAGTCTTTTTTGGTGACACCGTCTCTTCTACAAAGGTATTCCATGCCCGACAGCCCGGACACTGTCCCATCCACTTGGCTGATTCGTACCCGCACTCCTGACAGAAATACACTGTTTTTTTGTTTTTTAGCATTTTACAATTCTTACTTCCACATCTGCGCAGTTTCCAAGTTCCACACTGAAGGACAGCTTTCCGCCAAGATTCGTTTTCATAGTACCTGTGCTCATATCATTAATAAACACTTCGTACTCTGTGTCCGCTTCCATTTCAACTGTAATCTGAGCGTCTTCTGTTCCCTCTACTGCAAATTCCATTTTGCTCCCATCTTGTTTCAGATGAAAAACAGCAGTTCCCGGTACAGACTCGTATACAAACATTCCATTTCTCTCTAATTTTGTAATTTCTTTGAATGTTTTTACTTTGTATACGTCGCCCTGGTACTGATAATCAGATAATTTTGATTTCTGTCCCAGTTCATAGTCTCCAAAACTGATGGTTCCGTTGTCTTCTGTACGAATCAGTTCTTTAATCACTGCCATATCTTATGTCCTCCCACGGCTCATTTGTTTTATTTACGCGACATCTTTCGCTTAAATCTATTATATAATAAATCTCTTTTCTTTACCAGTCTCTCATAAAAATTTCATATCTTTTTAACTTTCTGATAATTTCTCCTGTTTTACATGAAAACAGAGTTTTTTATTTTTCTGCTGTACCTGTACAATGTCGCCTCTCTTGATTTTCCCTTCCAGAATCTCATTTGCAAGAGCATCCTCTATCTGATTCTGAATCGCTCTTCTCAAAGGTCTTGCGCCGTACTTGCTGTCAAAGCCGGATTCCGCCAGATGCTCTTTTGCTGAATTTGTAACTTTCAAGGTAATTTCCATCTGTTCTTTACAACGTTTTTCCAAAGTAGCAAGAAGAATATTTACGATTTTTTTAATATGCTCCTTATTAAGAGTATGGAAAACCATAATTTCATCGATTCTGTTTAAAAACTCCGGCTTAAACAGTCTTCTGACTTCTTCCATCACACCGGCTCTCATTCTCTCATAATCCCGTTTTTCATCGGTACCCGAAATAAATCCAAGTCGCTTCGGCTCTATAATTGCCTGTGCTCCTGCATTTGAAGTCATAATAATGATTGTCTGCTTAAAATCTATCTTTCTTCCCTGGGCATCTGTAATGTGTCCATCATCCAGTACCTGAAGAAGAATATTAAATACGTCCGGATGTGCTTTTTCAATCTCATCAAAAAGAATAACGCTGTATGGATTTCGGCGCACCTTTTCACTGAGCTGTCCCCCTTCCTCATATCCTACGTACCCCGGAGGGGATCCTATCATCTTAGAAACACTGTGTTTCTCCATATACTCTGACATATCCACACGGATCATCGCCTGCTCACTTCCAAATACCGTCTCTGCCAGCGCCTTAGAAAGCTCCGTTTTTCCGACACCGGTAGGACCAAGGAATAAGAATGAGCCAATCGGACGATTGGGGTCTTTTAATCCAACCCTGCCTCGTTTTACAGCCTGAGCAACTGCCTTTACTGCTTCATCCTGTCCGATTACCCGTTTATGAAGTTCTTTTTCCAGATTGGCAAGCCGCTTTGTCTCCCCGCCAGTCAGACGCTGTACTGGAATTTTTGTCCAATCTGACACAATTTCCGCAACAGAGGCTTCCGTCACTGCTGCTCTAATTTTTTTTGCTCTTCTTTTTTCTTTCTGGAGAAGCTTTTCTATCTGCTGTTCCACTTCTTCCTGACGCTTATGCGCCGCTTTTGCCCTTAAAAGGTCTGCTGTCTGCACTGCCTCTTCTTTTTCCCTGGAAAGGCTCTTTAATTCCAGTTCAAACTGCTCCAGCTCCGGCATCTTTCTGTATCCGCCAAGCTGTACCTTTGAGGCTGCCTCATCGATAATATCAATCGCCTTATCCGGAAGAAAACGGTCATTAATATACCGCACAGACATTTTTACTGCTGCTTCCAGCGCCTCGTCCTGAATCTCCACCTTGTGATGACGTTCATAATAGGGACGGAGTCCTTTTAAAATTTCCAGAGTTTCCTCTTCTGTAGGCTCCTCCACTTTGATTGGCTGAAATCTTCTCTCAAGCGCTGTATCTTTCTCTATATATTTTCTATATTCTTCCAGAGTTGTAGCTCCGATAAGCTGAATTTCTCCTCTTGAAAGAGAGGGTTTTAAAATATTAGAAGCATCCAGCGCTCCTTCCGCTCCTCCCGCACCGATAATTGTATGAAGTTCATCTATAAACAGAAGAATCCCCCTGTTTTCTTTGACCTCACTTAATACATTTCGGATACGTTCTTCAAACTCTCCTCTGTATTTACTTCCCGCCACCATAGCAGAAAGATCCAGAACGACCACTCTTTTATTTTTAACAGTATCCGGAACAAGATCTGCTACAATCCTCTGTGCAAGACCTTCTGCAATTGCTGTTTTTCCAACACCAGGCTCTCCAACAAGACAGGGATTATTTTTTGTTCTTCTGCTCAAAATCTGAATCAGTCGTGTAATCTCCCGTTCTCTTCCAATCACAGGATCCAGTTTTCCCTCTGCTGCAAGAGCAGTAAGATCCCGGCTGTACTGATCCAGGGTAGGTGTCGCTGCATTTTTCTCACTTCCTGTCTGAAGCTCTTCTGAAAATCCCTCGCCCTCTTTCCCCATTGCTGAAAGAACTGCACTGTAAAGCTTCTGCACGTTAATACCCATTGTGTGCAAAAGCCTTGTTGCCACACAATCTGTCTCTTTCAGCATCACAAGAAGAAGATGTTCTGTCCCTGCTTTTTCTTCGCATTCCTGAACGGCCTCAGTCATAATCTTTCTTGCTCTGGGACTGTAGTCCGGTTTTTCTTTTTTTGCTGCCGCCATATCAATGGGTGCCACAAATTTATCTATCATTTTGCAGAGTCGGTCTTCCTCGGCTGCAAACTCTTCCAGAATCAGACCGGCTGTTCCTTCTTTCTCTCTCATCAGCCCGAGAAGAAGATGTTCTGTCCCGATATAACTGTGACCATAGGTTCTGGCTGCCTTTTCTGCAAGAGACAACGCGTTTAATGCCTGCTTTGTAAATTTTTCCTTCATATACCCTCCTGTCTTTCTATACTGTATTCATCGAAAATTTCGTCTATAAGCTCATGCGCCTCTTCTCTCGTAACATTTTTGCAGCAGCCTTTTGCCAGGGCAACTTTAAGATTCTGTTTCATCTCTTCAAGCGCCTTGATTTTATCTACATCTATGGAAATAAACGCACCTTTTCGTCTGTCTATGGATACAAACCCTTCCTGACGCAAAAGAGAATACGCCTTATTTACCGTGTGCATATTGATTCCTACCGTATCTGCAAGCTGCCGCACAGAAGGAAGCGGATCCCCCTCCCGCAGTCTCGAAGTGGCAATGCCCATAATAATCTGATTTGTAAGCTGTACATAAATCGCTTCATCGCTGTTAAAATCTATTTCGATTATCATATTAACATCTCCTTTGTATGTTATACATATACTAGCACAAAATACCACTTTTGAAAATATTTATTTTAAAAATATCAACCAAGGAACAAAGATTCGTATATTCATACTGCTTTTCCGGTAATCAAAAACGGGCATCTGTATACTACAGATACCCGAAACTCTTTATTTATTAATAATTCCTGCAATACGTTTCAGCTGTTCTCTGTCAAGAACAAGATTGAAGCCCTGCGGATTGATCACATACGCATGTGCCTGTTCGATCATCAAATCCAAAAGTTTGGCAAACGGTACTTTTGCCACTCTCATCTTTTTACCTTTTGCAAATTTCTCAAATTCCATTACATCTGTAAACACTGGCTGAAGAATTTTATCGTCTTTTGTTTTCAGATACGGAATATTCACCTTCTTCGGGTCATTTTCATCTGTTGCCATCGCAACAAGAAAACTCGATTTTACAATATTAGCAAGAACTTCCTCTTCCATTTCTCTCATGTTTTTCCGCTCTTCTTTTTTCACAGGGCGGCGAAGCTCCTGCATAAAATAAATACCGGAAAGCTGAAGAGCCGGATTAAACAGAGGACGTTTACTCTCCTCAACCTTGCTCATATCTGCCTGTTTGGCTATATCTGAAAGCTCTACCTCGATTTTTTCTTCCCCTTCTGTCCATACAACAGAATTTACGCCGATTGCATAAAAGGTTCCGTACAATCTGGGGAAATCCTTTTTCTCATAGCGCATTCCCATCAGAAGAATTTTATCTTCCAGACATTTTTTTCCAAACTCTTTTATTTCTTCCTCTGTTGCAAAAATCCATGCCTGATCATTAAAAGTTTCTTCATCACATGTTACATAAGGCAGTTTTGTCGCCTGCGCGTATGCCACGTATAATTTGTCTCTTGTCTGCAGCGCTTTCACTGCCTCTTCTTTGCTGATTCCCATTTTTCTATCCTCTCTGTCTCATTTCTCTGATAACTGCTTTATATTCCTTTGTCACCCTGTAGGATTCCAGAATTTTCTGCAGAGATTTGCGGTAAGTAAATTCATCAAACCGGCATTCTTTCTGAAGATATTTTAAAATTCTCTCCGGAAAAGCCGCAAAATATACAGAGACTGCCCAGGCAGCCGCCATTTTTGCATAATACCCTTCCTGATGAATTTCTTCAAGACGTAAAAGCCCCTCCTCCACATATTCTTCCTTTACAAAATGGCTTAAAAGCATCACAGCCCCAAACCTTGCCTCAAACTCCCTGTCTGATGAAAAATAAGGGGCAATAAATTCCCAGTATTTTTCCGGGAATTTTTCTGCATCTTTATAAGTATTGGACACACAGTCACACACTGCCCAGTTATTTATATCCGGCACAAATGCCCTGATATAAGAAAGCCTGGTATCACAGTCCATTTTCGCATAAGCAGTCACAAGGCCGCGCAGCATGGTTTCTTCATAATAAATATCGTTTTTTTGAAAAAACCATTCCTCCCAGTCATTCTTTGCAATTTCTTTTGCAAGACTTCGAAGCGCCGGAAGACGGACGCCGAGAATATTCTCTGTTCCCGGGAGTAATCCCGAATGAAATTCTCTGTATTTCTCATCTTCCAGTTCTTTTAACCTGCTGCGCACCTTCTGAGATGTTACCTTTTCTTTTTCCATTCTTATTTTGTCATAAACTCCACAATACCGTCAAGCTGACTTAAATTTTCTTCTTTTAAAGAAGATTTTACGGCTGCTGCTCCCTCGTAGATTTCCATATTCTTCATCTGAGAAAGAATATCTTTCATCTGTTTTCCGGCAGTACATGCCCATGTTCCGTTTTCCACAACTGCAACTTTCCTATTCTGGAAATTGTGAGCCTTTAATTCCAGAAGAAGTGTCTCCATCTTCGGGAACATTCCTGCATTATAAGTAGGAGAAGCAAAAATAATTCTGTCACAGCGAAATGCCTCTGACAGAAGATAAGACGGGTCTGTCACAGATACATCGTATATTGCTATATTCTTCTCTCCTGCCTCAGCAAGCTTATTTGCCAGAACATCCATCGCATTTTCTGTATTTCCGTAAATAGAAGCATACAGAATCAGCACATTGTGGTCTTCCGGTGTGTAAGTGCTCCACTTCTGATATTTGTCAATGAACCATCCCAGGTTTTCTCTCCATATAGGACCATGAAGCGGGCAGATCATCTGAATGTCAAGAGTCAGGGCTTTTTTAAGCGCAGCCTGTACCTGCACTCCGTATTTTCCCACAATATTTGTAAGGTATCTTCTTGCATCATCCAGCCATTCATTTTCAAAATTCACTTCATCCGCAAAAATATTTCCGTTTAAAGCGCCAAAAGTTCCAAATGCATCTGCACTGAATAATACCTTGTCATAGGCATCGTATGTCACCATTGCCTCCGGCCAATGAACCATCGGAATCATGGCAAAAGCAAGGGTATGCTTTCCTGTGCTTAATGTATCTCCCTCCTTGATTACAACTGCATGGGCATCCACATCAAAATCAAAGAACTGTTTCATCATTGTAAATGTTTTCGCATTTCCCACAATCTTCACTTCCGGATAACGCATTGCCACTTCCGCTATAGTAGCGCCGTGATCCGGCTCCATGTGATTTACGATCAGATAATCCAGGCTTCTTCCGCCTAAAACATGCTCCAGATTTTCAAAAAACTGTCCGCTTACTGATTTATCTACTGTGTCAAGAAGAACTGTCTTTTCATCCATAAGTACGTAAGCATTATAAGATACGCCTCTTGGAATGGGGTAAATGTTCTCAAAGAGTGCCAGTCTTCTGTCGCTTGCTCCAATCCAAAAAGTGTCCTCTGTCACTTTTTTTACACAATACATATTAAAATCTCCTTATTCTGCTTCATCTATTGCCTTTCCAATATCATGTCTCATATACTTGTTGGCAAATGTAATCCACTCTGTCGCTTCATAAGCATTTTTTCTTGCTTCTTTTAAATTTTTCCCTTTTGCGGTAATTCCCACAACACGTCCGCCGTTTGTGACAATCTGTCCGTCTTTTTCCTTTGTTCCCGCATGGAAGCAGTAATATCCTTCTTTACCCTTAAAATTTTCAAATCCGGACATTGGAATTTCTTTTTCGTAATGAACCGGATATCCGTCACTTGCAAGTACTACACAAACTGCTGCATTATCTTCAAACTGAAGATCCACTTTGTCAAGAGTTCCCTCCACACAGGCTTCCATAACTTCTACAATGTCATTTTTCATTCTCGGAAGTACAACCTGTGCCTCCGGGTCTCCAAAACGGGCATTGTATTCCAGAACTTTTGGTCCTTCCGCTGTCAGCATAAGACCGAAGAAAATAATCCCCTTAAACGGACGTCCTTCTGCTGCCATCGCATCAACTGTAGGCTGATAAATATATTTCTTACAAAATTCGTCTACTTCCTCTGTATAGAACGGACTTGGAGAAAAGGTTCCCATGCCGCCCGTATTCAATCCTTTGTCTCCATCCAGTGCACGCTTGTGGTCCTGAGCAGAAGTCATTGTTTTAATGGTTTTTCCGTCCACAAATGACAATACGGAAACTTCTCTTCCCGTCATAAATTCTTCGACAACCATTGTGTTTCCCGCACTGCCGAATTTTTTATCTTCCATAATTTCCCGTACGCCTGCCTCTGCCTCAGAAAGGTCTGCGCAAATCAGAACACCTTTTCCAAGAGCAAGTCCATCTGCTTTCAGCACAATAGGAAACTTTGCTTCTGTGCGAAGATAAGAAAGGGCTTCCTCCGGATCATCAAAGTTTTCATATGCTGCTGTGGGAATGTTGTATTTTTTCATCAGATCTTTTGAAAATGCTTTGGATCCTTCAAGAATGGCTGCATTTTTCCTTGGTCCGAACACTTTCAGTCCACGTGCCTCAAATACATCTACAACTCCCCCTACAAGCGGGTCGTCCATACCAATAATGGTCAGGTCAATTTTATTCTCTTCTGCAAAATCCGCCAGCTTTTCAAATTCCATTGCGCCAATCTGCACACACTCTGCCAGCTCTGCAATTCCTGCATTTCCCGGAGCACAATAAATTTTTTCCACCTTCGGGCTTTTAGAAACACTCCATGCAATTGCGTGCTCTCTTCCGCCGCTTCCTACAATCAGTACCTTCATGTCTTACTCCTTCACCGCAACTTTTCCGTTTACAACTTCAATTTTATCATTTGCAATAAGGTCAATGGCAAGAGGCAGAATTTTCCACTCTGCCTTTTCCATCACACGTTTCTGAAGAATTTCAGGAGTATCTCCTTCTTCTACCTTCACTGCTTTCTGCATAATAATGGGGCCTGTATCTGTACCTGTATCCACAAAATGAACCGTTGCTCCCGTTACCTTCACACCTCTTTTTAAAGCTGCCTCATGAACGCGAAGCCCATAATATCCCACTCCGCAGAAAGATGGAATGAGCGACGGGTGAATGTTAATAATACGATTTGGGAATGCCTCCACGATCATAGGCGGGATAGCAACAAGACAACCCGCCAAAACGACAAGATCCACACCTCTTTCCTTCAGCTTTCCAAGAAGGGCTTTGTGAAATTCCTCTCTTGACTCAAAGCTCTTAGGCGAGATACATATTCCCTCGATTCCATGTTTCTTTGCACGCTCAAGAGCATATGCATTGGGATTATTGCTGATTACAAGACTTACCTCTGCATTTGTAATTTCCCCGGAATCCACAGCGTCCAAGATTGCCTGAAGATTTGTTCCTCCTCCTGAAACAAGAACACCAACCTTTAGCATAAGGTCACTCCCTTTTCTCCCTCTTCGATACGACCAACTACATATGCCTTATCTCCAGCTGCCTGGATCGCTTCCATTGTTTTTTCTACATCTGCCGGATTTACAGCAAGAACCATTCCAAGGCCCATGTTATAAGTGTTGTACATCATTTTTTCTTCAATATCGCCTTTTTCAGCAAGAAGCTTGAAAATAGGAAGAACAGGATAGCTGTCTTTTTCAATGATCGCTCTTGTTCCCTCTTTTAACATACGCGGCACATTCTCATAGAAACCGCCGCCTGTAATATGGCTGCATGCGTGAATGCGTACACCTGCGTTTTTGATGCTCTTTAATGCTTTTACATAAATTCTTGTAGGTGCAAGAAGTGCCTCTCCAAGAGTTGTTCCAAGTTCTTCATAATAAGTATCAAGAGATTCTTTTGTCATATCAAAAACTTTTCGTACAAGAGAAAAACCGTTGCTGTGTACACCTGTAGAAGCCATACCAATAAGAACATCTCCTGCTTCCAGCTCTTCTCCTGTGAGAAGGTCTTTTTTATCTACTACGCCTACTGCAAAACCGGCAAGATCATATTCATCTTCCTGCATAAGTCCCGGATGCTCTGCTGTCTCGCCGCCAATAAGAGCTACATCAGACTGGCAGCAGCCTTCTGCAACACCTTTTACAATTTCTGCAATTTTCTCCGGATAGTTTTTGCCGCAGGCAATGTAATCCAGGAAAAACAGAGGTTCTGCTCCTGCACAGGCAATATCATTTACACACATAGCCACTGCATCAATACCGATTGTATCATGCTTATCCATAACCATAGCAAGCTTTACCTTTGTTCCGCATCCATCTGTACCGGAAACAAGTGTCGGTTCTTCCATATCCTTAAATGCGCTCATGGAAAATGCACCGGAAAAACCGCCGATTCCACCTAAAACCTCCGGACGCATTGTCTTTTTAATATGCTCCTTCATAAGCTCCACTGATTTATATCCGGCTTCAATATCCACGCCTGCTTTCTTGTAATCCATAATGTTCCTCCCTGTATTCTTTATATATTATAGTAAAAGCTGCCTTACACGGCATTAATACTCTTTATATCCAACCTGCTGAAGTCTTGCGTCTTTTGCCTCAACCTGCTCTTTTAATTCCTGGCTGTAAGCTTTTAAACGTCCCAGAAGTTCCTCATCTGAAGTTGCAAGGATTTTCGCTGCAAGAAGCCCTGCATTTGCACCGCCGTTAATTGCCACAGTAGCAACCGGAATACCGGAAGGCATCTGTACAATCGAATAAAGAGAATCTCTTCCTCCCAGAGAAGTTGTATGCATAGGAATACCAATGACAGGCATTGGGAAAATAGCTGCGCACATTCCCGGAAGATGTGCTGCCATTCCTGCTCCTGCAATAATCACTTTAAAACCTTTTTCTTCCGCAGTTTTTGCATACTCAAAGAACACGTCCGGTTCTCTGTGTGCGGAAATAATTTTCATTTCATAATCAATTCCCAGTTTTTCCAGAATATCTGCTGCCTTGCTCATAACAGGCATATCTGAGTCGCTGCCCATCACAATTCCTACTTTTGCCATAATTGTTCTCCTTTTAATATGTATTTTAGGGCAGAACAGGAAAAACCTGCTCTGTCCGAAAAATCCTCTTCTACGCGTAAATTCTACTAAGATTCCCTTTTTCTGTCAACCCAAAACACCCCAAAAGATATTTTATTCTCATAAAAGATATTTTATTTTTCTTCAAAAGGTTCATTCAGTTTTTCTGTTCCCGAAAGAACGAACCTGCCCTTCTCGATAATAGAAACCATATCTCCATCGTCATCAATAACACGGATACTGCCAAGCTCTTCATATGGAATGGTAATGTCCGTATGGCAGCCGTAGTATGCCATACTCAAATCCTCTTTTCGGAGAATAGAAATTTCATTATCCCTTGCAATAATTTCTTTTCCGTCCGGATTAAAGACAGCCGTATCCTCTGCCCAGCTGTAACAAGTATCTCCTACTGCAAAATGAGGACCCATTTTCTCTGCGATGAGAATCGGAAGCTTGTCTCCAATTCCATATTTTTCCGCTGCCACATAGGCAGTTGTATTTGTTCCGATCGCAAATTCTCCCATCGGTAATTTTACGTGATGATGAAGAATATTATCTTCGATATATCGTCTGTTTTCCTCTTCATCTTCGAAATTTGTACAGCTGTAATCAATCACCTGTCCACAGTCGAATACAAGCTTTAAATTCTTAAACTGCAGACCGTTTAAGTATACTTTTTTCACATGGAGAATACCTCCGGTTCCCGCGAGCACAGGGGAAGTAAAGACTTCACCTACCGGAATATTTACGTCTGCCACACAGTTTTCAAAATTTGTTTCTTTTTCCGGATTATTAAGTTCATGAAGATGAATAAGAAGATCTGTCTCGTTGCCGTCCTGACCTTTAATTTCCACCCACTCGCAGGTATCCAGAGTATCAATAATGGTCTGCTGAATACTCTGATAAAGATGATAATCCAACGTATTGATTTTTACGATTTCACGGAAAATTTCCGGGAATTTTTCTCCGATTTCCGGAACAGGATAAGCAATGATTGTAAAGCTTCTCTCGTCTCCTTTAATATATCTGTTTACAATCTGACCGGATTCATTATCCAGCTCAATCTGGAGCTTCTGCTGTACCTCACTGTAAGAAAGCGCCTGTTCGCATTTTTCTGGTGAAAAAGGAGCTTCTCCGAATGTTTCAATGACAGCCGGTCCTCCATGTACCTCTGCTAGATCCTTATATTTTTCGTAAGAGGTCTGCATTGCCCGAAGCTTTCTCTTTACAAAATCGCTGTCAAGAAACAGAGCGTCATCCTGTCTGTGGTCGTAATCGTACTGCGGATTTGCAATACCGCCTGTGTATCCGACGCGATTCTGACCTTTTTTATTTACAGCATGCACTGCATGGCGGTAAATCACAGGCTTTAATCCCATTTTTTCAAACTGAAGAACAGCTGCTTTTACCATACGTTCAAAGCCCAGATTATATCGGATATTAACCGTTTTCTTTTTTGTTATATCTTTTCTTCCCATAATAAAGCCGATCCGGTATCCCTCTGTATAGGTAGATGCCATATCGTCAATTTCTTCCTGGGAAAGGGAATTTAAAAATTCCGCCACGCCCGTCTCGTTTTCTGAGACAAACTCTCCGTACTGATAAAGATAGCGAAGATCAGACAGATCAGATTTCATAATAAGGTCAAGGGCAAAAGTAAGATCGGAATCCACCCCTTCCCTTATTCTTCTCTCCATCATATCCTGACAGTAATCATTTACATAGGAAGTAAGGATTCCCTTCATTTCCTCCGGCTCTGGAATTTCCTCCTGGGCAAAAGCAGAATACACCTCGAGAAACAGCTCCAGCATCTGTGTCATTTCCTCTGTCCGCTTTTCATAAGCGGACACAACAGCGCCTCGAAGCTCTGCATACAAAAAAGAAAACAATTTTCCATACTCTCCCAGCTTCTCTGCAGCATACGCCGGATTCCCATAAGAGGTCTTATAATTTTCCGGAAGAATATCCTCATATAACGCTCTGTTTTCTGTCTGCAGTTCTTTAAGGGACTGCTCCCCTGTTTTTTCCATTACCTGAATTGTTTTCAGAAGAAATTCTGCTGTTTTATGAAAAAAATCAAGATACGGCTGGGCCGCATCATGTTCTCCCGGAATTTCTCCTACCCTTGTTTTAGCAAGCGCGTAGCGCTCCATCATCCATTCGTCCAAATCTTTATTTCCTTTCACTCTGTTTCATTCATATCGTCTGTCACATTTCCCAGTTGCACATGCTTTTCCACAAGCTCCTGCATATATTCCCAGATTTCCTGTGATCCTTCTTTTGTTTTTGCATTTCTTTTATAAATCTGGCTTTTCTTTACCCCGTGTTCCCTCCAGCTTTTCCCCTGAGATGCATCATTCAAAAAGAGTGGCTGGCTGTTATCCAACATACGGGCAAATTTTGCATCGCTGCTCTCATATGCTTCAAATTCTCTCCAGAGCTCCATAAAATATGTCCCCTGATCCTTTGGAAGCAGCCCGAAAATACGGTTCGCAGCCTTTTCTTCTCTATCCGCCTTTGTAGAAGCACCCTCCTCATCATAGGCATACGTATCTCCCGCGTCAATTTCCACAAGATCATGAATCAGGACCATTGGAATCACTCTGGAAAGATCAATTTCCTCCCTGGCATATTCCTTTAAAAGGACTGCCATAAGAGCAAGATGCCAGGAGTGCTCCGCATCATTTTCCTTTCTCTTTCCATCAGCAAGATACGTCTGGCGGACAATATTTTTCACTTTATCCACCTCAATAATAAAATCCATCTGTTTTTTCAGACGCGCTCTCTTATCCATATTATACCCCCATTAAAAACAGAAAAATCCAGCCTACCGTAATGAATCCATTTGCAATAGAGCCGATAATACTTGTATGATGCTTACAGTTTTCTTCGGAAAAGCTTAAAAGTCCCATAATAAATCCGTAAACGGACAACAGCGCCGCAAACAGGCTTACGCTTCCTACAATAAATCCGTATCTCCCTTCCAGAAAAAAGGAAAGAAGAACAGCTGCCAAAAACAGGAGAAAGGAAGCCACGGCAAGACCTGCCGACAGCTTCCCTTTCCCTGCCTCTTTTTTCTTTGCAAACGCATATCTATATCTTTTTGCCATAATATTTTCTCCTAATGATATTGCAGATGACAAAGAGCAGATAACCAAGCGCCGCCCCAAGTGTATTCAGTATCAGATCATCCACATCGAAACAGCCCACTCTTGTAATAAGCTGAATGGTTTCCACTGTAAGGCTTAAACAGAATCCTGATAAAACAATCAGAAAACCGTTCTGCATACGTCTGGTCACAACAGGCAGAATATATCCATACGGAACAAACCCAATTACATTTCCGCAAATGTTTGTCATAAGTGCCAGAAGTCCCAGCTGATGCCGATAAACCCAGAACCGTCTGATTTCCACAAATGGGACAAGATTATATCGAAACTCTCTTTCTGCCTCCGCCACTCTTCCGTACTCTTCTGAAAAAAACAGAAAGTACAGAAGAAGCAGCATATAAAGCACAAACAGTCCAAGCCCTGTGCGTCGGATCAGCTTTTTTGTTTCATTTCTCAATTTCTACCCCTATATCAGAATTTCTGATTTCCGTTTCAGCAGCCGGGCTCCGTTTACAATCATCAGAATCCCGGAAACAATTCCCGTCACCAGGACTACGATTCCCACAGCAATGTTCCCCGCTCCTGCTCCGGTCATTGTTTTATAGACCTTTTCATTCATCTCCAAAGCCCTCCTTTCTGTTTCCTATTTTGCACCGTACTGTTCGTAATATGCGTCTATGGAAGACTTGAGCGTATCGTCAATAATGACGCGTCCCTGACATTCTCTGTTATAGAGATATTCTACAACTTCGTCCATAGATACAATTGCCGCTGTGTCAAAGCCGTAAAGATCCTTTACTTCATCAAGAGCGCATTTCTCTCCGCCTTTTCCAACTTCCATGCGGTTTAAGGATACCATAAGTCCTACGATTGTTACATCTGCAGCACCTTTCACCTTCGGCACAGTCTCTTCCATAGATTTTCCAGACGTAGTAACATCCTCGATCATAACTACTCTGTCCCCATCTTTTAAACTGCTTCCAAGAAAGCTTCCCTTGTCTGCCCCGTGGTCTTTTTCTTCCTTACGATCTGAGCAGTAGCGAATTTCTTTTCCGTACAGCTCACTGTATGCCATAGCTGTCACAACTGCAAGCGGAATTCCCTTATATGCCGGTCCAAATAATACGTCAAAATCATCTCCGTATGTTTCATGGATTGCTTTTGCATAGTATTCCCCAAGTCTTTTTAACTGAGAGCCTGTTACATACGCACCTGCATTCATAAAGAACGGGGATTTTCTCCCGCTTTTCAAAGTAAATTCTCCGAATTTGAGCACGTCGCTCTCTACCATAAATTCAATAAATTCTTGCTTGTATGCTTCCATATCTTCTAAAACCTCCGTATTTATAGGCTTTTCTCGCCCTTATTTTCTATTTTTATCCCCTACTACACCATTTTTACACCATTTCACATTCAACTACACCTTTTCTCGAACTTTTCCATTTCCAAGAACAGCGTGTCCTCTGTTACGTGGCAATACAAGTCCATTGTCATTTGTAATGTGCCATGTCCCAAAAGTTTCTGTAATGTTTTGGGGTTCATGCCACATTCGATTGCTCTTGTAGCAAACGTATGCCGAAGTGTGTGCAATGTAAAGGGGGAAAAATCTATACCTGCTTTGTTCATGTTCTGAATAACCAACTGCATACATTGATTGATTAAAAACTGTTGTGTCGGCTGATTATTCTTTGTAACAAAAACAAGATTTTGAAATTCTTCCTTTGCAGTTTTGCCTTTTAGAATGATTTCCTGTTTTTGCAGTTTTTGACATTTTAGACTATTGATTGCTTTTGCAGTCAATGGAATGGTTCTTTTTCCGTTATTTGTTTTGGTGTCGTGCATTTCAAATACATATTTTCCATTTTTACTGAAATAACACAATGTATGCTTTACATGGATAACTTTTTTCTTAAAATCTATATCTTCCCATTGTAAAGCTGATAACTCTCCCACTCGCAATCCTGTTTCTAATGCTAAAATAAACAAATTTTCATAAAATGTTCCTTTTGCCTGTTCCAAGAAAAGCTCTGTTTCCCTTATTGTCAGAACACGCCTTTCTTTTTTCTCTTCTTTGGCAATCACAGTATTTATCTGTTTTGCGACATTCTTTACAAGCAAATCTGTATCAACTGCCCTATTCAGCATATCTACCAGTATCTTTTTAGAATTTTTCCTTGCATTATCTGTTTTCAATTTATTAAACGCTTCTTGCATAACAATTAGGTTCAACGACGTTAATTTTCGCCACCCTAATTCTTCTTGAATACGCTTATAGTGGGTAATATAAGAACCCTTTGTAGAACTTCTGCAATTTTTCTTGCAAGTGCTTAGCCATATATCGAACCATTCATCTAATGTCATATTCTTATCAACAACATTGATTGCTTTTTCATCATTATACTGTTCGGTTCGCAACTTATGTCTTACCTCATTTAAAGTTTTTGCATAAATTGTCTGTCTTTTACCGAAACGATTGATAAATCGGGCTTGATATAATCCGTCTTTTCTTTGAGATATACCATTCCCTAATTCTTTCCCGTTAAGTGATTTACCCATCACTGCCTCCTTTCCTAGCAAAATCGGGAAAAGAACTATTAAATCTTCTCAATTTTATCATATATTTCCTGTTATTTCAATCGAGGAACTTCCTTAAAAATGTACGAAAAACTGTCAAATAGTCCTTTTCTTACTCTACAACTTGATTATTCAGCCATTTATCTAATCTTGCTTTGTGAGCATACAGACGATTTCCAATCTTAACCGTAAAATTATTATATGGATTATGTAAAAGCTCCCTTGCTTTTGTATCACCAATCCCTAGATATTCTGAAAGTTCCTTTACGTTTAATAATGCTTTTTCGATACGATTACCCCCTTTCGTCTAATTTTCTTGCTTTTATATAATCATCATACAACTGCTTCTGTGTGATATTCATTTCTCCATTTTTTACAAGATTACCGATATAATCTCTTTTCTCTATCTTCCCAACCTCTTCAAACAGTTTCAAAGACGGGGCAACATACTTTTCTAACCACTCCCACACCTTTTGTAGACTTTTCTTCTGTGGTTGCATGGTGAGTTTGACCTTGCCTATGTCTTTCATCAGTTCCGCCCACGCTTGATAGGTTGGATAAAGCCTTTTTCGTGTTGTCATGCTGTCTGTCGGCTTTTCTAAAAATCGTATTTTGCTGTTCAATACTTCCATTGCCAGTCCTGCCACATCTCTGTATCTCAATAATTCCTGTACTACACTTACTGCCATTTCCTGCCGAAATCTCAATTCATATCTATTCCAATTTTCATCTAATTCTGTTCCATACTTTTTATTCTGTTCATATCCCTTTTCATAAAATACCAATCTCAAATTACTGGCTGAACTGCCAAGATAAAGACTACCACCTTTACTCTGAAACACTTCTTCTTTCAGTTCTCCCGAGTCGTGAAAATCTATCTCCCGTAACTTTGAAGAAAGCAATCCCTCTTTTGTCCGTACAATCAAATCGGGAATACTCAAATACGGTTTTCTATCATCTATCGCCAAATCAATCCGAGGAACATTGATATGATACTGACAAACTCTGTTTAAGAAATCAAACCATGTTTCCTCATTGAGTTGTAAAAAATTCTCATAGTTGCGACAGCCTTTCCCACTCATTAAAATCTGAAAGCCTTGATACTGTGCATGTCCTGTCGGCTTTAGCACTTTGATATTATCGAAGATCGCCACAACCTCATGTCCTGCAATCCCCTTTTCATAGCCTGTTACCGTCATAAGTTCCAATGGTATTCTCAGCACATCTTCTATAACCGCTTCTAACGGAACTTCCTTAATGGTTATCTGGCACCAGTCTATCAAGGCACTTAATTCTTCTTTCTGTCGTATTACTCCCCTGTTAGTGTAGGGGAGTTCTGGAAGAAAACTTCCGCTTCTTTCTTCCAAATTTATCAAACCTCCTATCTGCAATAGCGTTACCATTGCCCTGCCCTCAACCTGTCGTTTGGTACGTCAGAACGAGGGCAGGAACTTTGACCGCCTACATATTTTTATTTGGAACAGGGCGGATACCCTTACAGGTAATCTTCTCCACTAATACAGGAAAGTTTCCTCTCTGCACATAAGGAGCATATACTGGTTCTTCTAGTTCCACCACCGCATAAGGCTCAATCTTCGGAAGTTCCGTTGCTTCCAAGC